>WFYJ01000291.1 GCA_015490175.1 Saprospiraceae bacterium | reverse complement strand
GTAACAACCCCGACTTTGGTCGGGGCAGGTTCCCGACTTGTCGGGATGACACGCGACGCGTATGTATTATAGATAACATTTTGATTTAAAATAAAAAACACATTGCGAATCGTTGTGTCTTAGCGTCCCCGACTGGCGTCGGGACAAGCTGTTGCGTGAGATTTTGGGTTTTTTCAGGGGACTCAGTATAATGAGTATAATTGGTGTAATCGGTCAAATCGGTGTAATCGCACCCCTTTTTCCTCAATGTCCATCGTCAAAAATTCCCGGACAGGCAGACGCACTGCCGTGTCAGACGCACTGCCGTGCGTTCCTACCGTGTGTCTTAACCTCCGCTCTCCATCTCAAATCAGTTTCCGCTCTGTTTGAGGCTGTCGCGCTGTTTTTTCAGCTCGGCGATATCGGCCTTGAGCCGCTGTAGTTCGGCTTCCAGTTGCTGCTTTTGCTGTTGCGCGGCCTGTGCCGCCTGCTCGGCTTCGATGCGCTGCTGTTCGGCCTGGCGCAGTCGCTCTTCTTCCTGTTCCACTTTCTGCCGCAGTTCGGCGATGCGGGCGGCGGTTTCTTCCTTGATTTTGGTGAGCTGCTCGGCGGCATCGCGGCGGGCGTCGTAGATGGCTTCCGCCGCTTCGGCTTTCACGCGGTTGATCTCGTCGAGCGACTGTTTGCGTGCGGCTTCGGCTTCCTGAGCGTATTGTGCTTTCCGCGCTTCGGTTTCCTTGCGGATAGCCGCCAGTTCGGCCTCGGCTTTGGCGCGCGCATCTGCGATGCGCTTGTTGGCCAGGGCTTCTTCGTTGGCCACTTGCTGGGCCAGCTCGTTGATGCGTGCCTGTGCATGCTGCTCTGCGAGGTTGATGCGCTTTTGGGCCTCGGCTTCGGCGGCCTGAGCCATTTGTTCGTATTCGGCTACCTTGGTTTCCATTTCGCGGCGGGCCTGGGCGATGGCTTCGGCGGCCTGCTTGCGGATGGTGCTCACCTCATGTGCGGCCTCTTCCTGGGCTCTGGCGATTTCTGTGGCGGCTTGCTGTCGGGCGGCAGCGATCTGTTCTGCGGCCTCTTCCTGGGCGCGTGCGGCCTGCTCGCGCGCTTCCTTGATGGCAGCCGCCGTTTCTTGGCGTACGGCGTTGAGCTCGGCCTCGGCTTTCTGACGGGCTTCGGCCACCTGGCGGGCCAGCGCCTCTCGCTCGCGTGCGGCCTGTTCGCGTGCCTGGCGGATCGCTTCGGCTTCCTCCTGCTTTACCGCCGCCACCTCCTGAGCCTGTTGGCGCCGCAGGGCGGCCAGCTCTTCGGCCAGCGCCTGCTTTTCGCGCTCGGCCGCTTCGCGTGCTGCGGCAATCTCGCGTGCGGCCTGCTCGCGGGCCCGCGTCACCTCTTCGGCAGCTTTCTGTCGGGCACTGACCACCTCTTCGGCCGTCAGCTCGCTCACCTCCGACTTCCTGGCCTGGGCTTCGGCAATGGCGCGCGCAGCTTCTTCCTGGATGGCGCGGATGCGTGCTTCGGCCGTCTGCTCGGCTTTTTTCACTTCTTCCTGATAGGTCTGTTCGGCTGTTTTGGCGGAAGCCAGCGCCTGTTGCACTTTTTGCTGAGCCTCTTCATTGGCGCGCCGGATCTCTTCTTCGGCCTTTTTGCGTGCCGCCTCGATTTCAGCGGCTGCCCGCTCGCTTATTTCGCGTTTTCTGGCTTCCAGCTCCGCCAGCGTCTGTTCCAGCTCGCGCTGGATGCGCGCAATCTCTTCCTGGGCTTTCTGTCGGGCTGCAGCCACTTCGGCAGCGATTGCCTCGCGTTCGGCTTCGGCACGGGCCCGGATGTCGGCCACCTTTTGCGCTTCATCGGCGGCAATCTTTTCCAGCTCCTGTTGGGCGCGCTGGCGCGCTTCTGCGATCTGGCCAGCCAGCTGGCTCTTTTCCAGTTCGAACTCTTTGCGCATGCGCGCCAGCGTAGTGGCGTGCTCCTGTTGCAAGGCGGCCACCTCTTCGTCGGCCTTGCGGCGCGCTTCCGCCACGCGCGCCCGGATGGCTTGAATCTCCTCGGCGGCTTTCTTTTTGGCCTCCTGCACCTCGATGGCGAGTTGCTCTTTCTCGCGAGCCACCTGTTCGCGCATCTCGGCCAGCTCGGCGGCGTGTTGCTGTTGCAGGGTGGCTTTCTCTTCAGCCGCCTTTCGGCGAAATTCGGCCAACTCGAAGGCAATGCGCTCTTTCTCGATGGCTGCTTCCTCGCGCAAACGCGCGATCTCGTGGGCCGTTTCCTCGCGCACTTTCAGAATTTCTTCGCGGGCTGATTGTTTCACTTGGCTGACGGTGAGCACGGTAGAGTCGGCTTCCATGCGGGCCTGTTGGCGGGCTCGGGCAATCTGCGCCTCCATTTCCTCCCGGATCTTCTGGATCTCGCTCTGCGAACGCGCGCGGGCCTGGGCCACCTCGCCGGCATAGGCCGTCCGTGCCGAATCGATTTTGGCCTTGACCTCGGCGATCTCTCTGGCCGCGCGTTCGCGAATGGCCTGCACTTCCTTTGCCGTTTCCAGTTTGGTGCGTTCAATTTCTTCGGCGGCACGCTGCCGGGCTTCGACCACTTCCAGGTTGATCTTTTCGATCTCTGTATCGGCGCGCTTGCGGGCTTCGGCCACCATGCGGGCAGCAGCCTCACGCGCTTCCCTGATTTCCTGTTCGGCCCGCTGGCGCGCTTCCAGCACCTCCCGGGCGTATTTCTGCTTTTGCTCGGCAGCCAGCCGATTGGCTTCGGCCACCTCGGCCTGCAGGCGCGAGATGGTCTCGGCGGCCTTGCGCTTCTCTTCCTCTATCTGACGACGGAGTCGCTCGCGCGTGGCCTCCAATTCGCGCGACAGGCGCTGCACCTCGGGGTCGGATCCGGCGGTTTGCGGTCCGGCAGGGGCAGATGTCTGTTGTGGAGGTTTAGAGGTGGTGGCAGGTGCGGGCAGCTCGTTGCCGGTGATGGGCGTGTCGTTGACGGCGGTGCCGCTCAGGGCATTGTTGAAGCAGATGGACATGGCGCGGAACACCGATTGGCGGTTGGGGTTGACCGGGAATTTGCGCATGGTGTTGTCCACGTTGTTGCGGATGTAGATCGTGGTGATGGGTGCAGAAGCAAACCACTCGATAGCGGCTTTGTCGAGCTGCAGGTCGTTTTCCCAGGTGGGCAGGCCGCGTTCCGCTTTCTCGGTGCCCAGCCCGATGAAGCGGTAACTCTTGCGCACATTCTGGGCATCCATGAAAATCATTTCGTCGCCCCGGTGCAGTTCCACGCCTGCTACCGAAGTGACGCGGGCCGTGATGCCCTGTCCCCCATGCTCAAACCGGATGGCATAGCTGTAGTTGCCCCGCACGATGATGGTCTGCGGGCGCGTCCTGACGATGTGCACGCCGTCCACCATCTTGTCGTCTTCGATGAAAGAAGCGCAGTTCTGGGCTTGCAGCTGGGGTGCAAGCGAGACCAAAAGGCCGAAGATGAGCGGTGATAACCTCATACAGGGTTGGTTTTCTGATACGATGGCGTCGGGCTCATAGGCTGCCCACAGTCGGGCGATTTGTGCAAAAGGTCGTCTGCGCAGAGCCCTGCTGTTCAGAGACTCAAGGTAAGCAATTCATTTGCCCGATGCACGCGCACAGCGCGCAACACTGCCTTTCGGCAAAAAATGTCGGCTATTGAATAATGCGCGTGCAAGCCATTTTGCAAAAAGTGGACGATATATACGCAATGCAATCCGGTTCGGGAATTATTGACGATGGTCAATGGACGATGGACATTTTGATTGAGCAATCGAGGAACCGAGGAATCGAGGATTTGATTCAAGAGCCTGCTGAAAAAGTCGAAAAATCATGCGGTTACACAGAGAGCCACTGAGCACGCACTGATTTTCACAGAGTTATAAACCCTCAACCCTACACGCTCAACCCTCAACAACAGGTCAAAAACTGCGCAAAGCTGCGCTTTCTGCGGCCGAAGGCTGCGGTTTCAATGAGTGAGGAACCGAAGAACCGAGGGTTTCAGCAGATGCCCTGTATCTTTACAAGTCTATGAAAACCTGAACATTAAACATTAAACATTAAACATTAAACATTAAACATTAAACTCTCAACTCTCAACTCTCAACCCTCAACCAATTCAACAGGATTTCCCGAACCATTTTGATGCGCGTATAATCGGTCAAATCGGAGGAATCGGCACATCCGCCCTCCATCACTCCATCACTCATTCTCTCCGTCCCTCCATCCCTCTCTCTGAGCATAAAGAGGACTTTCAGGGACACATTGTTGCCTGAAGGTTGCCGCTTCAGGCTTCGCGGCGTCCGGCCAGGAGGTAGAGGATGGCCATGCGTACGGCCAGGCCGTTTTCCACCTGTTCGAGGATGATGGAATGTTCGGAGTCGGCCACATCGCTGGTGATTTCCACGCCGCGATTGATGGGGCCGGGATGCATGATGAGGATGGGCTTGTCGAGGGCGTCGAGTATCTGTCGGTTGATGCCAAAGTATTGGCTGTATTCGCGCAGCGAAGGGAAGTACTGGATGTCCTGCCGTTCGAGTTGGATGCGCAGCACGTTGGCCACGTCGCACCAGCGCAGCGTGTCGCGCAGGTCGTAGCTCACCTCGACGCCCAACGAGCCGATGTGCTTTGGGATGAGGGTGGGCGGACCGCACACGCGCACTCGGGCGCCCAGTTTTTGCAGGCAGAGAATGTTGCTCAGGGCCACGCGCGAGTGCAGGATGTCGCCGATGATAGCCACGTGTTTGCCCGCCAGGTCGCCCAGCTTTTCGCGCATGGAAAAGGCGTCGAGCAGGGCCTGGGTGGGGTGTTCGTGGGTGCCGTCGCCGGCGTTGATGATGTGGGCATCGATATGGCGGGCGAGGAAGTGAGGCGCGCCCGGTGCCGGGTGGCGCATCACCACCATGTCCACCTTCATCGAGAGGATGTTGTTGACAGTGTCGAGCAGTGTCTCGCCCTTTTTGAGCGAGGAGGAAGAAGCCGAAAAGTTGACCACATCGGCCGAGAGGCGTTTTTCGGCCAGCTCGAAGGAGATGCGCGTGCGCGTGGAGTTTTCAAAGAACAGATTGGCCACCGTGATGTCTTTGAGGGAGGGGACTTTCTTGATGGGGCGGTTGAGCACGTGTTTGAACGAGGCGGCGGTGTGAAAGATGAGCTCGATGTCGTCGCGCGTCAGGTCTTTGATGCCGAGCAGGTGGCGGGTGCCGAGTTGCGATTGCTGGTTGTGTGCCGTGTCTGCCATTGCGCATGCCGGATTATGGGCGAGTGATATGCTCAATCGTTTTGCTGCTGTTGCTGATGCAGGTCGTTTTCCGCCGCTTTGCGGTCGGGGTAGAGCAAGACGCGCCCGCTTTCGGGAGCGGTGGCCCACACCACGCGCACGTACGCCTCGTCGAGCGCATCGACCCGCATGCCGACGTAGTCGCAATGGATGGGCAGCTCGCGGTTGAAGCGCCTGTCGATGAGCACCAGCAGCTCTACCCGCGCCGGCCGGCCGTAGTCGTAGAGTGTGCGCAGGGCGGCAGCCACGGTGCGACCGGTGTACAGCACGTCGTCGATGAGGATCACCTTGCGGCCGTCGATGCTCTGGGGGCCAACGAGAAAGTCCAGAACAGTGGGCTGTACGGGGATAGGGCGTGCGCGCGTGCGGTAATCGTCGCGATATAGCGAAAAATCGAGTTTGCCGTAAGGCGGATGCAGCCCGCCCGTGATGTGCTCCAGACGCCGGTACAGGCGCTCGCCCAACATCACACCTCGTGGCTGAAGGGCAATGAGGCAGGTGTTTTCGAACTCGCCATGCTTCTCGACGAGCTGGTGACACAGGCGCTCCAGCGTCAGCGAGAGCCGCCGCTCGTCCATGATGATGCGCCCGTGTGCCGTCGAATCAGTCATGCCTTATGATGGTGAATGTGCGGCAAATATACGATCGCCCTGAGGGAGGAGAGAGGAGGGAAGAAAGAGGAGAGAAGCGTTGCATCAATTTTTGTTGTTTGTGTGAACAAAATTTGTTGGAACGAATTTTTTATATTTGCCGCGAACGAATTTTCTGAACCCAAAATGGAAGAGCTATGGCAGAGCCGAAAATTGCACAAAAAGCACCGTACGTAATGGACGTGGAGCCGGGCAAGTACGCCTGGTGTGCTTGCGGACAGAGTCAGAACCAGCCGTTTTGCGATGGCTCGCACAAAGGCACCGGATTCAAGCCCGTAGTGGTGACCATCGAGGAGCCGAAGAAGGTGGCGTTTTGCGGATGCAAGCACACGAAGAATCCGCCTTTTTGCGACGGCACGCACAAAAGTCTTTGAGTGTTGTGAGGCCGCCGCAGGGTGGCCTTTTCTATAAGGTTGAGACGCCGGCTTCGCCGGAAAAACACTCAACGCCACACGCTCAACCTTTCAGACATCGGCTTATGAAACTGGAAGAAGCTATCCGACAAAAGCGGTTCAAGAGCAGCCGACACAAGGCGTTTCTGAACATCGTCTGGGCGCACAACCTGATCAGCGGCAAGTTGGAGCAGGTGATGAAGCGGGCCGGCCTGACCAGCAGACAGTACAACGTGCTGCGCATTCTGCGGGGCAGCTATCCCGAGGCCATGGCCATGAACGAAGTCAAAAACCGGTTGCTCGACCGCCAGAGCGACCTTACGCGTCTGACCAACCGCCTGCTGCAGAAAGGCTGGCTGGAGCGGCTGGAGTGTCCTTCGGACCGACGCAAGGTACACGTCCGTATTACCGAGGCTGGCTTGAAGCTGCTCGCCTCGCTCGACTACATCGAAGAGGAAGTGAGCGCCTTGCTCGCCCCGCTGAGCGATGCGGAAGTGGAGGAGTTGAACCGCTTGCTCGACAAGTTGTGCGAAAACCATGAATGAGGTCCCTGAAAAAGCCGAAAAATTATTCAGTTACACAGAGCGCCACTGAGCACGCACTGATTTTCACAGAGTTGTAAAAACTGCGTAAAGCTGCGTTTTCTGCGGCCGAAGGCTGCGGTTTCAATGAGTGAGGAACCGAAGAACCGAGGAATCGAGGATTTGACAAAAAGCTGATAGTCAATAAGAAATACTTGAGGCTACTGAAAAAAGTCCGTGACGCCCCCGATGCTCGGAGCCTGTCCCGGTTTACCGGGGGCAAGCAGTGACAATCCCGACTTGTCGGGATGACGCGTGACACCATGAATAACAAACTGAATTAAAACAAAAAACACATTGCGAATCGTTGCGTTCCCGACTTTGGTCGGAGCCTGTTTCCGAAGAGTCGGAACAAGCTCCGGCTCGCCGGGGACAGGCTTTTGCGGCCCCGATGTTCGGGGCAGGCTTTCCGACGCGTCGGAACAGGTTTCCGAAGACTCGGAACAAGTTTTGCGCGAGATTTTGGGTTTTTTCAGGGGGCTCAGGAATTTGCGTAAGCGTGGCGTGCTGATCGTCGGTTCTGGAAACCTGACCCACAACCTGCGCATGGTGGACTTCAGCAGGCTGGATGCGCCGGTGGCCGATTGGGCACGTGCGTTCGACGCGCGCGTGGCCGAAGCGCTCGAGGCCGGCAAAACCGACCTGCTCCTGCGGCCCGGGCAGTGGGGGCAGGCCGCCCGCCTGGCCATTCCCGAGCCGAGTCACTATCTGCCGCTGATCTATGCGGCTGCCCTTTCGGAAAATGGAGAGCAGGTGACGTATCCCTACGAAGGCTTCCACTACAGCACGCTGTCCATGCGTTGCGTGCAGTTCGGTTGAACCGCACCGCACACCCACTGACGAAAAGAACAAGCCCTGCCGGCACGGACGCCGGCAGGGCTGTTTTTTCCGAAAGGAAAGCCAATCAGAACGTCAGGTTCAGCTTGGTGTAGGCGTAGGTGCCTTTCACGCCGAACTGCTGGACGCGGCGGCTGAAGAGGAAGCGTCCCGAGCTGACGTTGGCCGAATGCTGCTGCATGTCGGGATACGTGTTGGTGAAATTGTTCACACCGATGGTCCACTTGATGTTGTTGTTCAGGCGCCAGGTCCACTCGAAGTCGGGGACGATCTTGGGCGAGAAGACCTGATCGCGCGATTCCACCTCGCCGGTGAAGGCGTTCATCACCCAGTTGGCCGGGTCGCCGTCGTTCGGATGGATATACTCGATCTGGCCGAAGCGCGTGGCGCGCAGCATGAAGGTCATCTTGCTCACTTCGTACATCACCGAGGCGAGCACTTTGCTGCGCGGCTGTGCCACTTCGAGGCGCGACACTTCCTCGCGGTTGAACAAGGTGCTTTCCTTGCCTTCAAGGATAGGCGAGGTCTTGATGATGGGGTTGCCGTTGGCGTCGCGGTCCACCTGGGTGCGGTTGAAGTTGCCGGCCAGGGTGAAGTTGAGGCGGCCGTTGCCCATGCGCTTCTTCCAGGTGAAGACGATGTCGGCGCCCTGCGTGGTGGTGTTCACGGCATTGGTGAAGAATTGTGCGGCGCCGGCACCAAGCGGGCGCAGAATGTTCTCATAGCCCGAGCTGAAGCGACCCGACAACACGATGCGGTCTTGGATGCGGATGCGGTAGGCGTCGATGGTCAGGCTGGCGTTTTCGCCGATGCGGCCGGCCAGACCGAAGCTGAGGTTGGCGCTGATCTCGGGCTTGAGCGCTTCGATACCGAAGGCTTTCGCGACGGTGCTCTCGTTGTTGAACGTACCTACCTGTACGGGTACCAGCTCGGTGCCGATGGTGACAAACTGGGTCGAGAGGTTGTTGAAGTAGAGCTGGTGCAGCGAGGGCGCGCGGAAGCCGGTGCTGTAGGCGCCGCGCAGGCTGATGTCGTCGGTGATCTTGTAGCGGGTAGCCAGCTTCCAGCTGAAGTTCGAGCCGAAGTCGGAGTAGCTCTCGAAGCGCCCTGCCACGCCGATGAGCCAGGCGTCGGTGATGTCGCCTTCGAGGTCGAGATACAGGGCGGCGTTGTTGCGGTTCTTGTTCAGGGCGTTCTGCGGCTGGAAGCCGGGGAACACCTGGATGCCGGCAGCGCCCTTGACGTAGGTGCTGTCGCCGTTGATGATCCAGAGGTTTTCCACGCCGCCGTCGATGTAGGAAGCTTCCTCACCCGGGAAGATCTTGTAGTTCTCCAGGCGGAACTCGCCACCGAAGGCCACGTTGAGGGGGAAGCCGATGTCGAACTTGCGCGAGAAATCGACGTTGGTCGTGTTTTGCGAGTAGCTGAAGCCGCCGGCGTAGGCCGTGGTGGGCGAGCGGGTGCCCATCGAGGCGTTGTTCGAGTTCCTGATGGTGAAGTTGAAGCTGTTCTGGCCGCGCGTCTGGCTCAGATCGGCCTTCCAGCCGCTGATCTCGCCGCGCACACCCACTGTGAAGCTGTTGTCGAGGATGTCGGTGTGGATCTCGGGCGAGAAGCCGTGCGGATAGAGCTGCGGCACCACGCGGGCCTGGCTGGCCGGGAAGCGGTAGAAGCCGCGGGCAATGCCGTTGCGGTAGTTGAAGCCGGCATTGGCGTAGAATTCGGCCCCACCGGCCAGCGGCATGGCGGCATTGAGGAAGGCGCCGGCGTTACGCATGTACGAGTTGCCGATTTCCATGACCTGCTTCTCGACGAAGTTGGTCACCGAAGCGACGTGCTCGTAGAAGTCGGTTTCCGTGGGCGTGACGAGGTTGCCGTTGGCGTCGTAATACTGGTAGCCGTCGGGGTAGGGCGAGCCTTGGTAGTTGCCCGAGCGGTTGGTCGAGCCGCGCTCCGTGAGCTCGGCCGTGACGTTGACGAAGCCGCCCTTGTCACCGACGTTGAAGCCGAAGTTGGAGCTGACCTGATACACCTCGCCGTCGTTGCGGAACTGGGGGATGTACTCTTCAGGCACGTTGCCGCGCACGCGCTGCGGGCCGTTGAAGAGGTTGGGGTAGTTCTGGCCTACCTTGACGGTAAACTGTGCCAGGTCGGTCTGTTCCTTGAGCACGATGTTGATCACACCTGCGATGGCATCCGAACCGTACTGGGCGGCGGCGCCGTCGCGCAGGATCTCGATGCGGTCGATGGCGGCCACGGGGATGGCGTTGAGGTCGGTACCTACGCTACCCCGGCCCACCGTACCGTTCACGTTGACCAGCGAGCTGGTGTGGCGGCGCTTGCCGTTGATGAGTACCAGCACCTGGTCGGGGCCCAGGCCGCGCAGCGTGGCCGGGTCAATGTGGTCGGTACCATCGGAGATGGTCTGGTGGGTACTGTGGAACGAGGGAGCCAGATACTGCAACAATTGGCCGACGTTGTCCTGGCCGGTGTGCTGGAGCTCCAGGCCCGAGATGACGTCCACGGGCACGGCCGTTTCGAGCTGGGTGCGCGGCTCGGCACGCGAGCCCACAACCACCACTTCTTCCACGTTCACCCCTTGCGTGAGGGTGAAGTCGGCTGTGGTTTCCTTGCCCGCCTCGATGGTCACCTGGCGCTCTTCGGTGTTGTAGCCCACGAAGCTGACCCGAATGGTGTAGGTGCCGGCATCGAGCTCGAGCATGTAGCTGCCGTCGAAATCGGTGTTGGTGCCGGTGCCTTTCTCAACCACGAGGATTGTGGCACCGGGCAGCGGGCCGAGCTCGTCCGAGACGTTGCCCTTGAGGGTGCCCTTCTGGGCGAGCGCGCTGTGTGCTCCGAACACGAGGAGCAACAGCACCAGACCTGACGTAAGATGGTTCTTCATGACATTTTGATTTGGTTAGTAAATCATTACCGGGTGGTATTTCGGGGTTGGAAACAGCTTGTTCTTCCTCCGGCAGAAGGAGGCGTGTTTTTTGATTCGGATGGATTGTCGGATGAGAAATTTTGGATAGGTGGTGCCTGATGGCGGGCAAATTTAATAACAAGCTTCAATTTTTCTTCAAACAGCATGCATATGTGTTCCGATGTTGCTAATCTTGCGCCCCCCAAAGCATGGTCGCTTTGCAGGTACACCTTCGGAAAATTTCAAAAGTCATGACCCAGATCCTGCATACCAAGAATCTGAACCTCAACGTGCGCGGGTTGAAGCCTTCGGCCACTCTTGCAATTAACGAATACAGCAAGGATTTGGCTGCCCAGGGGCGCAAGGTTTATCGCTTCGGCTTTGGCCAGTCGCCTTTTCCCGTACCTGGAGTGGTGGTCAAAGAGCTCAAAAAACACGCTCACCAGAAGGACTACCTGCCCGTGAAGGGCTTGTACCGGTTGCGCGAGGCCGTGGCCCGCTTCACCCGGGAGCGCATGGGCATCCAGCGCGATGCCGAAGACGTGCTTATCGGGCCCGGCTCGAAAGAATTGATGTTTCTGCTGCAGTTGGTGTACTACGGCGACCTGCTCATCCCGCGGCCGGGATGGGTGTCGTATGCGCCGCAGGCCCAGATCATCGGGCGCCACGTGCACTGGATCCGCACCGAGGAAGCCAACGACTGGCACTTGACCGCCGAGGAGCTGGAGGCCATCTGCCGCACCGACCCCGACCGGCCCCGCATCGTGGTGCTCAACTATCCGGCCAACCCCACGGGCACCACTTTCTCGCGCCAGGAACTCATCGAGCTGGCCAACGTGGCCCGCAAGTACGGCGTGATTCTGTTGTCGGACGAGATTTACGGCGAGCTGCACCACGAAGGCAAACACCTCTCCGTGGCCCATTTCTATCCCGAGGGCACGATCATCAGCTCGGGCCTGAGCAAGTGGTGCGGTGCGGGCGGCTGGCGCCTGGGCACGTTCATCTTTCCGCCCTCGCTGCACTGGCTGCTCGACGCCATGGCCGTGGCGGCCAGCGAGACGTTCACGTCCACCTCGGCGCCCATTCAGTATGCGGCGGTGCGCGCTTTTCAGGGGGGCGAAGAAATCGAATCGTACCTGTGGCATTCGCGGCGCATCCTCAAGGCGGTGGGCCTGGCCATGTGGCAGAAGTTGCAAGACAATCAGGTGAAGTGTCCCCGCCCGCATGGCGGTTTTTACCTTTTCCCCAACTTCATGCACTATCGCGATCGGCTGGCCGAGAGGGGCATCATGACGAGTGTGGAGCTGTGCGCACACTTGCTCGAAGATACGGGTGTGGCGCTGCTGCCCGCCTACGATTTCGGCTTCTGGCCGCGCATGCTGGCAGCCCGCCTGTCGTACGTGGATTTCGATGGCGAGGCGGCGCTCGAGCTGTCGCATCAGTATGGCGACCAACCCCTCGACGAAGCTTTCGTGAAGCAGGTGGCGGGCAAGATGCTCGAAGGCATCGACGTCATGGTCGATTGGTTGAACCACTGAATGCCCCGACAGATGGAGGAAGAATTATCGCTCGATCAGACCTGGTGGCATACGCGCTACCTGTTGGGCGACACACCCTGGGACATCGGCTACCCTTCGCCGGCCATCATCAATTTTTGCGAAAAGCTGCCGCAAAAAGCGTTGCGCATCCTCATTCCCGGCGCCGGCTATGCGCATGAGGCCGCATGGCTGTGGAACAATGGTTTTCGCAATGTGTACGTGTGCGATTGGGTGGCCCGCGCTTTCGATCCCCTGCGCCGGTGCGTGCCCGACTTTCCGGAAGCCCAAATGCTGGTGGCCGATTTCTTCGCACTCGACCACACCTTCGACCTTATTCTCGAGCAGACGTTTTTCTGTGCACTGCCTCCAGAGCGAAGGGAGGACTACGTGCGGCAGTGCGCCCGCCTTTTGCCGAAAGGCGGACAACTGGCCGGCCTGCTGTTCGCCTCGCCTTTTCCCTTCGAGGGGCCTCCTTTTGGCGGCACCGAAGCAGAATACCGGCAGTTGCTCGAACCGCATTTTTTCATCGAGCAGATGGCCCTCACGCCTCTGTCCATCGAGCCGCGCCGCGGCAATGAGCTCTTTTTCGTGGCCATCAGAAAGTGATGGAGGCGGATGGCATCGAGCCGCCGGAGGCTCTGGCGTTGGAATGCCGGCTGTGGCGGAGCGGTTGAGACGGGCCGATGTGCAGATGCCATCTCTTGCCGCGGGGCGCGCGCTTGAGTGTGTATTGTGAGAGGTTTTTATTTTTATAAAATATCAAATTTTGACGCGCAAGGTTATGCAGATTGCCGCGGCAGTTCTAAATTTGTGCAGTCCTTGTACATGTCCTCCCTGCAGAAACGCTCCGAATCTGCACCCCGAATTTCCACTGATACATCCTGTGCACGTCAAACGAACTTGAGTGTTGGGCATTTTGCCTTTCGGCAAATGCGCCATAGACTTGCGCAAAAAACAGAGCTGTGGATTTACGAACCCTGGTGAATCGAGGAACTGCATTCGTGAAAGCCAACCTGCGCATGCTGGTGGCAGGAGGAATGGTGCTGGGGCTGGGCCTGAGCATGTTGTGGCAAGGCGGCCCTGCGACGCTCTCTACGGCGCGCGCCTCGATGTTGGAGCAGGCTGGGACCCCCATCGGTGCTTTTCCGCTTGAGGTGCCGACGGTGCGCTATGGCTTCGTGCTCGATACGTTCCGGGTCATTGAAGGAAAAATCCAGCCCAATGAATTTCTGGCCGACATTCTGATGCGCTATGGCATGCCCTGGCCTCAGATTGACCGGCTGGTGCGCCACATGGACGGCGTGTTCGACGTGCGCCAGTTGCGGGCCGGCAAGCCCTATACCGTGCTGATGCGCGATACTGCCATGGCCGACTACTTCATCTACGAGCCTACGGTGTTTGCCTATTACGTCTTCGACCTGAAGCACGGCAAGGTGGAGCGCGTGGAGCGGCCGGTGGAGACGAAAGTGCGCAGCGCGTCGGGACTCATCGAAAGCTCGTTGTGGAACACCATGATGGACAACGGGCTGAGCTTCGAGCTGGCTGCCAAGCTGGAGGATGCCTTCCAATGGACGCTGGACTTCCACCACCTGCAGCAAGGCGATTACTTCAAGGTCATCTTCGAAGAGCAATACATCGAGGGCAAACCGGTAGGTGTGGGTCGTATCCTGGCAGCCTACTACAACAACCTCGGTACCGAATACTACGCCATCTGGTACGACCAGACCAGGGAAAAGGGCTATTACGACCTGGAAGGGCGGCCCATGAACAAGGGCTTTTTGAAAGCGCCCGTCAAGTATGCGCGGATCAGCTCGGCCTACAACCCGAGGCGCTTTCACCCCATCCTCAAGCGGGTACGTCCTCACCTGGGCACTGATTACGCGGCGCCCTATGGCACCCCGATTCTGGCCGTGGGCGATGGCGTGGTGGTCAAGGCAGGCTATACGCGCGGTAATGGCAACTACGTGAAGATCAAGCACAACGACACCTATGCCACCCAGTACTTGCACATGCAGCGATTCGCCAGGGGCATCAGGGTGGGGGCCCATGTCAGGCAGGGCCAGGTGATTGGCTACGTAGGCTCGACCGGCCTGGCCACGGGGCCGCACGTGTGTTTCCGTTTCTGGAAGAATGGCCGTCAGGTGGACCATCGCCGCCTGACCTTTCCGCCGCCCGAACCGCTGCCACAGGAAGAGCTGCCCGCCTTTTTCAAGGTGCGCGATATGTACGTGAAAATGTTGAAGCAAGTCCCTGAACCGCAAGCATACGAACGGGAAGACGCACACACTTCGTGATTGCCTGATTACATGGCCCTGCAAGGGCCTGCAGGTGCACTACTATGGCGCCCAGATTATAATCCCGTTCAGCTCCGAGAGGCAAACACGCCAGGGGCTATCCCGGCAAACGCCGGCACACACACATCAGGCAAAACGAAAACTTGACGAGCCCCACAGCGCGGGAGGGAAGCGTTGTGGGGCATTTTCGTTGTGGGTACGACCAATAGACTCAAATCAAAGTGGTTCGGGAAATCCTGTGGCAATGGTTGAGGGTTGAGAGTTGAGAGTTGAGAGTTGAGAGTTGAGAGTTGAGAGTTTAATGTTTAATGTTTATGTTTAATGTTTAATGTTTAATGTTCAGGTTTTCATAGACTTGTAAAGATACAGGGCATCTGCTGAAACCCTCGGTTCTTCGGTTCCTCACTCATTGAAACCGCAGCCTTCGGCCGCAGAAAACGCAGCTTTACGCAGTTTTTGACCTGTTGTTGAGGGTTGAGCGTGTAGGGTTGAGGGGTGTTGAAT
>WFYJ01000290.1 GCA_015490175.1 Saprospiraceae bacterium | reverse complement strand
TTGCTCAAATCCTCGGTTCTTCGGTTCCTCGGTTCCTCATCCATTGAAACCGCAGCCTTCGGCCGCAGAAAGCGCAGCTTGAACGCAGTTTGCGCGGTCGGTCACTCCCTCACTCCATCTCTCCTCTCTCCATCTCGGAAAAAATCGTCCATTGGCTATCGTCAATAATTCCCAAACCGAATTGCGTTGAGTATAAATTCGACCTGGCGACAAAAGCCTACATCTCGACCTTTGAGTTGCATTCATACGAAGCAGTCTGGCGGCGTGGCCGTCAGGCTGTGTCGTTTTTTGCGGAAGCGACAACAGGCGGTTGCAGGTGGGGCGTGGCGCCCATTGGATACCGGGTCGCGCGAACGAAAGTGATTATTCTCATTGGTGGGCCAGATTTGATTTTCCTATTTTCGGCCCGCATGGCAAAAAACCGGCTTTATGAAAATCGGAATTCCGAAGGAGCAGGACGACCCGCGCATTGCACTGGTTCCGTCCGTCATCGAAAAGATCCGCAAGCAGCTTGGCGTAGAGGTCCGGGTAGAGCGCGACGCCGGCCGGAAGGCCTACGTGACCAATGAGGCGCTCGAGGCGGCCGGCGCAAAGGTGACCACGCGCGACGAGGTGCTGCAGTGCGACCTGATCATCTCCTACCATCCCTTGCCCGACGAGGAGATGGAGCGGTTGCCCAAGAGCACCTGGCTCATCTCGATGTTCAAGCCCTATTTCGACAAGACCATCACCGAAAAGTTGCGCAAGCTGGGGCTCAAGGCCTTCAGCATGGACATGATCCCGCGCACCACGCGCGCCCAGTCGATGGACGTGCTCAGCTCGATGGCGTCGCTGGCGGGCTACCAGGCCACGCTGTTGGCGGCCACCCATCTGCCCAGATATTTTCCCATGATGATCACGGCAGCCGGCAGCATCAAACCGGCCACGGTGGTGGTGCTGGGTGCCGGTGTGGCCGGACTGCAGGCCATCGCTACGGCCCGCCGTCTGGGTGCGGTGGTCGAGGCCTTCGACACGCGTTCGGCCGCCAAGGAGGAGGTGCTGAGCCTCGGAGCCAAATTCATCGAAATAGAGGGCGCCAAAGAAGATACCTCGGCCGGCGGCTATGCCGTAGAGCAGGACGAAGACTTCCTGCGTCGGCAGCGCGAAGAGGTGCAGCGCCGTGCCGCCAAGGCCGACGTGCTCATCACCACGGCCCAGGTGCGCGGCCGCAAGGCGCCGCTGCTGGTGCCCAAAGAGACCGTGGAAAAGATGCGGCCGGGCTCGGTGATCGTGGATCTGGCTGCCTCGACGGGTGGCAACTGCGAGCTGACGCAGGACAAGAAAACCATCGTCCACAACGGCGTCACCATCATCGGCGACAGCGAGCTGGCCGCACAGAAGCCCATGGATGCCAGCATCCTGTTTGCCAACAACGTCTTCAACTTTCTCAAGCTCATCATCAAAGACGGGCAGCTCCACCTCGACCTCGAAGACGATATCGTGGCTTCGGCCCTGTTCGTCAAGGAGGAAGAGGCGGCACAAGGTTGATGATTGCTTCATTTCGAAAAGCCTGAGTCATGGATACAGTCTATCAATTCTTCCTCGAGAACCTGACGGAAATCTACCTGCTGGTCTTTACCGTCATCCTCGGTTTCGAGGTCATCAGCAAGGTGCCCACGGTACTGCACACGCCGCTCATGTCGGGTGCCAACGCCATTTCGGGCGTGGTCGTCATCGGCGCGATCATCCTGCTGCGCCTCACGCCCTCCGACAACTATCTGATGCTGGGGCTGGGCTTCCTGGCCGCCCTGCTGGGCATGGTGAACGTGGTGGGCGGATTCGCCGTAACCGACCGCATGCTCGAGATGTTCAAGAAGCGCAAGTAAGGGTGGCATTTGGCGAAAGCCGAACCTGAGCCAGGGATGGAAATCAATTCTGAAAAATCAACGAACAAGCGATGGCTATTGCATTCTGGATAAATCTTGCTTTTCTGCTCGCAGTGGTCTTTTTCGTGTGGGGCTTGCGCCTGCTCAGCTCGCCCGATACGGCCCGCAAGGGCAATATCCTGGCTGCTGCAGGTATGGGTCTGGCCATTCTGGCGACCCTGACCATGCCCATGGAAGGTGCCTCCAACAACTACGCCTGGATCCTCGGCGGCATGGCCGTGGGGGGCGCCATCGGTTGGGTGGCGTCGCGCAAGGTGGCCATGACGGCCATGCCGCAGATGGTGTCGATCTTCAACGGGCTGGGGGGCGCCACGGCCGTGGTGCTGGCCATGGTCGAGCTGATGAACCTCTACAACGGCGACAGCCACATGGAAGGCGGCCAACTCGCCATCTCGCTGGCGGCGCTCGTCATCGGGGCCGTCACCTTCACCGGCAGTATGTTGGCCTACCTCAAGCTCGACGGCAAAGTCAAGGACAAGCACGTGACCTTGCCCTATCACCAGGCTCTCAACATCCTGATGCTGATCGCCACGCTGGCCCTCACGGTGTGGGTGTACCTGCAGGGAAGCGGGGCCGGCACCAACCTGGCGCTGGGCCTGATGGTGCTCTCGCTGGTCTATGGCTTCAGCTTTGTGGCGCCCATCGGCGGGGCCGACATGCCGGTGGTCATCTCGCTGCTCAACTCGTTTTCGGGGCTGTCGGCAGCCGCAGCCGGCTTCATCTACGGCAGTCAGGTCATGATCGTGGGCGGCATCCTCGTGGGTGCGGCCGGCACCATCCTCACCGTGCTGATGTGCGAGGCCATGAACCGCTCGCTGCTCAACGTGCTCATCGGCGGCTTCGGCGGGGGCGGCAGTGCGGCGGCTCAGGGCGACCAGACGGTACGCGAGGTCAGCCTCACCGACGCCGCCATCATGCTCTACTACGCCCAATCGGTGGTGTTCGTGCCGGGCTATGGCCTGGCCGTGGCCCAGGCCCAGAAGGTGCTCAAGGAAGTGGACGACCTGCTTTCCGCAAATGGCGTGGACGTCAAGTACGGCATTCATCCCGTGGCGGGTCGCATGCCCGGTCACATGAACGTGCTGCTGGCCGAAGCCGACGTGCCCTATCCCAAGCTGCTCGACCTGGATGAGGCCAACGAAGCCCTCAAGAGCGCCGACGTGGCCGTTATCGTCGGGGCCAACGACGTGGTCAACCCCTCTGCCGAAACCGATCCGGGCAGCCCCATCTACGGCATGCCGGTGTTGCGCGTTTGGGAAGCCAAGAACGTCATCGTGCTCAAGCGAAGCATGAATCCGGGCTATGCCGGCATTCAGAACCCCCTCTTCTTCATGGACAACACGCGCATGCTCTTTGGCGATGCCAAAAAAACGCTCACGGAACTGGCCACCGAGCTGAAGAATATGTAATTGTCAGAGAGGATCCGGGAAACCGAGGAACCGAGGATTCGAGCATGCTCTGCTTGAGACGCTGTGGTTGAGCGGTCCGATTTCATCGGACCTGTTGAGACAAGGCCTTGGGCCCTGGCGTTGAGAAAGCGTACCTTGTTGGTTTTGGAGGCCGGATTTGCCGCACCATGCAATCCCTCGGAGGAAAACTGCGCCCATCTGCGTGCGCAGGCTGCACCGCGGACAGGAAAATCATGGATCGAATCGAACGGTCGATGCGGCACGTCGGGCCGAATCGTCGTTTCCTTTTCGGTGCCCACGATTAGCCATTTGTTGGCATAAGTGCGGTTTCCAGCTATCGCTCGACAGCGGGCAGTCGGTTTTCCCCGTTGGGTTTACGAGCGTCGGCGCTTTTCCGGACCAAAACCAATTGCCATGAGACTTTGTCTGACCCTCTGCTGCATCCTTGCCGGGTGGCTGCTTCCTGCTCCTGCGATTTTTGCCCAGGCATCATCGCCGATCGAAGTCTCGTCGAAGGTGGTGGCCGCGAAGGTTTTCCTCAAGGGAGCCTGGGTGATGCGTGCGGGCGAGGTGCGCATCCCTGCCGGTCGGCACGAGCTGGTGTTTTCCGGCCTTCCGGCAAAATTCGATCGCAAGACGCTGCGCGTGCGCGGCGCGGGCAACTTCACCATTCTGTCGGTACACAGCTCGCTCGACTACCTGGCCCGAAAGGAAAAGGAGGCAAAGCTGGCTGCCCTTGAGGCCGAGCAATACCGCCTGAAGCGCCGGCTCGAAGAGCTGGGGCTGGCCATAGAGCAGCTCAACTGGCAGCAGAATTTGCTTTCGCAAAACAGAGAAGTGGCGGGCAGCCAGGCACAGCTCGAGGCCGACAAGCTGGAGGCCGTCCTGGCCCTGCATGCACGCGAAATGAAACGCATCCTCGAGGCGCGCCTGCAGCTCGACCGAGAGAAGCGGCAAACCGACAGCCTGCTGCAACGCATCGCGATGCAGATGCAGCAGGTGCGCAGCGCCGACGACCGGCCGGTGAGCAAGGTGCACGTGTGGGTCGAAGCCGGGCAGCCGGTAGATGCCCGTTTGTGGGTGGAGTACTACGTCGAAGAGGCGTCGTGGTTTGCCACCTACGACCTGCGCGTCGCTGCACTCGACGAGCCGGTGCGGCTGGCGCTGAAGGCGGGCGTGAGCCAGCACACCGGCGAAGCGTGGACCGACGTGGCGCTCACTCTTTCCACCGGCGATCCGGGCGCCGACTTCCAGATGCCGGTGTTGCGGCCGTGGCGCCTGCGGCCGGGTGCCGTGTGGTCGGCCGGGGTGGCCGGCAAGGTCGTGACCGGCCAGGTGCTCGACCATACCGGTGAGCCGATCATTGGCGCCACCGTCTCGGTGCCGGGCACCTCCATCGGCACGGTGACCGACTTCGAAGGGCGCTTTCAACTCGCGCTGCCGGCAGGCCGGAGCGAGATCGAGGTGCGCTATGTGGGCTTTGAGCCACGACGCCTTTCGGGCATCAGGCCCGGCCAGCAACTGGTGTTGCGCCTGCAGCCCGCCACCGAGGTGCTGGAAGAAGTGGCCGTGGCAGGTGTGCCCGAGGCAAAGCGGGCGCCTGCCGCCAGAGCGCGCCGCGCTCAGCGCGACGAGGCCACCAATGCCCTCGAAGTGGAAGAGACGGCCCGGGCCACACAGACGGAGTTTCGCATCGAGAAGCCCTGGACGATCCCGGCCGATGGCAAGCCGCAAACCGTGGAAGTGAAAACAGAAACGATTCCGGCTTCCTTCGAGTACTACGCTGCACCGCGCGCCAGCGAGGCCGCCTTCCTGAAAGCCTGGCTGACCGACTGGTCGGGGCGCAACCTCGTCACCGGCACGGCCAACCTGTTCTTCGAGGGCAGCTGGCTGGGGCAGACACTGATCGACCCGTCGGCGGCTGCCGACACGCTCGAAATCGGCTTTGGCCGCGACCAGGGCGTAGTGATCGAGCGCGAGCCAATCACCGAACGGGTGCGCAAGCAGTTCATCGGCAACAAGCGCACCGCAGAACGCGCCTGGCGCATCACCGTGCGCAACGCCAAAGACGAACCCATCCGCATCGTGGTGCAGGACCAGATTCCCCTGTCGGCACACGAAGACATCGAAGTGGAACTGACGGAGCGCTCCGGCGCCGGGTTTGATCCCGAAACGGGCTTTCTCACCTGGCGCCTCGAACTGCAGCCGGGCCGGAAGCAGGAGCTCACCTTCGGCTACGAGGTGCGCTATCCCAGGCACATGCATCTGGTGCTGGAATGAGCGTGTAGCGTTGAGGTTGGCACCACTTGTGCGAAATTCGTGTGCTCGGTCACTCCTTCGTTCAGTCGCTCCTTCACTCCATCTCAAACTCCCAAACCGGATTGCGTTGGGTATATCCACCTCACTTACTTCCCTTCCACGATCTCCAGCCATGCGGCCTCGAGCGAGCGTTCGATGCCGCGGCCTTTCCATTCGGGGGCACCGGGGATGGCCCGGGTCTGTTGCTTGAGCTCGTCGAGGGTCATGCCTTTGCGGTGGGCTGCCTGCACGTAGTCGAGCAGTCGCTTGAGGTAGTTTTCGAAGGCCATGAGGTCGGCATCGGTGCCGCGCACGGGCCAGTCCTTGCCGGCATGGCCGAAGATGTAGGTGGCCTGTGCGCCGAAAGTCTTTCGGGCCTTTTTGAGCACCTTGACCCAGTTTTCGATGCTGGCGCCGGCCGTCTTGTCGATGTAGGGATAGCGGCGGTTGAACACCAGGTCGCCCATATGCACCACGTCGGCCTTTTCGAAGTGGATGATGGCGTCGCCGTTGGTGTGTGCCGGCCCGAAGTAGTAGAGGCTGATGGTTTCGTCGCCCACTTTCGTTTGCCAGGTATCGGAAAAGGTGGTGGCGGGCAGCAATTGCTCGTCGAGGTTGCCGCGCTCGCGGGCCACGCGTTCCTGGTTGGCACGTGCGTTCTCGTGCGCCACGTGCTGCTGCACGATGCCCTTGAAGGCGATGTTGCCCGCCGTGTGATCGAAGTGGTGATGCGTGTTGAGGAGCAGGTCGATGGGTTGGTCATTGGTTTCGCGCAGACGGGCGATGAAGTGTCGCGCCTGTTCGGGAAACTGGGTGTCCACCACGACGATGTGGTCTTCGGTGAGGTACCAGCCGATGGTGCCGCCCCGCTCGACGTAGTAGCCCACGCGGTCGCGGATGGGGTACATCTTGCCTTCGGCAAACAGGATGGAGGCCAGCAACTGGCGGCCGGACAGCATGCTCATGCCGGCCAGCAGGCCGCTCTTGAGCAGAAATTCGCGTCTTTTCATTTTCCGTTGCATTTTGTCGGGTGAAACCATGAAGGCCGACGGGCGTCGCGTGCGGGCTGACAATATAACACTCCGGCGATTATCAGAGAAGCAGGCTCCGTCCAAAACGCGCGTTTGCCTCGTTACGGACATTCCCATGTTGCTTGACCGCGCCATACACGAGTTGTTGCTGCAGTGGCCCTTTTTGGGGCAGGTGGCCGTGCAGTTGCCCGAGTGCCCCGATGCGACGGCGGGCGATGTGGCGCTGACTTTCGATTCCGAAGGCAGGGCCTGGCTGGCCGTGGCGCCGGAGCCCTGGTCGCGCTTGCCGCTGCAGGTGCAGGCAGGTCTGCTGGCGCACGAGCTGTGGCACTACGCACTGGCCCATCCCGTGCTGCGGCGGCAGGCGGCGGCGCCGCTGCGGTTCGACCTGGCTGCCGACCTTGCGGTGCAGGCACTGGTGCCCGAGGAGTGGCGCACCCCCCACTGGCTCGATCTGCCTGATGTGCTGGCAGCGGCCGTACCCGAACCGGTAGCGACGGCGCACGACGTGTGGCAGTGGTACCACTTGCTCGAAGAGCCGGCTTTCGCCAAATGGCGTGCAGAGGTTGTGGCGCCGGGCCCTGCGCCCTGGCACAAGCACATCCGCTGGGAGCACGCCGACGGGCCGGCACTGCACCACAGGGACCGCGTGGTGGAGCGCGCACGGGTAGCCGTTGGGGAAGGCGAAGCGGCGCCCGGGTGGCATTTGCCGAAAGGCATCCTTGAAAAAATCCATCGCGCCCCTGCCGCACCGGCGGGGCCCGACTGGCGACGCGTGCTGGGCCTGTTTGTGCGCAGGAGCAGCCGCACCCGGATCCGCGAGACGGTCAAGCGCCCGTCGAAGCGGTACGGGCGGGTGCCCGGCATCAGGGTGCAGCCGCTGCAGCACGTGGTGGTGGCCATAGACACGTCGGGCAGCGTGCAGGCCGACGAGCTGGCCGTCTTTGCGCGGGAGCTGCGCCGCCTGTGGCGCACCGGCGCCGACATCACGGTGCTGGAATGCGACTACCGCGTGCGGCGCGCGTGGCGCTATCGCGGCCAACCACTCGATGTGGTCGAAGGACGCGGCGGCACCGACTTCCAGCCGGCCATTGATCGGGCGCTGGCTTTGCGGGCGGGCGGATTGGTGTATTTTACCGACGGCTTCGGGGCCGTGCCCCGCCATACCGGTCGCCTGCCCGTGCTGTGGGTGATCAGCGCCGGCGGCCTGCAAGAAGGGCAGGGCATCTGGCACGCCCTGCCGGGCAAAAAGATCAAACTGAAACCCGACGCATGACCGCCCCTTGCACATCGCTTGCGTACGAGTTGCTGGAAAGCGGCGCTCCCTTTTTCGAGCGCCTCGAGACCATGATCGCCAACGCGGCCGAGCGGCTCTATCTGCTCACCTACATCCTCGATGAGGACGAGACGGGGCGGCGCGTGGCGAGCCTGTTGCGCACGGCCGCGCGGCGCGGCGTGGACGTGCACGTCGTGCTCGACGGCGTGGGCAGCGGCCACCTGAGCAAGGCCTTCGTGGCCGATCTGCGGGCTGCCGGTATCGAGCTGCGGTTCTTTTCGCCCTTGCACTTCGAGTTGCCCTTCCGCATGGGGCGCCGCCTGCACCTCAAGCTGGCAGTGGCCGACGGGTGCGAGGCCCTGGTCGGCGGCATCAACATCGCCGATCGGTATCGCGGCACTGCCGACGCGCCGCCCTGGCTCGACTTTGCCATCTGGCTGCGGGGGTCGCCTTGCGGCAAACTCGAAGAGCTGGCCCTCGACATCCTCAACCGGCGCATCTTCCGTCCGGTCACGCCGCGCTTCCGGTTTCGGGGGCCGGTGGTCGAGATCCTGCTCAACGACTTTTTCCGCAACCGGCTGGCCATCCGGCGCAGCTACCTGCGCATGCTGCGGTTGGCCCGCGAGGAAGTGATCATCTTTTCAGCCTATTTCCTCCCCAACTTGCGTCTGCTGCGCCGCATCGGGGCGGCAGCAAAGCGGGGCGTGCGCGTGCTGCTGGTGGTGCCCCGCGTGTCCGATGCCCTGTTGTACCGCGCTGCCGTGCAGTATCTGTATCCCTACCTGCTGAAGCGCGGCGTGGAGCTGTACGAGTACCGGCCCACGGTGTTGCACGCCAAGGTGGCCGTGCGCGACGGGCAGTGGCTCACCGTGGGCTCGTACAACCTCAACGATCTGAGCGACCTGCTGAGCGTCGAGCTCAATATCGGCCTGAACGACGAGCCCGTCGCCACGGCATTTGCCGAAAGGCTCAAAGAAATCATCGAAAAAGACTGCGTGCGGGTGGAGGCGGAGCCTTACTTGCACGCGCCCTGGTACAAGCGCATGCGCTGGTGGCTCAGCTACCTTGGGCTCATCCAGGCGCTGCGCATCCTGCACTACCTGACGCGGCGCGAAGCCCGCAATTTCCTCGAATAGCCCAAAAGAATTGCAGCCCATGGACCAGCTCTGGGAGTTGATGCTCCACGCCGACCAGCACATCGCCGAGATTGCGGCGCAGTATGGAGGATGGACGTATGCCATCCTGGCCTTGATCATTTTCGTGGAGACGGGGCTGGTGGTCGTCACCTTTTTCCCGGGCGATGGCACTCTGTTCGCTGCCGGCATGCTGGCCGCCACGGGGCAGCTCGACCTGGTGGCGTTGTTCGTGCTGCTGACGGCCGCTACCGTCCTGGGGCACACCTCCAACCACCTGATCGGACGCTATTTCGGGCAGTTGCTCTTTCGCAGCGAGCAGAGCCGCCGCCGCTGGCGGGTGGATCAGGCCTTCCGTTTTTTTCTGCGCTACGGTTTCTGGGCAGTGGTGGTGAGCCGCTACGTGCCCTTTCTGCGCTCGATGGTGCCCTTTGTGTCGGGGGTGGCGCGTATGCCTTTCGGCAAATTCAGCCTGGCCAATGTGGTGGGCGGCATGGCGTGGATTGCTACGTGGCTGCTGGCCGGCTACTGGCTGGGTGAAATACCGGCTGTGCGGCAACATTTCGGGCTGGTGTTCAGTTTGATGCTGGCCGTGCTGGGCCTGGCGCTGCTCATCGGACTGGGCAGGCAACTCTACGAATGGCTTGCCGGCACGCGCGAGATGGAATAGTTCTTGTCCCTCGTCCCGACAAACGTACGCCCCGATGAACAAACTGCTCGCGAACCGTCGCCTGTCGCTGTTGTTGCTGTTGGTGCTGACCACGCTGTTCGACTTTTCGCTCGTCGCCTATCGACTGATTTTCATCGACTATGACCTGAGCTTGCTGAGCGACCCCGTGGCCATGTATCGGCATCGGGCCATACCCACTTTTCTCTTCCTGGTGTGGAACCTGCTGCTGGCCTGGCTGCCGCTGTGCTTTGCCCTGCTGCTGCGCCTGAGCGCGCGCAGGCGTTGGCCCATCCTTGCGGCTGTGGGGGTGCTGTCGTTGTGGCTGCTGTTTTTCCCCAATGCTCCCTACATCGTCACCGACCTGTTGCACCTCCGCGAGCGGCCGCCGGTGCCGTTGTGGTATGACGTACTGATGATCTTCTCTTTTGCGTGGACAGGGCTGATCCTGGGCTTCTGGTCGCTCATCGAGGTGCACCAGTACATCGAGCGGCGTATGGGGTCGGCGGTGGCCTGGCCGTTCGTGTCGCTGGCGCTGGTGCTGGGTGGCATCGGCGTGTACCTGGGCCGTTTTCAGCGTTGGAACTCGTGGGATCTGTTCACCAATCCCTTTCACCTCTTTGCCGACATCGCCCGCGCGCTGTGGCACCCGACGGCGCATCTGTCCACCTTCGGCCTGGCCTTCGTGATGGCGGGCCTGCTGGTGCTGGGATACGCCACGCTCGTGTTGCTGGGGCGCATCGCAAGCGACTGAGCGGGTAAGGCTTGTCAAAGTTCACAGGGTTTACACTCAAATCAAAGTGGTTTGGGAGATCCTTTGGCAATGGTTGAGGGTGTAGGGTGTAGGGTGTAGGGTTTAAAGTTTTTCTTGTTGACTATCAGATTTTTGTCAAATCCTCGATTCCTGAGCCTACTGAAAAAAGTCCGTAACAACCCCGACTTTGGTCGGGGCAGGTTCCCGACTTGTCGGGATGACGCGTAACGCGTGACATCATAAATAACAAACTGAATTACAGCACCGGCGAATGAAATTGCGTGCAGAAGTATTTTGCATGGCGGCAGTCACGCGACAGGCAGTGACACAGTTGAGCGGGGCCGTGGCCCCGGGTTGAGACCGCCGGTCGTGCGCTTGGCCGCACGACCGGCACCTGTTGAGACAAGCCCCGCCCCTCAGGGCGGCGCTTGATGTTTGTTTTGTTTTTGCTTGAAAAGTCCGGGAACAGCATGTCATGCAACCCCAATCGCCGGAGGTGTAAAACAAAAAATACATTGCGAATCGTTGCGTTCCCGACTTGAGTCGGGACGGGCTCCTGACTTTGGTCGGGACAAGCTTTCCGACAAGTCGGAACAGGTTTCCGAAGACTCGGAACAAGTTTTGCGCGAGATTTTGGGTTTTTTCAGGGGGCTCACTCACTCACTCACTCCATCGCTCCATCTCTCCATCTCAAAATGCCCATCGTCAGAAATTCCCGAACCGGATTGCGTTGGGTATATCGTCCGAAGGCCCCGGACTGCATTGCGTCGAGTATTTTGCTGTGCTACCTTCGCCCGGCTGCCCGGCTTCTTCATTTGCCGAAAGGCAGCAGCAAAAGGATACGTGCCATGTGGAACGAACGCCTGCGCCCCTCGGCGGTGCCTCTGCCCGATGCCCTCGATTTTCCCCATGCCTTCGGGCGACATGTGGAGCGATGGAACGAGCCGAGCGATGTGGATGCCCTGCCACCCATTGTGCTGTTGGGGCTTGATGCGGCTACGGCCGATCCGGTGCGGGCAGCCCTGTACGTGCTGGGCTGGCAGTTCGGCAAGCTGCGCATAGGCGATGTGGGCAACCTCGTGGCCGGCGAGGCCGATACGACTCGCGAGGTGGTGCGCGCCTTGCGCGCGGCGGGCAAGATCGTGCTGTGCATCGGCGCACGAGGCGACCAGTGGTTGGCCGTACATGCCCTGCTCTCCGAGGCCAATCCCCACCTGCGCACGGCCTGGATCCACGCCGGCGCCCCGAGCGGCATGGCTGCCGTCCGCCAGTGGGTAGCGGCCTGTGCCGACCGCGACGAGGGGTTGAGCCTGATCGGCTTGCAGACCCATTTCTTCGGCGCCGACCAGTGGGCGCTGCTCGACGAGTCGGGGCTGCCGATGGTGCGCCTGTCGGAGGTGCGCAGTCAGCCGCAGCGGGCCGAGCCGTTGCTGCGCGACGCGCATCTGATGCTGTGCACGCTCTCGGCCATACGTCAGTCGGAAAGCCACGCTCCCGAAGCCTGGCCCTCGGGCTTGACCGTCGAGGAAGTGGTGCGCCTGGTACAGTATGCCGGTCTGGGCGAACGCATGCAGGCCGCCTGCATCGAGGGAGCGGCCCCCGACAACGCGCTCATGGCGCGCGCCGCCGCCCTGGTGGTGTGGTATCTGCTCGAGGGGCTGTGCCATCGCCGCGGCGACTATCCCGTCACGGAAAGCCATTTGCAGCCCTTCGTCGTGCACATTGATGATGCGCTCGACCTGACGTTCTTTCGCAGCAAGCTCACGGGCCGTTGGTGGGTGCGCCGCCGCGACGGCCGCCTCGTCGCCTGCACCGAAGACGACTACCGCCAGAGCGCCGCGGGCGACCTGCCGCCCCGCATCCTGCGCTTGCTTTGACGCTTTTTGGCAGGCTTCCGCCAAATTGGCGATACTTTCAGGCCGGCCGCAGGCAAAAGTGGTATTTTTGCGCCGCCACGCTTGCGGTCGGCTGCTATATCCGCGCCGCATGGGCCTGTCGCCGGGCCGAAATAATTGCCGGCTACCGCCAAAAACCAGAGCTCGCTGCATGAAGATCCTGCAAGTCTGCAAAAAGTTTCCGTATCCGCTGAAAGACGGTGAGTCGGTGGTCGTCACCCACCTGGCGCGCGCCCTCGACGAGCTGGGCTGCGAGGTGACGCTGCTCAGCATGAACACCACCAAGCACTATTTCCCCGTCAGCGAGCTGCCCGCAGACTTCGACCATTACCGCGACCTCCACGCCATCAGGGTGGACAATGACATTAACCTGTGGGGCGCGGTGCGCAACCTGTTCGAGGGCTCTTCCTACCATGCCGTGCGCTTCCAAGACGAAAATTTCCGGCGCGCCCTGGCAGGGCTCTTGCAGCGCCGGCACTTCGACGTGGTCCAACTCGAAACGCCCTTCCTGGCCCCTTACATCCCCGACATACGCCGCCATTCCGATGCGCTGGTGGTCATGCGCTCGCACAACGTCGAGCACGAGATCTGGGAGCGCTACGCCGCCAATCGCTTCTGGCCGCTGCGCTGGTACCTGCGCGAGCAGGCTCGTCGCCTCAAGGCTTTCGAGCTGGAGCACTTGCAGGACTACGATCTTTTGGTGACCATCACGCAGCGCGACCTCGACCAGTTCAGGCAGCTGGGTTACCAGGGGCCCGCCTTCGTCACCCCTGTCGGCCTCGACATTCGCGACTACGTGCCCGACATCCGCAGCTTCCGCAAAAAGCCGCTCACCTGCTGCTTCATCGGCTCACTCGACTGGCTGCCCAACCAGGAAGGCCTCGAGTGGTTGCTGACGCAGGTGTGGCCTCGCGTGCGCGAGCAGGTGCCCGAGGCCCGCCTCCACGTTGCCGGCCGCAACATGCCTGCCCGCTTCCGCAACTGGCGGCAGGAGGGCGTGGTCGTGGAAGGCGAGGTGCCTTCGGCTACCGCATTCATCAATGCCCACAGCATCATGGTGGCGCCTCTGTTTTCGGGCAGCGGCATGCGCGTCAAGATCCTCGAAGGCATGGCGCTGGCCAAAGCCGTGGTCACCACGCCCCTCGGCCTCGAAGGCATCGAGGCGCGCCACGGCGAGGAAGTCGTCTTGGCCGACGAGCCGGCAGCCTTTGCGCAGGCCTTGCTCGACCTGTTGACCCGGCCCGAACAGGCCCTCGCCTTCGGCGAGCGTGCCCGCAAACGGGTTCATGCCCGATACGACAACCTCCACGTGGCCTCGAGCCTCGTCCAGGCCTTCCGGCAAAACCTGATCCGCCTGCATCGCTACGACAAGGTGTATCTTCGTGGCGACACCAAAGATGCCAAGTGAAGATTGAGCGCGTAGCGGTTTTTGTATTGGCTGTCCACTGCTTGTTCGGTTCCTGAGCCTGCTGAAAAAAGTCGAAAGATTGTTCAGACGATGGTCTATGGACGATAGACAATGGACACACTGCGTTCATCTGCGACTGAAAGATCATTCAGTTACACAGAGAGCCACTGAGTATGCACTGATTTTCACAGAGTTGTAAACCATGAACCCTGAATTCTGAATCCTGAACAATACACCCGCGACCAATTGCAACAGGATTTCCCAAACCACTTTGATTTGAGTATAAAGCGGGGCAGGCTCCGAACCTCGGGGTTGTTGCGGACTTTTTTCAGTGCACTAAGGTCAAAGATTCTTCGGAAGGGAATGTCGTGGCATGGGTGGAGAAGGTGCTGCAGGTGCGCCTGAAGCCGCCGCAGCAGGCAGACTGATGCTTGCTTTCGCAAAAAACAACCCCCATCGCCCATGCGGATCCATTTGCTCGAACCTTTTTTTGGCGGAAGCCATCGCGAGTGGGCGCTCGGTTGGCAGCAGCACAGCCGCCACGAGGTAGCCTTGCACACGCTGCCGGGCAGCTACTGGAAATGGCGCATGTGGGGTGGGGCCGTGGCGTTGGCCCGCAAATACCGCGAAGGGCTGCCCTTGCCCGACCTCTGGTTGGCTACCGACATGCTCGACCTGGCGACCTTTCTCGGGCTGGTGCGCGACTTGCCGGGGGCGAAGCGCGTTCCTGTCGTGGCGTATTTCCACGAAAACCAGTTGACCTACCCGTGGTCGCCCACCGATGGCGACGTGGAGGCAGGGCGCGACCTGCAGTATGCCTTCATCAACTTCACCACGGCCCTGGCGGCCGATCTTTTGTGCTTCAACTCGGCCTTCCATCGCGACAGCTTCCTCGGTGCCCTGCCGCAGATGCTGCGCCGCTTTCCCGACCGGCGCCAGCGCGACCTGGTGCCCTCGCTGTGGGACAAGGCCCGCGTGCTGCCTGTCGGCCTCGAGCTGCGCGCCCTCGATGCCTGGGCCGACGTGGTGCGGCCCGAGGGCCCGCCCGTCGTGCTGTGGAACCATCGCTGGGAGTTCGACAAAGGCCCCGAGCTGTTCTTCCGTACGCTCATGGCCCTGGCCGACGAAGGCGTGCCGTTCCGGCTGGTAGTGCTGGGCGAAAGCTTTGCACGCAGCCCGGCCGTCTTTGCGGAAGCGCGCGAAAAGCTGGCCGACCGCATCCTGCACTGGGGCTATGCACCCGACCGGGCGGAATACGCGCGCTGGCTGTGGCGCGCCGACATCCTGCCGGTCACTTCCATCCACGATTTCTTCGGCATCAGCGTGGTGGAAGCCATCTGGTGCCGCTGCTGGCCCCTGTTGCCGCGGCGCCTTGCCTATCCCGAGCACCTGCCCGGGCCGGCCTTCGACGGGCATTTCTACGAAGCAGACGAGGCTTTCCTGCCGGCCTTGCGCCGGTTGCTGAGGCGCTGGCGGCCCGAGTGGCGCGCGCAGACGGAAGCGTGTCGGGCAGCCGTGGCACGCTACGACTGGTCGGAGCAGGCATCTGCCTATGATGGGTTGTGCGAAGCGTTGGTCAGCGCAGGTACGAAGCGCCGTTGACGTCGAGGATGGCGCCGGTGCAGTAGGTCGCTTCGTCGGAGGCCAGAAAGAGGATGGCCGCGGCAATCTCTTCGGGACGGGCGGCGCGGCCCAGCGGGCTTTGCCGGCGCACCTCCTCGCCCCGGGGGCCGTGCAGATGGGGCGCAGCCATGTCGGTATCTACCCAGCCGGGAGCTACACCGGCCACGATGATGTTGTGAGGTGCGAGCGCCTGGGCCAGCGACTGGGTGAGCTGGTTGAGGCCGGCCTTGGCGGCGCCGTAGCCGGGCGCCTCGGGCTCGCCGCGGTAGGCGCCGCGCGAGCTGACGTTGACAATGTGGCCGCCGCCCTGCTGCATCATCTGGCGGGCCGCCAGCCAGCACATCTGCGCCGCAGCGGTGAGGTTGACCTGCAGGTGGCGCTGCCACTGCTCGAGCCAGGCTTCGTAGTCGAGTTCCTGCACGGGATGCAGCTCGTAAATGCCCGCATTGTTGACCAGCACGTCTATGCCGCCCAGCTCGCGCACGACGGTGTCCATGACGCGTCGGGCCACGTTGGGCGAGGCGATGTTGCCCTTGATGGCGATATGGCCTGCTCCGGGCATGGCCTGGATGGTGTCACGGGCTGCTTCCCTGTTTCGGGCGAAATTGATGGCCACGCGTGCGCCTTCTTTTGCGAAAGCAATGGCCGTGGCGCGGCCGATACCTCTGGAGCCGCCGGTGATGAGGATGCGTTTGCCGGAAAAGTGCATAGCGGGGGTGTTTATCCGGAAGGTGGTGACAGGCAGGGCCATGCATGATGATCACGTGCTGCCTTTCCCAAATTCCTTGCCAGTATATTTTGCCGGGAAAGGACAAGTCACCACACGGCAAAGATATACCCAACGCAATCCGGTTTGGGAATTTTTGACGATGGTCAATGGACGATAGACTATGGACTATGGACTTTTTTGATTGGGCAATCGAGGAACCGGGGAACCGAGGATTGAGGCTCCTGAAAAAAGCCGAAAAATTATTCAGTTACACAGAGTGTTCACCGAAAAATACACTGAATTTCACAGAGTTGTAAACTCTAAACCCCACCCATTGCAGCAGGATTTTCCAGACCAGTTTGATTCGGTACAATGGCAGGATTTTTGGCTTTCGCCAAAATGCGTCCGTGCCGCGGTTTTTTCTTTCTGCACTCCACCTGCGTTTGTGTGAAAGCGTCCGGATACGGACGCAGCGGCCTCGCAGAAATGGGATATCTTTGCAACCCTTTGAGGCATCAACGCGTTTAGGCGGTTGTGAATCTTTTTTCAATCATCAAAACCACCAGATCATGGCATTAGAACTGACCGATGGCAATTTCAAGGAAAAAGTGCTGGACTACGAGGGCGTGGCGCTGGTCGATTTCTGGGCGGCATGGTGCGGGCCCTGCCTGATGATTGCACCGGCAATCGAGGAGCTGGCCAGAGAATACGAGGGCAAAGCCGTCGTAGGCAAGATGGATGTCGATACCAATCCCGAAACGCCGCTGGAGTATGGCATTCGCAGCATTCCCACCTTGTTGATCTTTCGCGGCGGCAAACTGGTGGACAAGCACGTGGGTGTCATCAGCAAGGCCGCCCTGGCCGAAAAGCTGGAGGCCCAGCTCAAGGAGCTGGAAGTGTAAGACTGCGCCCGGTTGTTTACACCTCCGGCGATTGGGGTTGCATGACATTCTGTTCCCGGACTTTTCAAGCAAAAACAAAACAAACATCAAGCGCCGCCCCTCAGGGCGGCGCTTGTCTCAACAGGCGCCGGTCGTGCGCTTGGCCGCACGACCGGCGGTCTCAACGTGGGGCCAATGCCCCGCTCAACTATGTCACTGCCTGTCGCGTGACCGCCGCCATGCAAAATACTTCTGCACGCAACTTCATTCGCTGGCGCTGTAACATGGAAAATATCGAGCCCGCGACCTGCCCGTCGCGGGCTTCGCGTTTTGCGCAAAGCACGAGGGCCCAGAAATGGAAGCAGGCTTCAACCCGCGTCGGGGTGTTGCGGACTCTTTGCAGCAAACCGCGGATTGAATTTGACAAAAGGCCGATAAATCGGTTGGTCGGGCCTGTGCCGTTCGTGCTAACTTTGGCCGCGAATCAAACGAAAGCACTATGCCCGATATGGAGATCACCCTGAAGCGCGTGGACGATGCCTTCCGCATGGAAGCAACCAACGAAGACGGCCACATCATCGTCATGGATGGCGCCGAAAGCATCGGAGGCAGCCGCTCGGCCATGCGCCCCATGCAGGCTTTGTTGGCCTCGCTGGCCGGCTGCAGCACCATCGACGTGGTGCACATCCTGCGTCGCCAGCGCCAGCCGCTCGATGGTATTGAGGTCAGCGTGGAAGCCGACCGCGAGAAAGACAAAGTGCCGGCACTCTTTACCCGCATTCACCTGCACTATCGCCTCTCGGGCAACCTCAAGCCCGAAAAGGTCGAACGCGCCATTTGTCTTTCTATGGAAAAGTACTGCTCGGTGGCAAAGATCCTCGAAAAAACCGCCCCGATCACGTGGAGCTACGAGATCGAAGAAGCGACGAGCTGAGGGGGAAAGAGTTTAGTGTTTGGAGTTTATAGTTTATAGTTTTTCTTACTGATTACCAGCTTTTTGTCAAATCCTCGGTTCCTCGGTTTCTCGGTTCCTCATCCATTGAAACCACAGCCTTCGGCCGCAGAGGCCCGCAGTTTGCGCGCAGTTTTTACCTGTCGTTGAGGGTTGAGGGTGTAGGGTTGAGGGTTTACAACTCTGTGAAAATCAGTGGGTACTCCGTGGTTCTCTGTGTGACTGAATGATTTTTCGACTTTTTCAGCAGGCTCTTGAATCAAATCCTCGAAAAAAGCAGCATATGCCCCGCTTCGAAACCGACGCCATTCGCCGCCAGATGGAGCGCACGCAGTATCGCGAGCATTCCAACCCGCTGTTTCTGACTTCGAGCTTCGTGTTCGAAGATGCCGAGCAGATGCGCGCCCTGTTCAGCGGCGAGGCCGAGGGTGACATCTACTCGCGCTATTCCAACCCCAATGTGAACGAGTTTGTCGAAAAGGTCTGCGCCATGGAAGGCGCCGAAGACGGCTTCGCTACGGCCTCGGGCATGGCGGCCGTGTGGGCGGGTATGGCTGCCTTCCTCCACAGTGGCGACCACGTGCTGGCGTCGCGTGCCGTGTTCGGTTCCACCCACCAGATCCTGACTCAGATCTTTCCGCGCTGGGGCATCACCCACACCTACGTCGATCCGCAGGACGTCGAAGGCTGGGAGGCACACATCCGCCCCGAGACGCGCATGATCGTGCTGGAGACGCCTTCCAACCCGGGGCTCGTGCTCGTCGATCTGGAAAAGGCCGGTGCCCTGGCGCGCAAGCACAACCTCATCCTGCTGGTGGACAACTGCTTCGCCACGCCTTACCTGCAGCGCCCCATCGCCTACGGGGCGGATCTGGTCATGCATTCCGGCACCAAGTTCATGGACGGCCAGGGGCGCGTGCTGGGAGGCATCCTCGTGGGGCGCAAGGAGCTGATCGAAGAGGTGCGCTTCTTCTGTCGCCATACCGGCCCGTCGCTCTCGCCCTTCAACGCCTGGGTGCTCAGCAAGGGCCTCGAGACGCTGGCCGTGCGCATGGAGCAGCACTGTCGCAATGCCTTGGCCCTGGCCGAGTGGTTGGAAGCCCATTCGCAGGTGCAGCAGGTGTCGTATCCGTTCCTGCCCAGCCATCCGCAGCACGAGCTGGCCCGCCGTCAGATGCGACGGGGTGGGGGACTGGTGACCTTTGAGATTGCAGGCGGCCTCGAGGCCGGAAAGCGCTTCATGGATGCGTTGCAGATGTGCTCGCGTTCCTCGAATCTCGGTGACGTGCGCACCATCGTCACCCACCCGGCCTCGACCACCCATTCCAAGCTGACCGAACAGGAGCGCCTCGCCGTGGGCATCACACCGGGCCTGATCCGCATCTCCGTGGGCCTCGAACACCTCGAAGATATCCAGGCCGACCTGGATCAGGCACTGGCCGCAGCGCGTGACGCGTGACGGCGTGACGGCGTGACACGTGACGCGTGACGCGTGACACGTGACGCGTGACAGTATTTGTAACAAGTTGATTTACAGTTGAAAGATTTGCGTGTCTTTGCGTTCCCGATTTGTGTCGGAACAAGTTTTCCGCTGGGCGGAACAGGTTTCCGAAGACTCGGAACAAGTTTTGCGTGAGATTTTGGTTTTTTTCAGTGGCCTCGATTCCCGCCTCTCGTTATCTCGCGTTGCCCGATCCAACTGATGCAGTCGGTGTAATCCTTGTTGCACCGTCCGCTCCATCTCAAAATGACTATCGTCAAAAATTCCCAAACCGAATTGCGTTTGTATAACCGGTCAAACCGGTTGAGCCGGTGTAATCGGCCAAATCGGTTGAATCGGGACAACTTCACTCCGTCTTTCCATCACTCTTTCGCTCCATCTCTCTTTCGCTCCGTCCCTCCATCACTCTTCTCTCCTCACTCCTCACTCACTCACTCACTCCATCGCTCCCTCTCAAGATCGTTGCGACACGGCAGCCATGACGGCGAGGTGGTACAGTACGCGGGCCCCCACGTTGCCGTCCCATTCGTGGGGCAGGCCGGCCACTTCGCACAGGTCGAAGCCGATGATGGTGCGGCCGCTGCGCACCACCTCTTCGATCAGGAAGCACGCTTGCGCAAACGACAGCCCCGAGGGCACGGGCGTGCCCGTATGCGGGCAGAGCGAGGGGTCGAGTCCGTCGATGTCGAAGCTGATATAGACCTTTTGCGGCAGCTCGGCCACGATTTCTTGGGCTGCTTGCGCAAAATCGAGTCCGCGCATGGCGGCGTATTGCAGGTCGCGATCGTAGAAGACGCGCACGCGGCCTTTGGCGGCCTTGACCACGGCTACCTCGGCCTCGCACCAGTCGCGAATGCCCACCTGAACGAGCCTGGCGATTTGCGGAAGCTGGAGGGCGTTGTAGAAAATCGAAGCGTGCGAGAAGGTGAAGCCCTCGTAGGCCCGTCGCAGGTCCATGTGGGCGTCGATCTGCAGCACGCCGAATGCGTCGTGGCGCTCGGCCAGCGCCTGCAGGTAGCCCAGCGGCACCGAGTGCTCGCCGCCCACGAGTCCCACGATCTTGCCGCGCTCGAGCAGCGCACCGGTTTGGGCCTTGACCCAGTCGTTGAGCGCGGCCGAGGCGGTGTTGATGCGGTCGAGGATGGCCCGCATGGCCGCATCGGCATCGGGGCGGCCGCCCTGCTCGAGGAAGGCGATATAGCGCTCGGCCTCGGAGCGCAACTCGGCAGCGCGTGACAACCAGCCCTCGTCGGGCTGTCGGAAATGGAAGCCCAGCTTCCAGGCGTCGGGCCGCACCGGATGGTACAGGTCGAGCTGGCTCGAGGCTGCCAGGATATTGGCCGGTCCGGTGGCCGTACCTCCGCCATACGAGACCGTCACGTCCCACGGCACCGGCTGAAAGACCACCAGCGATTCGTCTTCGTCGAAGGGCAGGCCGATGAAGTTGCCGTTGCGCAGGCCGACGCCGCTGGGGTCGAAGGAGCGGATTTTTTCTTCTCTGGTCATGGTGCAGGTGTTGAACGGGCAAAAGTAGCGCGCTTCCCATGCTTTTCGGCGAAAGCCCTGGCCAGCTCGATGCTTACCTCGGCGCCGGCGGCACCTGCACCAGGCCGCCGAAGAACAGGCTGTTGAAGAACAGCCGGTTGGTGCCATACCAGAAACCGCGGAAGTTGGGGTTGTCGAGCAGCAGGATGGCGCGCCCGCGGCCCACCTGGTTCACCACGCACGAAGCAGTGCCCTGCACGCGCTGCAGCACTTCGGGGTGCACGTAGCCGTCCACCTGCGGCCGGTCGGGGGCGAGCTGGACCACGGTGCTGAACGGGTTTTGCGAAAGCGGGAGCACGTAGTTGTGATTGCGCCATACATAGAGGCGCCTTCCGGCAAATCCGAATCCAACGGGGTGGGTCGGATCCACGTCGGCCTCGAAGACGACGCCCCCGATGCGGCGCGCGCCGATGAGTTCGGGCGCCTGCACGAAGTCGATACGGACGGGTGGTGTCGTGTCGCGCGGAATACGGGCCAGCGTGTCGGGCACGATGTCTTGCTGCATGGCCCAGGCTGCCCCGCCTCGTATGGCGATGAGCGTGTTGCCTGTGGCGAGCCAGTCCTTGATCTGTTTGATTTCCCTTTCGGAAAAATCGTAGCGGCCGCTGACGAGCACCAGCGTGTTGTAGTCCCACAAGTTGACCCGCCGCCAGTCTGTGGCATCCACCTTGGTGATGGGCATGTGTACGCGCGTGTCGAGCAGGTACCACACTTCGCCGGCTTCGTAGGCCGAGACGCCCTCGCCGACCACCATGATCGGACGCGGCTTTTCCACTGTTCGGAAGTTTCGGCTGCCCAGATCGATACCCGACAGGCTGCGTCCCGAGGCCACGGCATGGACGGGCACGCCGCTGATTCGTGCCGCTTCCTGCACGATGCGATACAGGCTGTCGGGTGCGAACGCCTGGTCGTGTACGGCCACGAGCAGGCTGCCATAGCCGAATTCTTTTTTGCCGGAAGGCGTGGCCACTGCGAAGGGCTTGAACGCCGTCTTGACGTGAACGCCCCGGTCGAGCAGGTGCCACAACAGAGCGGCGGCGCCGTAGTCGCGCCAGTCGATGACCCAGGCATAGGGGGCCGGCGTTACCGATGGGTCGGGTTTTGCGAAAGCGGAAGCCAGTGAAACTGCAGTGTCGATGGCGGGCGTGCGGCTTACCCGGTCGAAATCGAGGTTCCAGGCCAGCGCCAGTGCCCAGGCCGAGGCGTCGTAAAACACGCTGTCGGGGATAGCTGCGTTGGTGCGCGGCTCGAAGATGCTGGCCGCAAGCAGGTACTGTTGCTGCACTGCCGGTACGAACCAGCTCTGACCGGCTTCGTAGCGGGTGCCATTTGCCGAAAGGCGTTCGGCCAGCGGATGTGCTTCGATGTGGTGGCGGGCCAGCAGTTCGAGAAAAGCCCGCAGGCGCGTGGGGTCGTGCGGCGCGGCAAACACCCAGCCGGCATGGCCGGCCGAGCGGGCTTTTTTCCATGCTTCCGCAAAAAACCAGCGCTTGTAGGCCAGCAGGCGGGAGCGGTTTTCGATGGCGGCGCGCACGGTGGCCAGACCGGTGCGCACCTGGTTGCGAATGGTGAAGCGGAAGTGCAGATCTTCGGTGGTGGTGCGCTGTACGTGCCCCGCCGAACGCGCCTGCTCGAACAGCAACCCGAGGCCGCCCTGCAAGTCGGGGTAGGTGCTGCCATAGCCCGGATACGAGTTGTCGAACGACTCGCGCGTGTAGTAGAGCGACCCGATCTCGTCGAGGGCTTGCTGGAAGTAGCGGGCAAAGAGGTTGTTGAGCTCGTCGTAGTTGCGGCGCGGCACGAGCGGGTTTTCGGAACCGAATGGCTCGGTGGGCTCGAAGAAGTAGGTGGCATGGGTGCTCATCTCGTGGTAGTCGGTGGCCACGTTGGGCAGCCAGCGATGGTAAAAGGCCACGCGGTTGCGACTTTCGACCTGTGCCAGGGGCAGCCAGTCGCGGTTGAGGTCGAACCAGTAGTGGTTGGTGCGGCCGCGGGGCCAGGCTTCGTTGTGTTCGCGGTCGAGCGGGTCGGCCACAGGCGGGTTGCCCTTGTGCATGTTGACCCACCAGGTGTGCCGGTCGCGCCCGTCGGGGTTGTACACCGGATCGATGAGGATGACGGCATCGTCGAGCCAGGGCTGCGCCGCCTCGGCAGCGAGGAGGTACCAGGCCGTGAGCATGGCCGCCTCGGCACTGGAAGCTTCGTTGCCGTGCACGCCATAGCCGAGCAGGACCACTACAGGCAGGTCGGTGGTGTCGGGCATGGGGCGCGTGGGGTCGGCCAGGGCGAGGTGGGCCTTGCGGATGTCTTCGAGGCGCGCCATGTTGCGGCTGCTGGTGATGGTGAGCACTACCTGCGGCCGCAGCTCGTTGGTGTGGCCGATGACTTCGAGGCGGGCGTTCGGGCTGGCCGCAGCCAGGTGCTCGAACCAGGCCACGAGGCGGTCGTGGCGCGTGTGCCATTCGCCGACGGGATAGCCCAGAAAGGACTCGGGCGTGGGAATGGCCGGATCGAGCGTGGTCCCTTTCGGGAAATAGTAGTCGGCCTGGGCCACGGCATTTGCCCACAGGCAAATCAATAACAGCAGGAAGGAAGTCTGTTTCATGGTCGGGTGATTTTGCTTTTTGCGCAAGCAAGACAGGCTTCTGGTGGTGATCCGGATGGCGACTTTCTGACGACGGTCCTTTCGCGACCGCGTGAGGGCGTGGGTAGCAGTCGTACCGATCTGACCGGTTCCACCGATTGCACCGGTTTACCGATTCACCTGCTACCTTTGCAGCCATGAACACGACTGCACTGCTCATCGCCATCATGGCCTGCACCTTCGGCCTGGTGGTCGTCAATGTCGTTTTCCGGTATCGCGTCTTGCGCGCCTATCGCAAGCTCAGGGAGCACCGCGTCGAGTTCGACGGGCGCATGGTGCTCAACCGCCGTCGGCTCGAAGAGGAAGTGATTCCGCGCTATCCGCACCTGCGCAAGGAGATCCTGGACTTTCACCGCAACATGCAGACCTCGGTGCTGCTCGGCTCGGCACTGGTGTTCCTTATCTTGCTGTTTGGCTTCGTGTTGCTGCGCCGCGGCTGAGCCGAGCGCGCTGCACCAGCGGAGGTGACGGCGCCGCCCTTCAAAACCAGCCGCTGCCGAAGCCGCGGAACGGCCAGGGTATGGCCACGAGGATCAGCAGGAGCGCGATGAGGTTGTAGCGCAGGGTAGTGCGCCATCTGGCGGCGCTGTCGGCGGCCTTTTTGGCCTTGCTGTAGCCGATGGTGATCAGCACAATGGCGATCAGCATCATCAGGCTGTGCTCGAGCGTGAAGAAGCGCGTAACGGATACCGACCAGGACGAGCTGTCGAAGTTGACCTTGTCGGAGTGGAAGTAGAGGGCCAGGCCGAGCAGCAGTTGGATGTGCACGGCAATGAGCGTGTAGAGGTTGAGCTTGCGGTCAGCTTCGGTGTATTCGGCGCCGCTGCGGCCTTTCTGCCAAGCCTGCCATACCAGCGCCACGAGGAGCGCCAGCACGATCCAGCGCAGACCGGAGTGCGCATGTACAAGTCCGTTCATCATGGGTTTTCGATTTTGGTGGTAAAAAAAGAGGCACGCCAAAAGTAGCATGCCTCGTGGTTTTTCCCTCCCGGCCGTGTCAACAACAGCCGCTGCCGGGCTGACAACAATCATCGGTTGCCGGCTTGCGCCCGAACACGGTAATGCTGTAAATGCCGCGGTTGCTGTTTTTCCATTCTTCGACCTCCGCTGCAGTCAGATACTTCGAAAGGAGTTCATCGGGCAGGCGCACCTCTTTCTCTTTCTGCACATGTACGTCCTCGAATCCGGCTGCGCGGATGATGGCCAGATAGTCGTCGATGTCGATGGCACCGGCCACGCAGCCCGCGTACATTTCGGCGGCCTGCTGGAGGCCGGCGGGCAGCGCGCCGCGCGTCACTACGTCGGAAATGCTGAAGTGGCCGCCCGGCTTCAGGATGCGATAAATCTCCGCGAAGGCCTGTCGCTTGTCGGGTACGAGGTTGAGCACGCAATTGCTGATCACCACGTCGGCGCAATTGTCGTTCAGGGGCATATCTTCAATCTCGCCCAGGCGGAAAGTGACATTGCTGAAGCCCAGCTTGCGGGCATTGGTCCGCGCTTTCTCGATCATGGCTTCCGTCATGTCGATGCCGATCACCTTGCCTTCGGGGCCGGTGAGGGCGCGCGCCACGAAGCAATCGTTGCCGGCACCCGAACCCAGGTCCACCACCGTGTCGCCCGGTCTGATCCGGGCATACTCGGTAGGCAGCCCGCAGCCCAGCCCCAGATCGGCCTCGGCCACGTAACCTTCCATGCCGCTGTAGTCGTCGCTGAAAATGGTGTAGTCAATGCTGTCGTCGCAGCCGCCTGCACCGCAGCACGACTTTTCGTTGGTTGCCTTCGACTGTCGGGCGATTTGCGCGTATTTTTCGCGCACTATCCGCTTGATTTCCTCAGGATTTTGCATGATTGTGTGTTTTGGTATGGAAAAAATGAGGTCGTATCACTCAGAGTGATTTTGCATCGAGGGGCAGGCACCATGTAGCGGAATCTCAACAGACGCATGCCGTGCGTCTCCATTGTGCTCAAATCCTCGGTTCCTCGGTTCCTCGGTTCCTCGGTTGCGCCATCAAAAGCAGGCTCAACAACATGATCTGTCATTGCCCGCAAGTTGGTCCAGAAAGCCGCCGAGCAACGCCCGGATTTGCCCGATCTTTTTCTCGTCGAGGCAATAGCACACCTGCTTGCCTTCGACAATGCCCTTGATGAAACCCGCCAGCTTCAATTCCTTGAGATGCTGCGAAACCGTGGCCTGTGCCAGCGGCAGCATGTCGGTCACCTTGCCGCAGTAGCACGTCCGGTGCTGCATCAGCATCTGCAAAATGGCAATGCGGGCCGGATGAGCCAGTGCCTTGAACAGCGCAGCAAGCCGTTTCTGTTCTTCGGTGTAGTGGATCTCTTTGGTCGCGCTCATGTGTTTTTTTGATCGTTTTATCGCAATATTACGATGAATTGACGAGTGTTGCAAGTTTTTCCAAAAAAAAGGGTGGTGTCCTTAAATAGATGATTGCGCATCCTGAAAATGGACCGGCTGCAAAAGGTGTTGCGTGTAGGGTTGAGGGTTGAAGAGTTTAAAGTTTAGGGTTTAGTGTTTAAAGTTTTTATTGTTGATTATCAGTTTTTTAATCAAATACTCGATTTTTCGGTTCCTCGGTTCTTCGGTTCTTCGGTTCCTCGATTGCTCAGCCAAAAACCGCAGCCTTCGGCCGCAGATTCACGCAGTTTGCGCGCAGTTTTTGACCTGTTGTTGAGGGTTGAGCGTGTAGGGTTGAGGGTTTACAAC
>WFYJ01000289.1 GCA_015490175.1 Saprospiraceae bacterium | reverse complement strand
CGGATGCGCTCCGTGGCGCCGATGGCGCCCAACAGCTCGGTGTAAAAGTTGCCCAGGCCGGCAATGGCGCCGCCGATGATGGCCGTGTAGGAGACGAATGCCACGAGCTGGCCGGCCGTGATCTCGCCTGCCTGCAACATGCGCGCCCCTTCCCAGATGATGAAAAACAGGCCGCCGAACAGCACCGTGATGATGAACACCCCGAACAGGGCGCGCCCGTGTGCATAGCGCAGCGACACGCGCACCACCCGGTCGATGGTTTTGCCATAGCGCATGGCCTCGTACCACTCGTTGGTGAAGGCCTTCACCGCCTGGATGGCCTGCATGGCCTCACTGACGATGTTGTTGGCCCGGGCCAGCTCTTTCTGGCGCTCGCGGCTCAGCCGGCGGATCATGCGCCCGAACACCATGGCCAACACCACGATCACGGGGAAGGTGGCCAACATGATCAGGGCCAGGCGCGGCGTCGTCAGCGCCAGAAACACGATGCCCGAAAGCAAGATGATGATCTGCCGGATAAACTCGGCCAGCGTGATCGAAAAGGCGTTGTAGAGGCGCTCGACGTCGGAGGTGAGGCGGCTGACCAGCTCGCCCGTGCGCGATTTTTCGAAAAACACCATCGGCATGGTGATCAGCTTGCTGAACACCGACTTGCGCACGTCGGCGATGCCCTTTTCGCTCACCCGCGCAAAAAGCATCACGCGCCCGTAGGAGATGCCGCCCTGTACCACCAGCACTGTCAGCAGCACCAGGCCTGCATCGGCCAGCGTCCATTCCCATTTCGACTTGCCCTGCGCAATGTCGATCATCAGGCCCGACAGGTACGGGAAAGCCATGAACACCAGACTCGACAGAAACAGCAGCACCAGGCCCGCGATGAGCGACCACCGGTAGGGCCGCACGAAGCGGAACATGTACACCGCCTGGCGCAACTTCTCCCGATCGAGGGGGGCCATGGGCGTTTCTTCTTCGTTCAGGTTTTTCCTTCTTGCCATGTTTTCACTGGTTTTGGTCGTTTCAGCGTGCCTCCTCAGGGATGCGTCTGCGCCGCAGCCGAATCGAGTTGCCGATGACGACCACGTCGGAGAAGGCCATGAACAGGGCGCCCCACATGGGGTTCAGGTAGCCCATGGCAGCCACGGGTATGGCCACCACGTTGTAGGCAAATGCCCAGAAGAGGTTTTCCTTGATGGTGCGCAGCGTCAGATGCGCCAGATCCCAGGCGGTGACCAGGTGGCTGAGGCGCCCCTTGAGCAGCACCACCTGGGCCGATTCGATGGCGGCATTGGAGCCGTCGCTCAGGGCCACGCCCACCGTGGCGCGCGCCAGGGCCGCGGCGTCGTTGATGCCGTCGCCGACCATGGCCGTGGGCTCTTTTGCCGACAGGCGTTCGATGACGGCCAGCTTCTGCTCGGGCAACTGCTCGGCATACCACTCTTCAATGCCGACGGCGCGGGCCATGGCCTCGACCTTTTCGCGGCGGTCGCCGCTGAGCAGTACGGCCTTGCAGCCGCGCGCCTTGAGGGCGGCGATCACTGCGCGCGCATCGGGCTTCAGTTCGTCTTCGATGCGCAGGGCGGCCACCAGCTCGCCGTCGCGCACCAGGTACAGGTTGTAGTCGGCAGGCACCGTCACGCCCGCTTCGGCGGCAAGCGCGGCCGAGCCCAGGCGCCACTCGTGACCGTCGGTGCTGCGGGCCACCATGCCCAGGCCGCGCCGCTCGTCCACCTCGGCAAACAGGTGGTTCTGGCCGGAGACGCGCCCCTCGAGTTCGGCTACCAGCGAGCGCGCCACAGGGTGTGAGCTGCGCTGCTCGAGCTGCCAGATGAGATTGAGGAGGGCATCCTTGTCCTGGCTTTCGCCAAAAACCTCCACCTCGGCCAGCCGGAAGCGGCCCGTCGTCAGCGTGCCCGTCTTGTCGAATACGAACTGGCGCACGTGCGCAAATGTCTCGACCGTGGCGCCCCCCTTGACGAGGATGCCCTGGCGCGCCATGCGCCCCACACCTACCATGACGGCCGTAGGCGTGGCCAACCCCATGGCGCAGGGGCACGAAATGACCAGCACGGCAATGGCATTCATCAGGGCCTGTTTTGCCGAAAGGCTGAACACCAGCCAGCCCCCGAAGAAGGTAATCAGGGCGATGGTGACCACCACCGGCACGAACACAGCGCTGATGCGGTCGGCCAGCCGCTGGATGGAGGGCTTGTCTTGCTGCGCCGTCTTCACCAGCTCGATCATGCGGGCCAGCACCGTATCGGCACCCACGGCGCGGGCCGTCATCTCGAGCTGCCCTTCCACCACGATGCTGCCGCCGATGACCCGATCGCCCGGGCGTTTGTGGACGGGCACGCTCTCGCCCGTGAGCATCGACTCATCGACCAGCACCTCGCCCTCGAGCACCTCGCCGTCAGTGGGGATGCGGTCGCCCTCGTTGACGAGCAGCACGTCGCCCACCTGCACCTCGTCGTGCGGGATGGTCACCACAGCACCCGACGGCATCAGCTTGCGCGCCGTCTCGACCTGCAGGCGACTCAGCTCCATGATGGCCGAAGTGGTCTGCTGCACGGCGCGGTGTTCCATGTAGTTGCCGGCCAGCACCAGCGTGATGATGGTGGCGGCCGTCTCGTAAAAGATGTAGTCGGGATTGCCGATGAACGTGCCGACGAGGCTGTAGATGAAGGCCGCCGTGCTGCCGATGAAGATCAGCACGTCCATGTTGGGCACGCCCCCCTTGAGCGAGCCCCAGGCACTGCGCCCGAAATGCACGAAGCCCAGCACATAAACGGGCAGACACAGGGCCAACTGCACCCACGGATCTTCGAGGGCCCGAATGGGCGTGCCCGCCACCATGAGCAGGTGGTTGAGCAGCAGCGGCGCCGTGAGCAGGGCGCTGAACAGCAGCTTGCGCTCGAGCGTCCAGAAGGTGGTGTGCTCGTCGTCGGCATGTACGACCCGGTAGCCCATTTTGGCCAGACCTTGCTCGACCTCTTTCAGGTCGATGTCCTTGCCCTCGGGAATGCGAAAGCGCACCTCTTTGGTGGAAAAATTGACCTGGACGTCTTCCAGCCCCAGGCCTTCGAGATAGCGATTGATATTGGCCGCGCAGTTGGCACAGGTCATGCCTTCCACGGTCCAGTCGATGCGCGATGGAGGATGTGCGACCATTTTCTCGGGTTGTGATGGTTCGAAGAGGCAAACAATTTTGAAGCGACAAAGTTAGGCCAGTGACTGCTGGCATGCATGACAAATGACACTGGCATTTGTGTATCAAAAAAGTGACATTTGCCAAACAAGCCCCTTCTTTGCATTCATTCACTCACAAAATATCGGAAAAATGAAATCGAAAAACCTGATGAGTCTGCTGGTGCTCTTCGCACTGGTGGCCTGGAGCTGCGGCAATGAAGCCACCCAACAGGAAACAGCCAAAGAAGAAACGACCGAACAGACCGAAACAACCGCCACTGCGGAAATCAGGATTTACGAAGCACCGCCCAGCCAGGAATTCCCCGATGCCCGCATCGAGTCGTGGGAATACAAGGACGGCAAGTTCAAGTTTGTCATTGGCGGCGAGTCGTATCAGCTCGGCGTACAGACCCCCGACGCACCCCAGCGCATGTGTGCCAACTCGGCCAAAGGGCAGCACATCCACCTGATCATCGACAACAAGCCCTACGCCGCCAAATACGAGCCCGAGTTCGAATACGAAATCGAGGATGGCGAGCACTACCTGCTGGCTTTCCTGTCGCGCTCATACCACGAAAGCATCAAGACGCCCCAGGCGCATGTGGCCAAGAAGATCACCGTCAAGGACGGCAGTGTGGTCAAGGCCGAAGACATCGAAGGCCCCATGCTCTTCTACAGCCGACCCAAAGGCACCTACGTCGGCGATGACGCCAAAAAGCTGCTGCTCGACTTCTACGTCGTCAACGCCGAGCTGGGCCCCGACAGCTACAAGGTGAAAGTGGACGTCAACGACGGCCAGTTCACCACCGTGCTCGACAAATGGGCTCCCTACTTCATCGAGGGCCTGCCCATGGGCGACAACAAGATCCGCCTCACGCTCCTCGACAAGGATGGCAATCCGGTGGATGCACCGCTCAACCCCGTCGAGCGCGTCTTTACGCTCAAGGAAGACAATACGCCGCAGTGATCCGGAAAAAGAAAGGAGGTCACTGGAAAAAGGGTTTAGGGTTTAGAGTTTAAAGTTTTTCTCGTTGACTATCAGTTTTTTGTCAAATCCTCGATTCTTCGGCACCTCGATTCCTCGGTCATTGTAACCGCAGCTTTCAGACGCAGATTCACGCAGTTTGAACGCAGTTTTTACCTGTCGTTGAGGGTTGAGCGTGTAGGGTTTAGAGTTTACAACTCTGTGAAAATCAGTGTGTACTCAGTGGCTCTCTGTGTAACTGAATGATTTTTCAGCCTTTGTCAGAAGGTTCTTGAATCAAATCCTCGGTTCGTCGAGCAAAGAGTCTTTTTTGCTGCAGCCTCCATGTATGTGCATTTGCACAAAGAGGTGGAACTTTTTTATCTTTGCCGCGCTTTTGAGGACAGGGCCTGATGGCAAAAGCACGAAACCTGTCCTTTGCGGCAAAATGGTGGGTGTAGCTCAGCTGGTTAGAGCGCCAGATTGTGGCTCTGGAGGTCGCCGGTTCAAATCCGGTCATCCACCCCGGCAAGCCATCCTGCTTCGGCAGGGTGGCTTTTTTCTTTCTGTCCGTCAAACACCTGGGCGTGCCGCGCATTACAATATTGCCTAATCTTGCCGTATGAAAAACCTTTACCTCATCCGCCACGCCAAATCGAGCTGGGACTACCCCGAGTTGCGCGACATCGAGCGCCCCCTCAACAAACGCGGGCGACGCGACGCACCGTTCATGGCTTCCCTCCTCCACGGCAAGGGCGTGCAACCCGACCTGCTGCTCAGCAGCCCTGCCGTGCGCGCCTACTCCACCGCGGTGTATTTTGCGGAAGCACTCGACTACCCCGTCGAAAGGATCCGCGTCGAGCCCGTCATCTATCACGGCGGCGAAGACGACATCCTCGCACTGGTGCGCCAACTCGACGACACGCTGGACACCGTGCTGCTCTTCGGCCACAATCCCGTACTGACGGGCCTGGCCAACCGCTTTGCCCGCAAATACATCCCCAACGTGCCCACATGCGGCATCGTGCAAGTGGCCAGCCCGGCCAACCGCTGGGCCGACCTCTCGGAAGCCGATGCCCGCGTCACCGAATTTCTGTATCCCAAACAGTACTTCTCATGAGCATGCGACACATGATGGCTGTGCTGACCGCCACTGCGATCATCGCCCTGGCGGGTTGTACCCGGGCACGCGAGCAAAAACCGAAAGGAAAGATGCTGCCGGCAGAAGTGATGATTGAGGTGCTGGCCGATGCGCATGTAGCCGAAGCAGCCCTGCAGAACATCCATGGTCCGCGCCGCGACTCGCTGGCCACCCTGTATTACAGCCAGATTTTTGCCATCCACGGCATTGCGAAAGAAGATTTCGAATACACCTGCGACCGCATGCGGCAGCAACCGGAACTGCTCGACAAAATCTACGGCGAAGTGATGGCCCGCCTCGACCGCTTCAGGGCAGGTGCCTATGCCGAGCCGGCAATCCCGGGCAAGTAGCTTTACCCACAATTAACCGCCCCTTAAGCTGCGCGCAACATTCTGCCTTTCGGCAAACCGTATTTTTGCAGCGTTTCAGAATGTGCAACCGAACGAGATGGAGCAAGTGAAAATCCTCGTCGTGGACGACGAACCCGACATCGTCGAATTCCTGTCGTATAACCTGCGCAAGGAGGGCTTCGAGGTGGTAACCGCCCAGGACGGCGAAGAAGCGCTCGAAGTGGCGCGCCGCGAAAAACCCGATATCATCCTGCTCGACATCATGATGCCGCGCCTCGACGGCGTGGAGGTGTGCCGCCTGCTGCGCCAGGAAGCCGAATTCCGGGACACCCTCATCGCCTTCCTCACCGCCCGCAACGAGGACTACAGCCAGATTGCCGCCCTCGACGTCGGCGGCGACGACTACATCACCAAGCCCATCCGGCCGCGCGTGCTCATCAGCCGCATCAAGGCCCTGCTGCGCCGCAAGGAGCGCACGGCCGAAGAAAACAGTGGACACCTCATCGAGGCGGGCGACCTCAAGATCGACCGCGAGCGCGTGCTGGTGCTGCGCGGCGACGACGAGATCCCGTTGGCCAAAAAGGAGTTCGAGCTGCTGTCGTTGCTCGCCAGCAAGCCCGGAAAGGTCTTCTCGCGCGACGAAATTTACCGCAAGGTATGGGGCACCGACGTCATTGTCGGCAACCGCACCATCGACGTGCATATCCGCAAGCTGCGCGAAAAGCTGGGCGACAAATACATCAAAACGATCAAGGGCATCGGCTACAAGTTCGACTTCTGAGCCGTACGTCGGCCAGGCCGGTCGCTGCTCCTTCCCCATCTTGTCAACCCTCGACCTTGCTACCATGCCGGCATTATTCCCTGAGCTGAAAAACCCCACACCAAGACAGATTGCCGTGGCCAGTGCCGCCTACACCACCGTGGGTTTCGGACTGACCTGGCTGCTCATCTGGCTGTGGCAACAGGAATCGCCATCCTGGCCGCTGACAGGCATCACCATGCTGCTCGTCTTTGGCTGGAGCTATTTCGTATTTGTCAATTTCCTCAAGCGCTACATCTACCGCAAGATCAAACTCATCTACAAGACGATCCACAAGCACAAAATGTCGCCCGCCCAGAAGCAGTCGGCCATCAACATCGACACGCCCATCATCGAGGAAGTGGAAAAAGAAGTAGCGCAGTGGGCCGACGAGCAGGCGCGCGAGATCGCCGAACTGAAAAAGTGGCAGGAATACCGCCGCCGCTACATCGGCGACGTGTCGCACGAACTCAAGACGCCCATTTTCAACATCCAGGGCTACCTGGAAACCCTGCTCGACGGCGGCCTCGAAGACCCGGCGATCAACCGCGACTTCCTGAGCCGCGCCGCCAAAAACGTGGAGCGCCTCCTGACCATCGTGGAAGACCTCGAAGCCATCTCGCGCCTCGAATCGGGCGAGATGATCCTCGACATGCAGGTCTTCGACATCCGAACGCTGGTGGAGGAAGTGTTCGACGAGATGGAGATGAAGGCGCGCCAGCGCAACATCCGCCTCATGTTCAAGGAAGGAGCCAGCCAGCACTTCCAGGTGCGCGCCGACCGCGAGAGCATCCGGCAGGTACTCATCAACCTCATCAGCAACTCGATCAAGTACGGCAAGGAAGGCGGCCACACCAAGGTGGCCCTGTACGATATGGAATCGCTCGTGCTGGTAGAGGTGGCCGACGACGGCATCGGCATCCCGCCCGAGCACATCAATCACGTGTTCGACCGGTTCTACCGCGTCGACAAAAGCCGCTCGCGCGAGCGCGGAGGCTCGGGCCTGGGCCTGTCCATCGTCAAGCACATCATCGAAGCGCACCACCAGACCATCAACGTGCGCAGCTCGGTAGGCATGGGCTCTACCTTCGGCTTCACGCTTGCGAAAGCCTGAGTCGCCTCATTCGGCACTCAGCGGTACCACAAAGCCGTCGATCTTGTACTTTTTCTTGAGGCTTTCCTTGTAGGCTTCGGCTTCCTTGCGCGTGTCGAACGAGCCAAGGATGATCTTGTAAAGCGGCTTGCCCGTCGGACGCTCCTCGATCTTGAGCAGGATCTCGTCGAACCACCTGGCTTGCAAATCGGCAATCTGCTTGAGCACGCCCTCGGTAGTGGTCAGCGAAGCCACCTGCACGCCATAGCCGCTGGCCTCGGGATGCTCCAGACGTATCCGGTAAACACCCAATGGCTTGAACTGCTTCACCAGCGTGCCGCCCTTGGCGTGCATCGTTTCCTTCGTTTTTGCCGGAGCGGGCGTCTGAGGCTTGGGATGAGGTTTCGAAGTGGTTTTCCCCGACGAGGGCTTGGCAGGTTTTACAGGCGTAGTGCGCGCTGGCTCGCCGTAGGTAGTCACTTCCGGCTCGGTCTTCTTTCCGGGCACGGGTGTGGCCGGCATTTTCTTCGACTCGACGCGGCGCGCTGTCTCGCCAGGCAAGCGCACCACTTCCACCTTGACGCGCGCATTCCCATCCTTGATCAGATCGAGCTTTTCAGCCGCGGCACGCGATACGTCCACCACCCTGCCGGCTACATACGGGCCGCGATCATTGACGCGCACCTCGACCCACTTGCCATTGTCCAGACGCGTGACGCGCAGGATGGTGCCAAAAGGATGGGTCTTGTGGGCCGCCGTCATTTTGGCCGGATCATAGCGCTCGCCACTGGCGGTGGGCTTGCCCGCAAACTTGTCGGCGTAATAGGAAGCCAGCCCATATTCGGCATCCTGCGCACTGAGGGGGCCGATCGCACAGGCAAATGAAAAAAGAAGGAGGATGAAGTGTTTCATTGTCTTTCAAGTTTGGTTCGAAAACACATTGGGGGCTTTTCCTCGTTCGGCTTGCGCCAAAACGCGCATCCTCTGCAGTTTTGACCCGGAGTGGAAGGTTGAGCGCGTGGATACTGAGCGTACTGAAAAAAGTCCGTAACAACCCCGACCTTGGTCGGGGCAGGTTCCCGACTTGTCGGGATGACGCGTAACATCACAAATCAAACTGAATTAAAACAAAAAAATCCATTGCGAATCGTTGCGTTCCCGGCTTGAGTCAGAGCCTGCCCCGGTTTACCGGGGACGGGCTCTCGATACTCGGGACGGCGTTGCGCGAGATTTTGGGTTTTTTCAGGGGCCTCAGTTTAGCAGTTTTCTTATTGACTACCAGCTTTTTGTCAAATCCTCGACTCCTCGGTTCTTCGGTTCCTCATCCCTTGAAACCGCAGCCTTCGGCCGCAGATTCACGCAGTTTGCGCGCAGTTTTTGACCTGTTGTTGAGGGTTGAGCGTGTAGGGTTGAGGGTTTACAACTCTGTGAAAATCAGTGCGTGCTCAGTGGCTCTCTGTGTAACTGAATGATTTTCAGCCTTTTTCAGAAGGCTCTTGAATCAAATGCTCGATTCCTCGGTTCTTCGATTGCTCAATCAAAAATGTCTATCGTCCATCGTCAAAAATTCCCAAACTGAATTGCGTTGAGCATAATCGGTCAAACCCGCGCACTCCCACACTCCCTCACTCCCTCACTCCATCACTCCATCACAAGGAGCATACACGGCACAGACCACTACCTTTGCAAACCTTTTGGAAATCCGAAAGTAATCGATCGAGCAGGGACTATAGTGTGGGGAGTAGTGTGCAAGATGCGATCTTGCGATCAAATAAGCAACTTTCAGTTGCATCGGCTTGTTTCCCTTCCGCATTTTGCGAAAGCAAAAAGAGACCCCACGCACTGCAAACGGAGGTAGCATATGAGTAAGCACGGAAGAGTATTGGTAGCCATGAGTGGCGGTATCGACAGCACCGTCACGGCCATGATGCTCCACGAAGAGGGCTACGAAGTCATCGGCATCACGATGAAGACATGGGACTACGCCAACTCGGGCGGCGCACGCAAGGAGACGGGCTGCTGCAGCCTCGACTCCATCAACGATGCCCGAAAGGTGGCCGTGGACAAGGGCTTCCCCCACTTCATCGTGGACATCCGCGACGAGTTCGGCGACTACGTCATCGACAACTTCGTCGAGGAGTATCTTGCCGGCCGGACGCCCAACCCCTGCGTCCTGTGCAATACCCACATCAAGTGGGATGCGCTGCTGCGCCGTGCCGACGCGCTCGACTGCGAATTCATCGCTACGGGCCACTATGCCCAAATCAAGGAACACGAGGGGCGCCTCCATATCTCCAAAGGCAAGGATCCACGCAAAGACCAGTCCTACGTGTTGTGGGGCCTGAGCCAGGAATGCCTGCGTCGTACCCGCTTCCCGCTGGGCAACTACACCAAGGAGGAAGTCCGGCAGATGGCTGCCGACTGGGGCTACATCGAGCTGTCGAAAAAGGCCGAGAGCTACGAAATCTGCTTCGTGCCCGACAACGACTACCGCAGCTTCCTGAAGCGCCGCGTGCCCGGCCTCGAGGAAAAAGTGGACGGCGGCCTGTTCGTCAATACCAGAGGCGAAGTGCTGGGCCGGCACAAGGGCTATCCCTTCTACACCATCGGCCAGCGCAAGGGGCTGGGCATCGCCCTGGGGCAGCCCATGTACGTCACCGAAATCATTCCGGAGACGAACACGGTGGTGCTGGGCACCATGGACGAGCTCATCCGCAATGGCATGACGGTAGGCAAACTCAACCTGCAGAAGTACGCCACCATCCCCGACGGCATGGAAGCCGTCACGCGCATCCGCTACAAGGACAACGGCACCTTCTCGTCGCTGCACCAGCGCGGCGACGTGGTCGAAGTCGAATTCCACGCCAACGTGCGCGGAGTGGCCCCCGGCCAGTCGGCCGTTTTTTACGAAAACGACGACGTGATCGGCGGTGGCATCATCATGAGCAGCAAGCTCGGCTGAGCAAGACGCCGAGACCCACGCACAAGACATCCCGCCTTTATCCTCAAATCAAAGTGGCAGGGGAAAACCCGATTGCGATGGTTGTTGAGGGCTTTTCATGGTGGAACCGGTCAAATCGGTGGAATCGGAAGCTCGTAGCGTTCCATCACTCCGTCGCTCTGTCTCTCCATCACTCCTCTCGGACAACGACCCGCGCCTTCAGCCACACGGGCTGATGGTCGCTGTATTCGAAATCCAGATCGATGGTGCGCACCTCGAGCGCCTCGAGGTTGGGCGACAGCAGGTAAAAATCGATCAGCGTCACGAAGGTGGAATCGGGCACGTAGGGTTCGCGCACCTTGCGGTTGGTGGGCGTGTCGGGATCATAGACCCACTGCCAGCCTTCGGGCATGAAGTCGGCCGGCAGGTTGAGCTGGGTGTAGCCCTGGGTGCGGCCCGGCATGAACCTGTCGAAGGGGAAGCCCGGCGGACACTGGTTCCAGTCGCCGCCGATGAGCACGAAGCTGCCCCGCTCGTATTCACCAATGGCCAGCTTGCGCAAAAAGTCGTTCTGTTGCTGCTTCAGCTCGCCATCGTCGTAGGCCGAGTGGTGGATATTCATGACCACCAGGTCGGGACCGAAGCGGGTGCGGATGCGGTGCAGCGACACGCAGCGGTCGAGCTGGAAAATGCGCGTGGGCCACGAGAAGTTGCCCGGAAGCTGATAGCGAAACGACTCGTAGGGCTGTACTTTCAGGTAGGTAGCCAGCCCTGACTCGACACGGCCGTAGGCATTCCAGGGCTCGGCCAGTGGCAGCGGCATACGCCAGACGCGATAGTTGGTGGCGAAAAAGGCAGCATAGCCCGGCAGCACCTCGGCAATGGCTTCGAACTCATTGGTAAAGAACGAACGCCGCGAGTGGCGATCGACCTCCTGCAGCAGGTAGTAGTCAACGGCATGCGTCCGTATGGTTTGCACGATGCCTTCCACGTTCTTGCGCACCACCTCGCGCGGCGGGCGCACGTCGTGGCCTCCGCTGGTCAGGTAGCGACCATTGTCGAAAAAGAAATCCGACTCGCGCCCCAGCCCCCCATAGCCGATGTTCCAGATGAGTGCCGTGAAAGTACTATCGGAATGAATGGTGATTTCGCTTTCGCGAAAAGGGACCAGCGGCTCCACCGCATCGGGCTGATAGTCCGACAGGGTGCCAATGAGCAGGGTTCCCCCCACGTACAAGGCGATGAGGAGGGCCAACAAGAGCAATACACGCAGCGCGCGGCGAATCCATTTCATCAAAACCAATTTTCGCCTAATTTTGTAAAAAATTGCAGACGCGGGCAAACGCAATGCCGACAATCGAGGCGGCTCCATTTGGCGAAAGCCACCGGCCCGCACACAAAAAACTGAACACAAGCTGACATCCCGTTATGAACCCGGACGACCCTCTTTCTGAACGCGATTTCCGCTCTGGCGAAATTCTCCTCGTCAACAAGCCCGAAGGCTGGACTTCCTTCGACGTAGTCAACAAAATCCGCAACCGCCTGCGCAAAGTGCTGGGCGTGCGCAAGATCAAGGTCGGCCATTCCGGCACGCTCGACCCCATGGCCACAGGCCTGCTCATCATCGCCACGGGCAAAGCCACCAGGCAGTTGCACGAGCTCCAAGGCCTGCCCAAAGAGTATGAGGGCACGCTCGTGCTGGGCGCCACCACCCCCTCCTACGACGCCGAAACGGAAGTGGACCAGGAGTACGACTGGGAGCACATCACGCTCGAACAGCTCGAGCAGGCGCGCCAGCGCTTCCTGGGCGAGATCGAGCAGGTGCCGCCCATCTTTTCTGCCATCAAGGTCGATGGGCAACCCCTCTACAAGCGCGCCCGCCGCGGCGAAGCCGTCGAGGTGGAGCCCCGCCGCGTGACCATTTACGAATTCGAGCTCACGAAGCTGGAGCTGCCCCGCGTCCACTTCCGCGTGGCCTGCAGCAAAGGCACCTACATCCGTGCGCTCGCTCACGACTTCGGGCAAGCGCTGGGCAGCGGCGCCTACCTCACGGCGCTGAAGCGCACGGCCATCGGCCCCTATCGCCTCGAAGACGCCTGGGAGCTCGACGCGCTCGTCGCCGCCCTCGATCGGCTCCGCCCCGACGCGCTGCCTGCCGCAGCGTGGGACAAGGCACAGCAGCAATGAGCACGTCCATCACCGACACCTACAAGACCATTGCCGCCCCTGCCGAAGGGCTGTTCCGCGACCGGGGCAGCAAGTTTCTGGCCTATGCTTTTCCCGCAAGGACGGAAGCGGAGGCATTGGCGCGGCTCGACGAGGTGCGCAAGGCCCATCCCAAGGCGCGCCACCACTGTTTTGCCTGGCGGCTGGGCTACGAGGGCACGCGCTTTCGCGCAAACGACGACGGCGAGCCTTCGGGCACGGCCGGCCGCCCCATCCTTGGCCAGATCGACAGTTTCGGCCTGACCAACGTCGTGGTCATCGTCGTGCGCTACTTCGGCGGCACGCTGCTGGGCACCTCTGGCCTCATCCGCGCTTACCGCGAAGCCACCGCCGATGCGCTCGCAAAAGCGCAGATCGTGGAGCGCGTGCGCGAACAGCGCGTCCGCCTCTCGTTCGACTACAGCCTGATGGGCCCCGTCATGAGCGCGCTGGAGCGCCTCGGCCTGCAGCCCCTCGCCCAACAATTCGACGAAGCCGCCACGATCGAGGTGGCCGTCCGCCTCAGCGAGCGCAACGCGACACTGCTCCGCCTCAAAGCCCTCGTGGCCGACGTGCCGCTCGAACAGGCACGCGAAATGGGCGAAGTCAGCGGATTGAAGGTCGAAATCCTCGAAGAAGGGTGATTTTGCATCAGCAAAGGTGGTGTAGCGTGTAGGGTTTATACTCAAATCAAAGTGGTTCGGGAAATCCTGTGGCAATGGTTGAGGGGGTAGTGTTGAGGGTTTAGAGTTTAATGTTTAATGTTCATATTTTCAGATGTTTGTGAAGATGCGAGGCATTTGCTGAAATCCTCGGTTCCTCGGTTTCTCTGGTTTCTCATCCATTGAAACCGCAGCCTTCGGCCGCAGAAAGCGCAGCTTGCGCGCAGTTTTTGACCTGTTGTTGAGGGATGAGCGTGTAGGGTTGAGGGTTTACAACTCTGTGAAAATCAGTGCGTGCCCAGTGGCACTCTGTGTAACTGGATGATTTTCAGTCTTTTTCAGAAGGCTCTTGAATCAAATGCT
>WFYJ01000288.1 GCA_015490175.1 Saprospiraceae bacterium | reverse complement strand
TCTCTTCCTGAAAGCCTGCCAGATACTCGGCGGGGCTGAGGGCGCTGGGCGTCCAGTCGGCATTGCAGTGGATGAGGGTGTAGCTGTACCGCTTCACGTCGCCGTCGAGGTCGTCGAACTGCAGTACCAGCCGGCCGGGAGAGTTCAGGTCGATGATCGGGTAAGTGAGTACCAGATCGTTGAGGTAAAATTTGACCGACCGGATGTTGGGCAGGTACACGTGGTCGCGCAACAGCACCTCTTCCTGTGCATTCAGGCTTCCGCCAAATGCCGTCAGGAGGATGAAGGTGCAGGTGCGTAGCAGTTCGGTCGTTTGTCGCAATACAAGTGATTTTTTCATGGTGAAAAAGTGATTGTCGAGGCGGGAAAGGCCACAGGGCTCGCTCGGCTTGCACCAACGCAGCGACGCTATGCGCTGTTATGCATGCTTGCGCAAAAAAAGAAAAGGGCATTGCCAATCTAAGGCTCCTGCAAAAGTGGCATTTGTCCCGCGCAATGCCGCAACGATGCGTGATGTCTGTTTGCGTCAGCGGAGCATCAACATCACCGTACTGCGGTGTCTCAACCTCAGTCCTCACTTCCTGCTCACCCATCGGTTGTCGCGCACGTAAAAGCGCCAGGGGCGTTGTGCACAGGGGCCGGCGTAGTCCACACCGATACGGGTGGTAGCCACGATGTCGGTTTCGGCGACGATGTCGCCGCGATCTTCGATCCATATCGGGCTGTGGGGATTCGTCAAGTCGGTGCCGGTATGTGCGGTGCGGATGCCGAGGGCCTGGGCCAGTGTGCCCGGGCCGGCCGTCAGGCGCGGCTCGAGGCGCTTCATGCCGCGCCGTTGCAGCATCACGTCCAGTCCTTCGGCGGGTTCGAGGGCGCGGATGAGCACGGCATGGGCCATGCCCTCGGGGCCGGTCACCACATTGAACAGATGGTGGATGCCATAGCACAGATACACGTAGGCCGTGCCTCCCTGCCGGTACATCACTTCGGTGCGCGCGGTGCGGCGCCCGCCCCAGGCATGGGAGGCGCGGTCGTCGGGACCGCGGTAGGCTTCCGTTTCGACGATGCGCCCTGCGGTGCGCGTGCCGTCGAACGCGGTGACGAGGTATTTGCCCAGCAGGGCGCGTGCCATACGCACCACGTCTTCGTCGAGGTACCACTGTCGGGGCAGGCGCTGCCCCGGCTCGAGGCGTACGTCGGGCTTGTGCATCAGCGACGGCTGTAGTTGGGCGCTTCGTTGGTAATGGTGACGTTGTGCGGGTGGCTTTCCTGGATGCCCGACGAGGTGATCTTGACGAAGCGGGCCCGCTGCTGCAGCTCGGCAATGGTAGCGGCGCCGCAGTAGCCCATGCCGGCGCGCAGGCCGCCCAGATACTGCACCATCACTTCGGCCACGGTGCCCTTGTAGGGCACCATGCCTTCGATGCCTTCGGGCACCAGCTTCTTGATGTCGTCTTCGACGTCCTGGAAGTAGCGGTCTTTGGATCCCTGCTGCATGGCCCCCAGGCTGCCCATGCCGCGATAGACCTTGAACTTGCGGCCTTCGTAGATAATCGTTTCGCCGGGCGACTCTTCCACGCCGGCAAACAGACCGCCGGCCATGATGGCGTTGGCGCCGGCGGCCAGTGCCTTGACGATGTCGCCCGTGTAGCGGATGCCCCCGTCGCCAATGACGGGCACGCCCGTATGGCGAATGGCCTGCCAGGCGTTGTGGATGGCGCTGAGCTGGGGCACGCCTACGCCGGCCACCACGCGCGTCGTGCAGATGCTGCCGGGGCCTACGCCCACCTTGACGGCATCGACACCGGCCTCGACGAGCGCAAGCGCGCCTTCACCCGTGGCCACGTTGCCGCCCACCACCTGCAGGTCCGGAAACTCGCGCTTGATGCGGCGGATGGCGTCGAGCACGCCGCGCGAGTGGCCGTGTGCCGTATCGACGGTGATGACGTCGACGCCCACCTGCACCAGAGCTGCCACGCGGTCCATCATGTCGGCAGTGACGCCGACGGCGGCACCCACCATGAGGCGGCCCAGGCTGTCCTTGCACGAATTGGGGTAGTCCTTCACCTTCATGATGTCTTTGTAGGTGATGAGGCCTACAAGGGTGCCCGAGCGGTCCACCACGGGCAGCTTTTCGATCTTGTGTTGCTGCAGGATGTCGCGCGCCTGGTCGAGGGTGGTGCCTTCGGGCGCCGTGACGAGGCCTTCGCGCGTCATCAGCTCCGACACCGGCCGCTGCATGTTGCGCTCGAAGCGCAGGTCGCGGTTGGTGAGGATGCCGACGAGGCGGTTGTGTGCATCGACGATGGGGATGCCGCCGATGCGGAAGCGGCGCATCAGGTCGAGCGCTTCGGCCACGGTGGCATCGGGCCGTAGCGTGACGGGGTCGATGATCATGCCGCTCTCGGAGCGCTTGACGCTGCGCACCTGCTCGGCCTGCTGCCCGATGCTCATGTTCTTGTGGATGATGCCGATGCCGCCCTGGCGTGCAATGGCGATGGCCAGCTTGTATTCAGTGACCGTGTCCATGGCCGCCGAAACGACCGGCGCGTTGAGGCGCAGCTCGCGCGTCAACTGCGTGCGCACGTCCACTTCGCGGGGCAAAACTTCGGAATAGGCGGGCACCAGCAGGACGTCGTCGAAGGTGAGGGCTTCGCCCAGAAACTTGTCGGTAGCGGTGCCTGTAGCGAGGTCGGATATGCCTTGTTTCGTTTCCATGTGCAAAGGTATGATTGTTTGGATGGAAAAAGGAAACACCTGCCGCACCCGCGGGTTGGCCCCAATCGGAGGGCATGCCCTATTTTGGCGGCAAACGAAGTGGCACCATGAAAACGACCCGTCGCTATCCTGCAATACTTGCTGCCGTACTGCTGGCCGCCATCACGGCGCTGCCCGCCCAGACCGACCTGTCTTTCGAATTTCAGGCCTATCCCACCGGCCTGATTCCGGGCCTGCGCCTGAGCAAGGCCATGGGCGCGCGCGCCGAGTGGCATGTGCGCCTGGGCTACAACTGGATCCGCCATGGCGATGCCGGCGTACACGAAGACGAGCGTGGGGCGGGCTTTGGCGGCACGCTGGGCTACGACCGCTATTTTGGCGAAAGCCGGAAGGGCTTCTTCGCCGGGTTGCGCTGCGACCTGTGGCGCAACACCATCGAATGGAAGGACCGCATCGGGCAAGCCGACGAGGTGAGCGGCACCACGCGCATCCTCGTATTGCAGCCCACGGTAGAGGCCGGCTGGTGCATCCCGCTGGCCGCTCGGCACTACCTGGCGCCGACGCTTGCGCTGGGCTTCGAGAAAAACGTGGTGACCGAAGGCGAACCGACGGGCGAAGGGGCCATCCTGCTGCTGGGCGTACGGCTGGGCTTCCGTCGTTGACGATGCTCGGCGGCGTTTCTCTCGATCCCCCTATCTTTCCGCATGCAAATGCGCTAAAAATGGAACTCATGCGATACGTACTGATAGGGGGCCTGCTTGCGGCCTTTGTCTGGCAGTCCTGCACCCGCCCTTCCTCTGGCCTGCAGTTCGACAGCCGCGACGAGTGGGTGGCCTGGCTGCAGCAAACGCAGCGCCAGATGGCCAATCCGCGCGCATTGAAGCTCGACACGGCATTGGCGCTCCAGTATGTCGAGCAGGCGACGGCTTTCGCCAAAAAACACCCGCAGGACAGCCTGGCACCCGAAGTGCTTTTCCGTGCCGCCGACGTGGCGCGCGGTGCAGGTGAATTCGGGCAGGCCATTCAACTGTGGGGCCAAGTGTGGCGTAATTACCCACAGCATCGGCTTGCTCCCGACGCGCTGTTTCTGCAGGCCTTCACCTTCGACAACGATTTGCAGGCACGGGAAGAAGCACGCACCTATTACCAGAAAGTGATCGACCAGTACCCCGATCATCCACTGGCCATGCAGGCCGCCCAACTGATCGAGGTGCTCAACAAGTCGCCCGACGAGCTGGTGCGCCAGTTCGAGCAGCAGGTGCCGCCCGAAGAATGAGGTGCGGCATGCACTTTGCACCGCGGGGCGGGGCGGGGCGGAGGAGATGGAGTGAGGGAGCGATGGAGAGACGGAGAGACGGAGGTTGAGTAGGGACGCACGGCAGTGCGTCCGACGGCAGTGCGTCTGCCTGTCCGGAAATTTTTGACGATGGATATTGAGGAGAGAAGAGAGAGGGAGGGACCGGGTGTGCAAACTGCGCGACGACTGCCTCTGTCTGCGACCGAAGGCTGCGGTTTTGATGGATGAGGAGCAATCGAGGAGCCGAGGAATCGAGGACCGAATTCAAGCCATTGATTATCAATAAAAAACCCTGTACCCTCAACGTTCGACCTTGATGCAAAATCATCCATTCAAGCACCCTGCCGAAAAAAATGACCCGACCATGAAGCGACCCGCTTTGCTCCTTTTGTTCGTCGTTTGCCACGGGCTGGCGGCCCTTGCCCAGGGCATCGAGTTTTTCCACGGCACTTGGGCCGAAGCACTCGAAGAGGCGCGCCGCCAGGAAAAGATCATCTTCGTGGACGCCTATGCCCAGTGGTGCGGCCCGTGCAAGCGCATGGCCCGCAACGTCTTTCCGCAGGAAGAGGTGGGCGCCTTTTTCAACAAGCACTTCATCAACGTCAAGATGGACATGGAGCACGGCGAGGGACCAGCCTTCGGGCAGAAGTATCCCGTCAGTGCCTACCCCACGCTCTTCTTCATCGACTACACGGGCGAAGTCGTGCTGCAGGTGCGCGGCGCACGCGATGCCGAGGGGCTTATCGAACTGGGGCGCAAGGCGCTGGGCATGGTCGATCGCAGTGCCCAGTATGCCGCGCGTTACGAACAGGGCGATCGCAGTCCGGAGCTGGTGTATCAGTACATCAAGGCCCTCAACCAGGCCGGCAAACCGTCGCTGGCCATCGCCAACGAGTATTTGCGCGCCCACCAGCGCGAGCTGGACAAAGAAGAAAATCTGCGCATCCTGTTCGAGGCGCTGGTGCAGGCCGACAGCCGCATTTTCGATCTGTTCGTGCAGCACCAATCCCGACTGGAGGCCCTCTTCGGCTCCGAAGCCGTGCGCCGGCGCATCGAGGAGGCCTGCAAGCGGACGCTCGAGACCGCCATGGAGTACGATTCGGAAGCGCTGCTCGAGGAGGCCAAAGACAAGATGAAGGCCCATTGTCCGGCTGCGGCCGCTGCTTTTGCTGCCGAGGCCGACTGGCAGTTCTGGCGTGCCAGCACCAATGACAAGGCCGCTTGCAAGGCCGCGCGCCAGTATGCCCGCACCTTCGCCGCCGATGCCAGAGCGCTGGACCGGCTGGCACAAGACATTATCCTGCATCGGGCCGAGTCGGTACAGTGCCTCAAGGTAGCCGAGAAAAGCGCCCACCGGGCCGTGGCTCTGGAGCCCGATTACTACGGATACCACTACACGCTGACGCGGGTGCTCGAGGCACAGGGACGTACCGAGGAGGCTGCCGAGGCGGCGCGCACCGGCCTGAAGGTCGCTCAGCAGACCGACGCGGGGCCTGCCGCCGAAGCGCTCTTCAAGCGGTTCCTGCAGCAAATTGGACGGGCGCAATGATCTTCTTTTGAAAAACAGGCCCTTTTATCGGCTGCCTTGCAAAATGCAAAAGCGAGATTTGTCGCTACACTGGAATCTTTGCAGGAGTCCGACAGCAATGACGCCCGGGAGAAGCGTACGCAATCTGCGCACTTTTCCTCAGGCCACTGCCCTGATCACATTTTTTCACAGCCCGACGAAAAAAAAGGTAGTGTCCCCGATTAACTGATTTCAAATTGCGTTTTCTGCGGCCGAAGGCTGCGGTTTTTGGCTGAGGAACCGAAGAACTGAATATCTAACAATCGACTGATAATCAATATTAAAAAACATTAAACTTTAAACTCTAAACCCTACACCCAACACCTTTTTGCACCCGGTTCATTCTCGGGATGCACGATCATCTATTCAAGAACACCACCAAAAAAAAATCGCCTTACTCATGAAAAATCTCTTTTGCGCCCTTGCCCTGTTGCTGTTCGTCACCATGGCCGACGCACAGAC
>WFYJ01000287.1 GCA_015490175.1 Saprospiraceae bacterium | reverse complement strand
CGTCCAGCCTTTGCCTTTCTCAAAGCGCTTGGTGGGCGCCTTTCCGATGTCGTGCAGCAGGGCCGCCCAGCGCAGCCAGAGGCTATTGGAGCGACGCGCTACGTTGTCGAGCACCTGGAGCGTGTGTCGGAAATTGTCTTTGTGTCCCTTGTTGTCGACGTATTCCACGCCCTTGAGGGCGGCCAGCTCGGGCAGGATGAGTTCGAGCAGGCCCGCCTCGTCGAGCAGCAGGAAGCCGATGGAGGGCTTTTCTGCTTCGATGATCTTGTTCAGCTCGGTGGAGATGCGCTCCATCGACACGATGCGGATGCGCGCGCGGTTGGCCCTGATGCCCTCGAAGGTGCGCGGCTCGATGGTGAACTTCAACCGGGTGGCGAAGCGGATGGCGCGCAGCATGCGCAGGGGGTCGTCGCTGAACGTCTTGTCGGGGTCGGCAGGCGTGCGGATGATCCTGTTTTCGAGGTCTTTCAGCCCATTGAACGGGTCGATGATGGTGCCGTAGTCGGCCTCGTTCAGGCTCACCGCCAGGGCATTGATCGTGAAGTCGCGCCGCAACTGATCGTCTTCGAGGGTGCCGGGCACCACGTTGGGCTTGCGCGAGTCGGCGCGATAGCTCTCCTTGCGTGCCCCTACGAATTCGATCTCCATGCCCTTGTGGCGCAGCATGGCCGTGCCAAACCGCTTGTACACTGTCACGCGAGGCACGGGCCGCAAGCGGCGGGCCACGCGATGGGCCAGCTCGATGCCGTCGCCCACGCAGACGATGTCCATGTCTTTGGAGGGGCGATGCAGCAGCCGGTCGCGCACATAGCCGCCCACTACCCAGGCCGGCACGCCCATCTCGCGTGCAGCCTCGCTGATGATGCGGAACAGTTTTCTCTCGTGTGGCTTGATGTCAAAAATCACGATCAGGCGTTTTGGGTGGTTTGCAGGAGCAGCGCTCCCTGTGCCTCCAGGTCGGTGTAATGAGCTTCCAGCTCGTCGAGGATGGCAAAGAGCACGTCGGGATCGTCTTCGGTGACGAGGCGCGTGCGGAAGACCTTGACGTGGGGCAAGCCACGAAAATAGTTGGTGTAATGGCGCCGCATCTCGAGCACGCCCAACCTGGGGCCTTTCCACTCGAGCGAGCGACGCAGGTGCTCGCGCGCCGCTGCCACGCGCTCGGCGACGGTGGGTGGCGGCAGCAGCTCGCCCGTGGCGAAGTAGTGCTTGATCTCCCGGAAAATCCAGGGATAGCCGATAGCTGCCCGCCCGATCATGATGCCGTCCACACCGTATTTGCGGCGATATTCGAGCGCCTTTTGCGGGCTGTCGATGTCGCCGTTGCCGAAAATGGGGATGTGGATGCGCGGGTTTTCCTTCACCTTCGCGATCCACGACCAGTCGGCCTGGCCCTTGTACATCTGCTTGCGCGTGCGCGCGTGGATGGTCAGGGCCTTGATGCCGACATCCTGCAGGCGTTCGGCCACCTCTTCGATGTAGATGCTGTTTTCGTCCCAGCCCAGCCGCGTCTTGACGGTGACGGGCAGGCTCGTGCGCTTGACGATGGCCTCGGTCAGCCGAACCATGCGCGGAATGTCGCGCAGGATGCCCGCACCGGCCATCTTGCACACCACCTTTTTGACGGGACAACCGAAGTTGATGTCGAGCACCTCGGGCCGGGCCTCCTCGACGATATCGGCGGCACGTACCATGGAGTCGAGCTCGGCACCGAAAATCTGGATGCCAATGGGCCGCTCTTCGTCGTAGATATCGAGCTTTTTGACGCTTTTTTCGGCATCGCGAATGAGCCCTTCAACCGAGATGAATTCGGTGTACATCATATCGGCGCCGTGGCGCTTGCACAGCGCACGGAAGGGCGGATCGCTCACGTCCTCCATGGGTGCGAGCAGGAGTGGAAAATCGCCGAGTTCGAGCGTACCGATACGTACCATTGGGTCGCGTTTGGCGAAAGCCAGTCAAAAAAGCATGCAAAAATAAGGCTTCTACCCGCAACAACGGGCTTTTAGATGCAATGGTTGCCCGCCGGCGGCAAGGCTGAAGGCTTTCACCTGAGACCAAATTTCATTCTGGGGGCCGCGAACAGATTTTTCGGCTATTTTTGCCGCCGTTTGCCGAAATTTTCTTTCAGAAACAATTCGAAAATCCATGCTCACCGCCATTGTTGCCACTTTCGTCATCGGTTACCTGCTCATCGTATTCGAGCATCCCCTGCGGCTCGACAAATCGGTACCGGCCCTGCTCATGGGTGCGCTCATCTGGGCGCTCATCTCGCTCAGTGGCCTGCCCGTGGTGGATCACCTGCACCAGATCTCCTCGCTCGATCCGGTATTGCTGCACCATACCGGCAAGACGGCCGAGATTCTGTTCTTCCTGCTGGGTGCCATGACGATCGTGGAGCTGGTGGACCTGCACCGCGGTTTTGCCGTGATCACCAACCGCATCACGACCACGAGCAAGACCCGGCTGATGTGGCTGCTGTGCGTGCTGTCGTTTTTCCTGTCGGCCACCCTCGACAACCTGGCCGCCACCATCGTGCTGGTATCGTTGTTGCGCCGCCTCGTGCCCGACCGCGAGGAGCGGTTGTGGTTCGTCAGCATGGCCGTCATCGGGGCCAACGCGGGCGGTGCCTGGTCGCCCATCGGCGACGTGACCACGACCATGCTCTGGATCGGCAAGAAAGTGAGCACGCTGGGCCTGATCGAACACCTCGTGCTGCCCTCGATCGCATGTATCGCCGTGCCGGCGCTGGTGGCTTCGTTCATGAAGCCCTTCCGCGGGCCCATCAAGCTGGCAAAAGACGATTCGCTTTCGCGAAACAAGGAACTGCTGCTGTCGAGCCAGACGATGCTGTGGGTCGGTATCGGCGCGCTGGTGTTCGTGCCCATCTTCAAGACGATCACCCATCTGCCGCCCTACGTGGGCATGATGCTCGCACTGGGCTTCGTGTGGATGGTTTCGGAATACATTCACCCGGAAGAAGACTTCAGCGAGGAGCGCCGACACATGTATTCGGCCCACAAAGCCCTGTCGCGCGTCGAGCTGTCGAGCATTACCTTTTTCCTGGGCATCTTGCTGGCGGTGGGCGGCCTCGAGTCGGTGGCCGTCAGCCACAACGGCCACACGGTGGGCTTTCTCATGTACCTCGCCGAGCTCCTGCAGGAGGCCGTGCCCAACCAGAACATCGTGGTCATGTTGCTCGGCGTGCTCTCGGCCATCGTGGACAACGTGCCGCTGGTAGCGGCCACCATGGGCATGTACACGCAGCCCATCGACGATCCGCTCTGGCACTTCATCGCCTACGCCGCCGGTACGGGTGGCAGCATGCTGATCATCGGGTCGGCAGCCGGTGTAGCCGCCATGGGCATGGAGCGCATCAACTTCATCTGGTACCTGAAAAACATCACCTGGCTGGCTGCCCTGGGCTTCGTGGCCGGCGCCCTGACGTTCCTCGGCGTTACGGCCGTGATCGGGTAATGGCGAAGAGGAAGCGACAAATCGAGGAAGCGAGGAATGAGCGCGCTGAAAAAAGGTGTAGCGTTGAGTGTTGAGCGTTGAGCGTTGAGCGTTTTTGCAAATACTTGAAAATCAATATTTTAAAAACACAAACTTTCCGACACAGATGGCACGCTTTTTTTTTGTGACTCTGTGAAAATCAGTGCCTTCTCTGTGGATACTCTGTGTGACTGAATAGTGACGGGGCTTTTTTCAGGTGGCTCAGTGGCTTTATTTCGGAATGTGGAATCACCTGTTCAAGGACGCCCCCAAACGAAGCAAACCATGAGTTTCCGAGTCATCCTCCTGCTCGTCGCCGGCGCGCTGTGGTGGTCTGGCTGCGACCGGCTTTTTCCCGAACGCATGCTGGTGGGACAGTGGCAGGCACTCGTCGTGCTCGAAGAAGGCGACACGCTGCCCGTCAACGCCGCCGAGATCGGGCTGGCCTTCGACGAGGCCGGTCACTACCGCTACCACAGCACGCTCAACTACCGCGAAGCAGGCTACTACGAGCTGCAGGGCGACCTGCTCTACACGCGCGACACCACACATGCCGACACGACGCTGGAACGCGTCGTGCGCGTGCCCGTGCTGACCGAAGACTCGCTGGTAGTGCAGATGCGCACCGACGACGACAAAGAGCGCCTCATTCGCTTTCGCAAAACGAGTCCCTCACCGCACCACTGACATCCGCTGGCGCCCGACGATGCGTCCGTCGCGGCGCAGCACCACCATCCAGATGCCTTGCGGCAAATCGTGACGGACGGCCGCACGGGCGCCATTTGCCGAAAGGCGCTCCACAAGGCGCCCCGCCAGGTCGTAAACTTCGATCTCGATACCGCCGGCAGCGTCGAGCCAGAAGATGCCCGCGTTGGGGTTGGGCCAGAGTCGCAGGGGCTGCCGCTCCACTTCGTCGGCATGGACGGGCGTGAACGCACAGCCCTCGCTGGTCTTGAGCGCACTGCGCGGGCCGTTGAGGGTGGCCCACATCAGGTCGCGCTGCTGCGGCGTGAACATGGCCATGCAGGCGTCGTCGGTGTAGTACATGAAGTTCATGCTCATGTCGGGGGTGCCGCAACTGAAGACCAGCCAGAAGGGGCATTCGCCCTGGTAGGTCACATCAGACAGGGGCGTGTCGTCGAGGCCGTCGTCCTCGTCGCAGGTGGGGTCGGCCGGCCCCCAGGGATGGATGAGTCCCAGCCAATGGCCTGCCTCGTGTACGGTGGTGATGCCGCGGTCGTAGGGGGGCGTGGCGCCCTTTCCGAAAAACTCGTAATGCACCTCCACGCCATCTTCTTCTTTGGGTCCCTCTTCGGGAAATGCCGCCGTGCCGGTGATGCCGCCGGCAAAGCGCGTCACCCAGATGTTGAGGTAGCGGTCGGGATCCCAGGCGTCGAGGCCGCCCAGAGCGGTGTAATGCAGTTCCTTGGTGCCACCCGGCGCAATGGTGAGCGGCGTGTGGCGGCGCTCGATGCCGGTGGTGGGGTTGCCCTGAGGGTCGCGCGTAGCCAGGCAGAAGCGGATGCCCGTATCGGTGATGAAGGGCTGAAACAGGTTGGGCACCAGCCCTTCAGGGATGTGTTCGGCGGCAAAAGCCTCGTTGAGCGCCTCGATCTGCGAGAATACGCGCTCGTCGGGGATGTTTTCCTCGGGCTGCTGCCAGACGATGTGGACCACCACCGGAATGACGATCTCGTCTTCGGGTACAAGTTCCTGAATGGGCGAAACGGGCACGCGCCCACCCGTGAAGCCGCAGCGCTGGGCATGGCAGCTCAAACCGACAAGGAATTGAAGGACAATGACAAACAAGATCGTTGCACCACGCATACGCCAAAGATAACCGGCCGTGGACAGACGCGCAAGAGGGCAGTTCAGGACAGATGCCATCCTGCCTGGACCAACAGGAACTGCAGCAACATGGTGCCATCGAGCAGGCCGGTGAAGTAGTAGTCGTGGGTCTTTTTTGGCGAAAGCCAGACCCACCATGCGGTGGTGGCCACGGATACGGCCATACCGATGACGACGCCTTCGGGGTAGCAACCAATCAGGGCATTGAGCGCCACACATACGGCCACGAGGCCCAACGCGCCTTCGGCCAGCCAAAGGCTGGTGCGCTCGCCCATCAGCACGGGCAGCGTGCGCACGTCGTTGCGCAGATCCACCTCGCGATCGCGGATGTCGAACGGCACGGTGATGGCGAAGAGGAAGGCGAAGCGCTCGGGAAGCATGATCCAGGTGGCGATGTGGCCCTGCATGCCCGCTTCGAGTGCGGGCAGCCAGACGGTCAGCCAGGCAAACACGAGCGCAATCATGAAGATCTTGATGGCGCCAAAATCGCGCAGGCGTCGGCCGCCCTTTCCAAGGGGCAGCACGTAGGCTCCTGCCAGCAGGGCGGCCGGCAGGATCCAGAGTTGCATTTTTTGCGGAAGCTGAAAAAAGTGCCAGGCACCGGCTACCATGGCCACAAGACCGTACAGGACGATGTGGCTGCGGTGCTCGTAAATGACCTTGTATCGCCCCTTGTCGGCAAAAGCCATGACCTTGCGCAGGCCGATGACGCGATGCAGGGCATACAGGCTCAACGTGCCGAAGAAGACAAATGCCAGGCCGTGGGTCCAGACCACGCGCCCGGTGAGCAAGAGCATGGTCTGGGCATACATGGCAGCGGCTCCTACAGCAATCCAGAGGTTGCTGTAGAATACGAGATCGACGAACTGGAGCCACAGATCGCGCAGGCGATCAGAAATACCGGAAGCTCTGGCCGTATTCAATGCGCTTGAGGGTTTCGAGCAGGAGCAGCACCACGTGCTCGATGTCGTCTTTGTGCGCCATCTCGACGGTGGTGTGCATGTAGCGCAGCGGCAGCGAGATGAGTACCGAGGGCACGCCCCCTTCGGAGTAAGCGAAGGCGTCGGTATCGGTGCCGGTAGCGCGGCTGGCTACCTCGCGCTGCAAAGGTATGTCGGCGGCGGCGGCGGCCTCGACGACGAGCTGCAACAGTTTGTTGTGCACGGCAGGGGCATAGGTGATGCTTGGCCCCTTGCCACAGCTCACGTCGCCGTGCTTTTTCTTGTCGATGAGGGGGGTGCCGGTGTCGTGGGTCACGTCGGTCACCAGGGCGGCATGCGGCTTGATGGTGTGGGCGATCATGCCGGCGCCGCGCAGGCCCACTTCCTCCTGCACCGAGTTGACGATATAGAGCGACCAGGGCAGCTCGATCTGCTGTTCGCGGATGAGGCGCGCCACTTGAGCGATGCAGAAGCCTCCCATGCGGTTGTCCAGGGCACGCCCACAGTAGTAGCGATCGTTCAGGGTGATGAGTTCGTCTTCGAAGGTGATGACGCAGCCCACGTGGATCCCCATGGCCAACACCTCGTCGCGGTCGTTGGCGCCCACGTCGATGAAGATATTGTCGAGCGAGGGCGACAGCTTGTTGTCGCTACGGCGCGTGTGGATGGCCGGCCAGCCGAAGACGCCCTTCACCACGCCCTTTGCCGTGTGGATGAGTACGCGTTTGGACGGGGCGATCTGTGGGTCGGAGCCGCCGTTGCGGGCCACGTAAATGAAGCCGTCGTCGGAGATGTAGTGGACGAACCAACTGATCTCGTCGGCATGTGCCTCGATGACCACGCGGTAGTCTTTCCCCGGGTTGATCACGCCAAAGGCCGTGCCGTAGGCGTCGCCGTCCACCTCGTCCACGTAAGGTTTCAGGTAATCGAGCCAGATCTTTTGCCCTTCGGCTTCGTGGCCCGTGGGCGAGGCGTTGTTCAGGTAGCGGTAGAGAAAGGCTTCAGCCTCCTTGTTGATGATCGACATGGGTATAGTTGCAGGTTTTTGGATTATCCAACCGATTGCATCCAGCGGGCCGGGTCGCGGCGCCAGGCATCGAGGGTGGCCAGCCAGCGCTCGTCGAGGTAGTGGGCCGCCACCGCCTCCTCCAGCAGGGTCTGGTAGTTGGTCAGCGTGCCCCAATTGATTTCTGCTCGGGCAAATGCCTCTTCCGCTTGCGCAAAACCATAGGTAAAGATGGCCAAAACGCCTGCCACTTCGGCACCGGCGGCACGCAGGGCTTCTACGGCCTTGAGCACGCTGCCTCCCGTCGAGATCAGGTCTTCGATGACGAGCACGCGCTGCCCGGCCTCCAACTGCCCCTCGATCCGATTCTGCCGGCCATGCGCCTTGGGCTTGCTGCGCACGTAAATGAACGGCTTGTCCAGCCGATCGGCCAGCAACGCGCCATGCGGGATCCCGGCCGTAGCCACTCCGGCCACCGCATCGAAGGGCTCGAAGCGACCGGCCTTTTCGGCAAACTGCTCTTTGATGAAGGTGCGCACCTCGGGAAAGGACAGCGCCAGGCGGTTGTCGCAGTAGATGGGCGATTTCCAGCCCGAAGCCCAGGTAAAGGGTTCCTCGGGCTCCAGTTGGATTGCCTTTATTTGCAACAGATATCTGGCCAGTTGCCGCGCTGCATTCATTTCACAAAAATTGAAGGGCCAAATGTACAAAATCTACATCAACGACCGCCCGCTGGTGCTGGCATCGCCGGCTGAAGACCTCCCGGAATGGCAGGGCAGGCCACAGCTCGACACGCAGTATCCGGGCAAGCCCAAACACCTGCTTGCCTACGTGGACCTGATGGAAAAAAGCCGGCGCTACGAGGCCGTGATCCTGCGCCATGCCGACCCGGAGCGGCTCTGGGCCGACTTCCGATCGCTCTTCCACCTGGTCGAAGCGGCGGGTGGCGTGGTGCACTACGAGCAGGTGCCGCAGGAAGTGCTTTTCATCTTTCGACGCGGTATGTGGGATTTGCCGAAAGGCAAAATTGACAAGGGCGAAACGCCCGAACAGGCCGCCCTGCGCGAGGTGGCCGAAGAAACCGGACTTGCCTGCCGCCTCGACGGCCTGCTCACGCATACCTGGCACACTTATCGCTTGCCTCGCAAACGCATCCTCAAGAAAACGTGGTGGTACCGCATGTGGACACCCACCACGGAGCTGCACCTGCAGCACGAAGAGGACATCGAGTCGGCCCGCTGGATGGCCATCGAAGCGGCATGGCACACCCTCCAGCCCATGTGGCAGAACATCCGCGAGGTACTTCGGGCCGACATGCAAAGCCGGGCCGCGCGACAATAAGCCGGCAGCCCGGACGTTTCTTTCATCGGGCCAAATGGCCCGTTCGGCCCGGGCGAGAACCCAAAAGCCGAATGCACTTGCGCCTTTTGTCTGGCAGTTGATATTTTTTTCTGTGGAAAGGAAACTTCGTGAACGATTTTTTGATCGAATGGCCTATTTTTGACGCCGTTTCCAGAAAGTGTACCCAACAAATTTGATCCCGATGATGAAAAAATGCGTAATGCTCGGTGTCTTGCTCTTCAGCCTGGCGGGTGGGGCGCTGGCCCAGACGTCCGCCCACACCGACGACTCGGCTCCTCTGCTCAAGGAACTGACCAATGACGATTGGTCTTTTTTTGTGGACCACGAGAACAATGTCTATTACATTGATTTCGAGCTCATCAAAGAGAATCTGAAAGAGATCATCATCACCGATCCCACGGGCAAGATCGTCTATCGCGACGAGCTGTGGGACCTGCCCGTCAATGCCATTTACGAGATCGACTTCGGCAAGATCGGTTCCGGGCACTACACGGTCGAACTGCACAGCTACACCCGCATCTGGCGCAAGGATGTAGAGGTGGGGCTGTGAGCATGCCGTAATGCCTGCCACGCCCAAACCGAAACAGGACGAGACGTTTGCCGAACCCGCACAGGATAGCAAACGTCTCGTTTCGTTTTTCCGGAGGGTCTGACAGGTGTGCTTCACCACAACAACGTCACATTGCCCTTCAGCGTAGCCGTGCGCCCGCCCGGACAGCGCACCCACGCCTGCCAGGCATACACATCCGGCGGCAGGCGTTTCCCCTTCCAGGTGCCATCCCACCCTGTATTCGGATCTTCCGAACGGAATACTTCCTCTCCCCATCGGTCGTACACCACCAGCACCACCTCCACCACGGGCCCGAACACCCGGAATTCGTCGTTGAGGCCGTCGCCGTTGGGTGTAAACGCATTGGGCACGAAGACGAAGGGCTCGGCGCAGTCGCCAATGACGGGCACCGTGACGGACCAGGTGCCGGTGCAGCCACGGAAATCCGTAGCCACTGCGGTAAAGGTCGTCGTGCTGTCGAGCGTGGCGCGTACCTGGCCGGGGCCGGCATCGGTCAGCGGCACGGGCGGTACGGTCTGCCACTCGACCGATTGCAGCGATGTCATGTCCAGGGTCACGAGCACTTCCTCGCCGGCATAGACCGTGGAGGGAAAGAAGGTGAGCTGTGCCTGCGGTGGCGGCGCCACCTGCACGTCCACAAAGCCCGAGGCCGTGCAGCCGGCGGCGTTTTCGGCCATGAACTGGTAGAGCATCGGCTCATCCGGGCTCACGACGATCATCGGCGCATCGGGTTCGGAAAGGATGAATAGCTCGGGCTGCCAGTGGATGCTCCAGGCGCCCGTGTCGGAATTGTTGACGCCGATGACGATGGTATCGCCCGGGCACATCAGGTACTGATCGTGCCACGTCAGGTGCAATGCCTCGTCGCTCACCTGCACGGTGTCGCGTCCGGGGCAATAGCCCTCAGCCGTAGCCACAGCGACGAGCGTCGTCGTGCTGTCGGGGTCGAACGTCCATGCAGGGCCCGTGGCGGCGGGCGTGAGGGTGTCGGGCCAGACGTACCACGCCACCGAAGCCGGCACGTTGGTCATCGCTTCGAGTGCGACGGCACCTCCACACACAGAGGTGTCGGGCGGCAACTGCACCTGAACGGCCGGCAAAAGGTGAGCGGCCACCGTGTCGGCGATCCGGCACTGCGGCACCGCCAGCGACTGAATGGCGGCCGTGTACCGGCCGGGCGCCAGCACCACCGGATCGGCAGCGGCGGGATTGACCACCTGGTCGGCCGGCATCCACATCCAGGCATAGCCTTGCGGCAAATCGAGCCCGAGGGCCGCGGGAAACGCACATACGCCCACCGAATCGGGCAGGGGCGGTGCAATGGGATCGGCGACGAGCGTCGTCCATGCCGTATCGCGACAGCCTTCCGCCGTCAGGACGACGAGGCCCACGGTCAGGGTGTCGGGTTCGGTCCAATGGACGAGCAGGCTATCGCTTTGCTGCAGGGTGTCATTTGGCGAAAGCCAGACCAATTGCTCGATGTGCTGCCCGGTCCAGGTGGCATTGACAAACAGACCGGTGGCGAGGCTGTCGCAGGCCACCAGCGACGCGTCGATAGCGGGCCACACGCCCGGCTCGTCGAGCTGCACGAGCACGGGCACGGGTTCGAGGCAGGCCAGGCTGTCGCCAAACATGAGCACGGCCAGGTAGGTGCCGGGCGCGCCGTAATCCCAGCTCACGGGGCTGCCCGAGGCTCCGGCACCCGGCGCGTCGGGATCGCCGAAGAGCCACCAGGCGATGGCGGCATTGGGCCCGTCGAGGGTGAAGGCCACCGTGGTGCCGCTGCAGGGCTGCCAGTCGGCCAGCGGCGCCTGGTCGGTGGTATCGGCCACGAAGACGGCGATGGTGTCGGTCCAGGTGCAGCCGGCGGCGTTGGCGGCATTTGCCGAAAGGCCGTGCCAACCGGCATCGGGAGTGGTGAGCCAGGCAGTGAACGGCCCGCCACTACTCCACCCTGCCCCGGTGAAGGTGACCGATACTCCCGCCGTATCGGCCGGCCAGAGCGCGGCCACGGCCGTATCGCCAGGGCAGACTACCTGTGGGGCCTGCCAGGCCGCCTCGATGCCTGCAAAGTGCACCTGTACCGAGTCGAACGCCTGACATCCATTTGCGTCGGTGGCGCGCACGTACCAGCGCGGATCACCAGTGGCGGCTACGAGAATTGAATCGGCTGCGATGACATCCTGAAAATCGCCGGTGGCCGACCATTCCGGCACCCCCTCGGCCAGGACGGCCGACAGCCAGACGGTGTCATTGCAGGTAGCCAGCGTATCGGGGACATCCAGCGCTGGCAGCGGCCGGACCTCGACCCACACCTGCCGCTCGATGGCACAGAGGGCGCCGTTGTCGGTGATGGTGACGGTGTACAGCGTGGACGTGTCGGGCGTGGCGACGGGATTTGCCGAAAGGCTGTCGTCGATCGAAGCGCCGGGGCTCCAGACGTAATGCAGCAAGGGATCGTAGGCGGGATTGAGCGCCACGGCACTGCCGGCGCAGACCGAAAGGCTGTCGCTTGCCAGCTCGAATTCGATGAGATCGACGGGGATGAGTTGCGTCACCTGTTCGGTGCAACCTTCGGTGTTGGTGACCTGCAGCGTCAGCCACCAGTTTCCGCTTTCGCGAAAAACGAGCTCCGGTTCCTGGACCGTCGAAAGCGTGTCGGACCCGAGCAGCCACAGCCATGCCGCCGGCGCAAAGAGCGTGTCGAAGGTCAGGTCGTGGATCTGCACCACCATGCTGTCGGAGCACTCCGCAAAGCTGAACGTGAAGTTGGGAAAGAGGCTTTGCGGCAGCAGGTGGATGCTGCGCGAGAAGGTGTCGGCGCAGGCCATGCCCGAAGCGGCGATGAGCGTCACTTCATACCAGCCCGTATCGGGAAAAGACCACACGGGTTCCGCCTCGGTACTGGTGCCAAGTACGGTGCCGCCCTGGCTGACGATCCACGCGAACTGGTCGGCAAAGAGGCTCTGGTTGTCGAACGCCACCTCGAGCGCACCGCACACCACCTCGGGCGCAAAAAAGGCGGCCGTGGCTTGCCCGCATTCGCCCACGTTGTACTGGAAGTCGCGCCGCGTGGTGCCGATGAGCTGCCCGTCGCGGTACTCTTCCACGCAGATGCCCACCACGAACTGGCCGATGGTGTTGGGCAGGCCGGTCAGCAGGCCGGTGTGCGGGTCAATGGCCAGCGGCTCGCCGCCGGGCAGGCCGTTGAGCATGTTGTCTTCGTTGTAGGGAGGGTCGAGCCAGGGCACGGGCTCGTAGGGCGGCGGTGCCGGCGGTTGCGGCATGGGGTCGGCCTGGCTGGCGCCGGCCAGCGGCGTGCACAGCCGATACACCAGCGAATCGCCATCGGCATCGACGGCCGACTGATCGAACCAGATGGGTTCGTTGACGCAGATGTAGAGGGGCGGCCAGGCATTGAACTGGGGACTCGAATTGCACTCGAGCAGCGCCTTTTCGGAAATGGTGACCGTGTAGGTGGCGCCTACGGCCAGCGGATCGACGATGTTGGAGATGGTGCCGTTGCGGCAGCAGCGCTGATAAGCCAGCACGTAGCCGCCGGCCACGGGCGGCAGCACGACGGTCGTGGTGTAGGTGGTGGTGTGCACGCACACGTCGGGCGGCGCCACGAAGCACTCGTCGCTCAGTACGGGATCGAGCGTGTCGTTGCGCATCTCGTCCCAGGGGATGAGGATCTCGTCCACCAGCTCATTCTGGGCATTGAAGATGCCGATGGAGGCGGGATCGTCGAACCAGGCCTGCGGGTCGCCGTTGTAGCAGTCGCGAAAGATGGTGAGCCGGATCTGGTACTGGTTGCCCCCCAGGCAGGTGTAGCTCAGCTCGCCGCCCACGATGTGGGTGGCATGGGCGGGCGGCACCCCCGACAACCAGGCCAGCAGCGCCAGCAGCAATCGGACAGGTCGGACCATATACGACAGGCGAATGGTTCGATGCCCAATTTAGGTCAAAAAGACCGTCTGTGCCCGCCCGACAGTTGATTTGTTTGCCTTTCGGCAAATGCTCACTGCTCCTCGGTGGTTCTCGTCCGTATTTGCAGCATGAGGGCCGAGGCCACGTCATCAACAAAGCGTTGGATTTCTGCCGAGGTGAGCGGTTCGTCAAAAAGCTTTGCGGGCAAACGCACCTCCGTGTGTCCGACCAAACGCACGCTGTAAATTGTTTCTTCAAAGGCTACCACTACCTCGGCCGAAAGGGTAAAGGGACCCACCGTCTTGTACCTGAAGTTTTCCCATGATTTGGCCCAGGCGAGGTTGCGAAAGGACGGTTTTTCACGCACCTGCTCCTCCAGATCGGAAAGCGCTGCCACCGACCCGTCCAGCTTCAACCATTCGCTGCTTTTCAGAAAGAAGGCATCGAAATCCTTGAGTGCGGCTTGCAATTCTTCGATCAGAGGCGCGATGCTGTCTCGCACGCGTTCGAGCACCAGGGCCGGCGTACGCAAGGTCCTCTCTTTTTCACCTTGCAAACTGCGCTTCAACAATTCGAGCTCTTTTCGCCAGTCGCCCGGCTCACCGATGCGCTCGCCCCTGACGGCTCTGAGCCACAATTCCAGCGACCACTTCGATGCCCGAGCGATGAAAGCCACGAAAGCCCCGAGATTGCCCGAATCAGCCTCGTGGAGCGCGTCGAGGTAGCGCCGTTTTTCTTCCGATTTGATGATGGCAGGTGGATACCCCGATCGCATCAGATGGTAATTCATCAGCAGCCTTGCCACCCGGCCATTGCCATCGTCAAAAGGGTGAATGCGCACCAGTCGATAGTGCAAGATGGCCGCTGTCTCAAGAGGATGAAGCATCATTCCCTGCTCGTGGTACCATTCCAGCAGCTCCTTCATCATCGGCCCCACTTCTTCCGGTTCGGCAAAGCGGAAAATTTCGCCGTTCGGCAAACGGACGTGATTGGGTGTGCTTTTGTATTTCCCGGGTACGACCTTTTTGCGCGTCGGTTGGCCCTCTGGCGTCAGTGCGTCTGTGTAAAAAGGTTCTCTCAACAATATCTTGTTGAGTTCGCGCATGTGTTTTTCCGTCAAAAAAAAGTCCTTGTCGGCTGCCCACTGACGCACGAGTGCAATGGCCACATCATGGGCTTTCATTTGTTCCACATCGCGCAGAGAAGTTGCCTCGGAAGGGGTCCGACCGAAAAAGAGCACCAGTTCCGTTCCCTCGTAGGTAAGGGTATTTCCCTCGATGTGATTGGAGTGGTAATTCCATTCCAAACGGATCTTTTTCCAGAACCGGTCTTCCTGTTGCCGGTCGGGCGCTCCCTCGCGTGCTGCTGTGCTTTTCAGCTCATCGATTTCCGCGAGCAGTTCCTCCAGTCGTTTTCCAACCATACTTCAGCGCTCTTGCACTCATATTCAGTGTAAAACTCGCAATTTTCAAACACCTGGTCGGGCAAATGGATGCCTTTCGGCAAAAAGCAGAAGGCCGGCCCCCGTGGAGGGTGCCGGCCTTTTGCGCAAGCAAACGGAACACGCCACATCAACGCGCCCTGGCGGCTGCCTTCGAGAACGAAGACTTTTGCTTTTTGGCTCCCACGCGGATGTCGCCGCTCAGGTCGCTCATCACCGGCGTAGCGATGAAGATCGACGAGTAGGTACCGACGATGATGCCGATCATGAGGGCAAAGGCAAAGCCCTTGATGCTGGTGCCGCCAAAGAAGAACAGCAGGGCCACCACGAACAGCGTGGTGAGCGAGGTGATGATGGTCCGGCTGAAGGTGTTGTTGATGGCGTCGTTGATGATTTCGTCCTTGCTCTTGTCGCTGTACAGGCTGAAGAACTCGCGAATGCGGTCGAATACGACCACGGTGTCGTTGATCGAATAACCGACCACCGTGAGGATGGCCGCCACAAAAGCCTGGTCTATTTCGAGCGTCCAGGGCACGATGCCGTGCAGCAGCGAGAACATGCCCAGCGTGATGAGCACGTCGTGGAACAGGGCGGCCACGGCGCCCAGCGAGTACTGCCACTTGCTGAAGCGCAGGAAGATGTACAGGAAGATGACCAGCAGGGCGAAGATGGTGGCTTCCCATGCCGAGTTCTTGATATCGTCGGCAATGGTGGGCCCTACCTTGCTGAACGAGGTGATGTGCGTCACGCCGACGGCATCGGCATGGCTGAAGTTTTCGAGCGAGGTGTTGACGGCGCCCAGTTGTTGGAGGCCTTCGTACAGTTTGGCGATGACCTGGTTCTGTGCGTCGTCGTCATCGCTGTCCACCAGGTAGTCGGTCACGATGTTGAAGGTGTTTCTGGTATCAACGGCCTTGACCACGGGCGTATGGCCTTCGAAGGCGGCGTCGAGCGTGGTGCGCAGCTCATCGGCCGAGGGCGCATCGCCTGCGAACTCGACGTTGAACGAGTAGCCGCCCTTGAAGTCCACGCCGAAGTCAAATCCGCGCGTGAACATCGAAATGAGGCCGGCCACGATCAGCGTACCCGAGACGGCATATGCCAGACGGCGCTTGCCCACCCAGTCGAAGTTGAGGTTGGCGAACATGTCTTTCGACCAGCCCGTCCAGAAGGTCAGGTTATTGCCCTTGCCTACCCACCAGTCGATGAGCAGACGCGTCAGCAACACGGCCGTGAACAGCGAGCTGAGCACGCCGATGATCAGCACGACGGCAAAGCCCTTGATGGGCCCCAGACCGAAGTATGCCAGGATAATCGCCGTAAGAATGGTCGTGACGTTGGCGTCGATGATGGCCGAGTAGGAGTACCTGAAGCCGTCGGCGATGGCCAGCGCCAGCGTCTTGCCGGCACGCAGCTCCTCGCGCACGCGCTCGTAGATGATCACGTTGGCGTCTACGGCCATACCGATGGTCAGGATGATACCGGCGATACCGGGCAGCGTGAGCACGGTGCCGTACGAGGCCAGCGCGCCGAGAATGAAGAACACGTTGGCGATCAGTGCCACGATCGAAACCAAGCCGGCACCACCGTAGTAGGCCACCATGAAGAGCACCACGATAAGGAAACCGGCGATGAGGGCCTTGAGGCTTCGGCTGATGTTCTCGGCCCCCAGCGACGGCCCGACGATGGCTTCCTGGATGATCTGGGTGCGTGCCGGCAGCTTGCCCACCTGCAAGATATTGGCCAGGTCTTTTGCCTCCTGTGTCGTGAAGTTGCCCGTGATTTCCGAGTCGCCCGAAAGGATGGGGTTGATCACGCGAGGGGCCGACACTACTTCGTCGTCGAGCACGATGGCGATCTCGCGGTTGTTGTCCTGGGCCGCCTTGGTCGTCATCTGGCCCCACTTGCGGGCGCCGGCATCGTCCATCGAGAGGCTGACCTTCATCTCGCCCGTATTGGGGTCGGGCGTGGCAATGGCGTTGGTTACGTGGTCGCCTTCGAGCGGGGCGTGGGTGGTGCCGCGCTCCATCTTGATGGCATACAGCTCGTACAGGTCGGTCAGCTCACCCGTTTTCGGATCCTTGATCGGTTTGCGCGACCAGAGGAACTTGACGTCTTTGGGGAACAGCTCGCGCACGCCGGGCTTGTGGAGCAGCTCGAGCACGCGCGCGCGCTGGTTCTTGCGGGCCGTACCCATGACGGCCAGGCCGCGCGCGCCGTCGGCGTTGAGCTGGAAGATGTCGAACAGGGGCCCCTGGTTGGCCGAAGCCGCTTCGCCGGTGAAGATGGTATCGACGCTCAGCACGACCGAGCTGTCCACGTTGCCCAGCGAGTCGGTGCCGTAGGTGTAGCGCAGCTCGAACGAGCGCGCCGTATCGGCTTCCGACTCCTGGCCGGCTTCCATGCGGCGCAGCTTTTCGTTGGCGCGCACGAAAGCGTCAACGATGCCGGGGTCGGTGATGCGATAGACGTTCCAGAATTCGAGTTTGGCGGCAGCCTGAAGGAACTGGCGGGCCCGCTCGGGGTTGTCCACGCCGGGCAGCTCCACCACGATGAGGTCGCGTGCCTTGTCGAGCGAGACGTTGGGCTGGGTCACGCCCAGCTTGTCGATGCGCTCCTTGAGCAGCTTGTAGGTCAGCTCGACCGTCTCGTCGGCCTTCTGGCGCAGCACGCGCAGCACTTCATCGTCAGGAGTGTTGGCGTTGATCTGATCGGCGAGCGACTCGTTGCGGCGGAAGATCGAGTTGAGGGGCTTGTCGGGTGCCACCTCTTTCCAGGCCTGGCCAAACAGCGTCACGAAGTCCGACTGCGAGTTCTTCAGCTTTTCACTGGCCAGGTCGAGGGCCTTGCGGAAGTCGGGATCGTCGCTGTTGTTGGCCAGCGCCAGAATGAAGTCGCGCAGGTCCACCTGCAACACGACGCTCATGCCGCCCTTGAGGTCGAGGCCCAGCGCCAGTTGCTGTCCCTTGAGCTCCTGATAGGTGAAATCCTTGATGAGCGGAATGCGAAATACCACTTCCGACGACATCGAGTCGAGATATGCCGTACGCGCAGCCTTGTATACTTCCGTTTTTTGCTCGGGATCGCTCACCCTCTCTGCCACCTGCTCGGCATACGCCTCCGCAGCTTTTTCCACCTTGCGGGCGGGCAGTATCAGCAGAAACTGATACAGGGTGACGAGGATCATCACCACGAGAAAAAACTTGACAATTCCTTTTCCTTGCATGATTCAGACTTGTTTAACTTGCTGGATATGTGCCTGGCTGGTTTCCAACTAATTGTAACTTGCGAGATGGAGGCGTTTTTTGCCGAAAGGCAAGCCTGCCAATAAAAAATTTCGGCACGGAATGACGCCCCGGGCCGAAAACCCCGCAAATATACACGTTTTCGCAACTTGACCGAGCAGCGAAAAAAAGTTGTGACTCCCGTACCTTGTGCCACGTATCAATACCGAACCGGACAGGCGATGCCGCCCGAAGGAATCGAAGCAAATCTTCTCTTTTTCAACCAAAACTCAATTCGAAACATGGGACTGTTCTCATTTCTGAAAGAAGCGGGCAAAGGCCTGCTGAGCACCAAAAAGCAACCCGCTGCACCGACGCCCGAAGAAAAGGCCAAGGCCAACCAGGAACTCGCCGAGCTGCTGCGCAAAGAGATCGAGGAGCACGGGTTCGAAGTCAAAGACCTCGTGGTTGATGTGGACGACGACAAGGTGTTCATCTCCGGTGAGGTGGAATCGCAGGACGTCAAGGAAAAAATCGTGCTGCTCATGGGCAACGTGGAAGGTGTGGCCATAGTAGAGGAATGCCTCGAAGTAGTGGCTCCCGCACCCGAAGCACAGTTTTACACGGTACAGAAAGGCGATTCGCTCTCGAAGATCGCCAGGCAGTTTTACGGCGACCCGATGAAGTATCCGATCATCTTCGAAGCCAACAAGCCGATGCTCAAGGATCCGGATCTGATCTACCCGGGTCAGGTACTGCGCATTCCGCCGCTGGAAGGCCAGCAGTAAAGGGACACTGAACAAACATGCACCCGAGGGCGGCTCTTTCACAGGGGCCGCCCTTTTTCACGCGCCGGTCAGTGCTTTATCTCTTCCATCCACTCGGCAATGTTGCGCGCCACGCCCTCGATGAGGCGCCGCCGCGCTTCGCGGGTGGCCCAGGCCATGTGCGGCGTGATGATGCAGTTGGGCAAGCCGATGAGCGGCGATCCATGGCGCGGCGGCTCTTCCGTCAGCACGTCGAGGCCGGCGCCGGCCAGGCGGCCCGCACGCAAGGCCGCGGCAAGAGCTGCTTCGTCCACAAGCGGCCCGCGACCGGTATTGATCAAAAAAGCGGCGGGTTTCATGAGGCGCAGGCGGTCGGCGTTGACCAGGTGGCGGGTCTCATCGGTGAGCGGCACGTGCAGGCTGACTACATCGCTTTCGCGAAATACCTCATCGAGCGCGGCCAGCCGCACGCCTTCGGGCGCGCCCCGCTCGGGATGTTTGCGGTAGGCGACGACCTCCATGCCGAAGGCGCGGGCGATGGCCGCCACCTTGCTGCCGATGGCGCCCAGGCCGACCAGCCCCATCCGCTTGCCGGCCAGCTCGGGAATGGCGGCCACGGTAAAGCACCAGTCGGGCGAACGACTCCACGCCCCTTCCTGCACGCGGGCGTTGTGTTCGGCCACGCGGTTGGTCAGCGCGAGCAGCAGGGCGAAGACGTGTTGCGCCACCGAAGGCGTGCTGTAGCCCACCACGTTTTTCACCGGAATGCCGCGTCGGCCTGCTGCCTCATGGTCAATGTTGTTGGTGCCCGTGGCCGACACGCAGATCAGTCTGAGGCGGGGCAGTCGGGCCAGTTCGGCTTCACCCAGCACCACCTTGTTCACTACCAGCACATCGGCATCGCGACCGCGCGCCACCACTTGCTCGGGCGGCGTGCGCGGCCAGACCTTCACCTCGCCAAAGGCTTCGAGCGGGGCCCAGCTCAGATCGCCGGGGTTGGCCGTGTGGCCGTCGAGGACGTGTATGCGCAGCAGTGCCATGCAGGAAGTATTTTGGTGGTGTCTTGAACAGATGATCGTGTATCCCGAAAAGGTGTTTAGGTTTAAAGTTTAGGGTTTAAAGTTTAAAGTTTAAAGTATTTCTTGTTGATTATCAGTATTTTGTCAAATACTCGATTCTTCGGTTCCCCGAATTCTCAGCCATTGAAACCGCAGCCTACGGGCGCAGAAAACGCAGTTTGCGCGCAGTTTTTACCGGATGTTGAGGGTTGAGGGTTGAGGGTTGAGTCCCCTGAAAAAAACCAAATTCTCGCGCAACGACTTGTTCCCGACGCCAGTCGGGGACGCAAAAGCCTGTCCCGAGTATCGGGAACGCAACGATTCGCAATGTGTTTTTTATTTTAAATCAATATGTTACCTATAATGTACACGCGTCACGTGTCACGCGTCACAGCTTGCCCCGACCAAAGTCGGGGTTGTCACGGACTTTTTTCAGTTTGAAATCAGTTGATCGGGGACACACTACCAGTATTTTCTTCTTCCGGCCTTTCGGCAAATGAGTCCCTCGAGGATCAATGCCAAGGATACTACGAGCCGGACAATTGCGTTTTTTGCGGCATGAAGAGACGAATGCTGATCGCCTTGTTGGGCATGCTTGCCGTTTGCCGGCTGCAGGGCCAGTCGTACACGACGGCTGCCGGCCTGCGCATGGGCACCGACTGGGGGCTGACGCTCCAGCAGCGGGTGCTCGAACACACTACCGTGGAAGTCATCTTGCAGTCGAGCCTGCAGCGCGAAGAAATGATGCTGACAGTCCTGGGCGAACAACACCGGCCCATCCTGTCCCGTCGCCTCAACATCTACGGCGGTGCCGGCCTGCACAAGGGATTCCGCACCTCTTCCGATGCCGGCTGGAAAGCGCCCACCGGCATCACCCTGATCGGCGGGGCCGAGTTCACCATTGCACGGCTGGCGCTGAGCTGGGACTTCAAGCCGGCCATCAACCTGTCGGGGGGCGAAAAGGGCTTCTACGCCCAGACGGGCGTGTCGGTGCGCTACGTATTCGTCAAGGGCAATGTCTTCCAGAAAAAGCAGCGTCAGAAGAAGCGGGAACGCCGGCGCCGCGCCCGCGAAAAGCAGGGATATCCCGACTGGCAGATCTGGCGGCGGTGGCAGTGAAGCCTCCCAATGCCCTCATGGCTACCGCGCGACGGGTTCGTAGGTCCAATCGCCGCCCGGTGTCTCGATCGCGATGCGCCATTTGCCGTCAGGCATCTGTTCCACCTTGCACGGCCCCATGGAAGTGTAGCACTCGTTGGTCCAGGGGTACAGCTCTACGAGTCCCAGCGGCACCGCTCTGCTCTGTGCAATGGCCGCGTGGAACGCCTCCCTGTCAGGCAAGGAGTCGAGCCGGAAGAGCCTGGCTTCCAGCATGCCGCCGTTCATGCCAAGGAAAAGCACCTCGACGCCCCCTTCTTCGCGCTGCCGCGCGTAGAAGCCCGCCAGCCGGCTGGCTTGAAAAGGCGGCGGCAGCAGCTTGCCGGAGGAGTCGAGGCGGGCAAAGAGGCGCCATTCGCGCACGGGCAACATCTCGTCTTCGAGCCGCTGATAGATGGCCCAGCCCGACGAATCGGGCACCAGCGCATACCAGGCCCCTGCTCCGGCCCACCAGCCGCCCGCAGCATCAATGGCGCCTTCCGGCAAATCGAGTGCGGTGGCGGCCCCGGCCGTATCGCAATTCACCAGCTCATCCAGCTTGATGCGGTAGTCGCCCGTCTGCACGAACAGCTCGCACAGATACATGCCCGTACTGTCGGGTTCGCGGGCACTTGCGACAAACACCGGCTCGATTGGCTCTTTCGCACTTTCCGTGCACGACTGCCCCATCAGCAAGCCGAGCATCGTCACGAGAAAAAGGTTGGTCCATCGCTTCATTTCAAATGCATTTGGGTTCAATGCGGGCAGGTGCCCTCCAACGTCATTTTGCCGGAAAGGTCAAAAAACCTCGGGCAAATCGGTGAAATCGGTCAAAGCGGCACAACGCACTCCATCACTCCTCACTCCTTCACTCCTTCACGCCTCTCTCCATCACTCTGTCGCTCTATCACTCCCTCCCTCTGTCGCTCCCTCACGTCTTGCGCTTCTTTTTGCGCGCGGCGGGGAAGAGCACATTGTTGAGGATGAGGCGATAGCCCGGCGAATTGGGGTGCAGGCTCAGGTCGGTTTCGGGATCGTTGACGTAGTGGCGGTAGTCTTCGGGGTCGTGGCCGCCGTAGAACGTCCAGAAGCCCTTGCCCAGCTCGCCGTGGATGTAGCGTGCCTCGTCGAGGGGGCGCGTCTCGCCGAGCACCAGCACGTTGGGTTTGAGGTACTGCTTGCGGAAGGCCGTGGTCTGCCCCATGAAGCCCTTGATGGTTCGGGTGTGGCACTGGGTAAGCATGGTGGGCACCGGATCCCACTTGGCCGAAAAGTCGAACAGCGTGAAGTAGTCCTGGTCGGGCGGGATGTTGCGGTGCAGCGAGTTGTCTATGCTCGAAAACTCGTACTCCAGCGGGTTCATGCTGAGCTGAAAATCGCGGAACGCCAAGCAATTGTCGTAGTTGAGTTTTTCCTGTGCGTGCGGGTCCATGGGATCGCCGTCGTAGTATTCGGCGCAGATGTCCACGCCGTCGGCTGCCAGGGCGATGTCGTAGGTATCCGTTGCCGAGCACATGGCAAACATGAAACCACCGCCGATGACGTACTCCCTGATTTTCTTGACCACGGCCAGCTTCAGTTGCGACACCTTCTCGAAGCCGTGTTTGTGGGCCAGCTCGGTGAGCAAGCGCACGTTTTCCTTGTACCACGGATAGTTGTGATAGCTGGCGTAGAAGCGCCCGAACTGGCCGGTGAAGTCCTCGTGGTGCAGGTGCAGCCAGTCGTACTGCGCCAGCTTGTCGGCCAACACCTCGTCGTCATAGACGGTCTCGTAAGGGATTTCGGCATAGGTGAGCACCAGGGTCACGGCGTCGTCCCAGGGCTGGATGCGGTCGCCGCGCTGGCTTTTGAAGCCTTCGGGCGGCGTGTACACGGCGATCTTCGGCGCCTTTTCGAGCTTGATGGCGTCCATGTTGACCTCGGGGTTGGCGATCTCTTCGAGGATGGTGTTGAAGGCCGCATCGGGCAGGATCTCGTAGCTCACCCCGCGCGTCTTGCATTCCTTCTCGAAGACGGGATTTGCCCGAAAGGCAAAGCTGCCCCCCCGATAGTTGAGCAGCCACCAGGCCTCTACGCCGTTTTCGAGCACCCAGTAGGTGATGCCGTACGCTTTCAGGTGGTCGGTCTGGCTTTCGGCATCCATGGGCAACAGCATGTAGGCCGCCCTTGCGGGCAAAATGCATACTGCCAGCAACAGACTCAACACGACGAACTTCTTCATGACATGCTTCTTTTTTTGGGGACAAAAAGCGGAAAGGACGCCTTCCCACCCTCTCGGAGACGTATCAAAAACGTTGCCCGGAAAGGCAGGGTTGTCCTTTCCGGGCATTTTTTGTTTGCCGGCAGGCCGCCCTACCCCAGCTCGAGCAGGCCTTCCGGCAAATCCATCACCAGCTCGCGCCGCTCGTCGTCCACCTCGACGATAAGGGCCTCGTGCAGGGGTATGAGCAGCTCGCGCCCTTCGTATTGCACCACAGCCATCTCCTGCTGCGGAAACTCGCGCACCTCCTCGATGATGCCCACCACGCCGGCGCGGCAGTCCACCAGCGTGTAGCCCTCAGCCCAGGCCCAGGCGAGCGTTTCCACCTCGAGCCGGCGCTGGTCGTCGGGCAGGATGTGCTTTTCCGCGAGCCATAGCGGACGCGAAGTCAGCGGCACGGCCTCGTCGCGCACGTCCACGCCCTCCAGCTTGAGGATGGGCCAGCGGTCCATGCGCACCTCTTCCACGGCAAAGGGCACCATGCCGTCGGGCAACTCGATAAAGATGAATGGCGTGTGCAGCAGGTCTTCGAGGTAGCGCGGCTCCACCTCCACGCGCAGCTCGCCCTGCACGCCATGGGCCTTGCGCGTCAGTCCGATGCGTACGAGCGGGTCGGGACGTGCCATCACTTGCCTTTGAATTCGGGTTTGCGCTTCTCGACGAAGGCACGCGCCCCTTCCCGGAAATCCTCGGTGCCGGTGGTGTAGCCAAACGCCTTGACCTCTTCGGCGAAGCCGTCCAGGTCGTGGCGATAGAAGGCATTGACCAGCTCGATGATTTTGGCGACAGCCAACGGACCCTTGGCAGCGATCTTCTGGATGAGCTCGGCAGCCCTGGCCAGCAACTGGTCTTGCGGCACCACGTGGTTGACCAGGCCCAGCCGGTGCGCTTCCTCGGCGTCGATCATGTCGGCCGTGAGCAGCAGCTCCATGGCCTTGCCCTTGCCGATGTACTGGATCAGGCGCTGGGTGCCGCCGTAGCCCGGAATGATGCCGAGGTTGACCTCGGGCTGCCCGAAGCGCGCATTGGGCGACGCCAGCCGCAGGTGGCAGGCCATGGCCAGCTCACAGCCGCCACCCAGGGCAAAGCCGTTGACGGCAGCCACCACCGGCCGCGCAAAGCGCTCGATGAGGAAAAAGGTCTCGTGGCCATAGCGCGCCATCGCCTCGCCCTGTGCAGCATCCAGGTCGAGAAACTCCTTGATGTCGGCACCGGCCACGAACGATTTCTCGCCCGCACCCGTGACGATGACGCCTTTCAGGCCCTCGCGGCCGGGCAGGTCGGTGCCGAACAGGTGGTTCAGCTCCTGCATCGTGCGACGGTTCAGCGCATTGAGCGCCTTGGGCCGGTTGATCGTCACGGTCACGATGCCGTCGGCTTCGGTCAAAAGCAGGTTTTCGTAAGTCATGGTTGTGTTTTTTGACGGAAAGAATCCGATGAATGCAAAGTCGAGGCTCAGGCTCCGAGCGCGCGAGTCTCAACCGCATCACTCACTCTACCATTCCGTATTTTTTCCTGAACAAAAACTCGGCAATCTGAAAGTCGATTTCCTCGTCGATGTCCTGTGCTTCGTCGCGCGGGATTTCGAGCAGGTACGGGCGGTCGCCGATGCGGTTGTGCTTGCGTTCGAGGATCTCGCGCGTGAACAGATACATGCACGAGTTTTCCTCGTACACCGGCGGCAGGTCTTGCGTGCGCAGCAGGATATTCGGATTGTGGTTGATGGCGCGTGCCAGCGGATCCCACAGGCGCGTCTGCAGGCGCGTCACCGTGAAAAGCGAGTCGTACACGGGATACTGTTCCAGGAAAATCCGGACGCCCCGGGCGATGCTTTCGGCCGACAACAGTGGATTGGTGCTGTGCGTCTGCAGGTAGAAGTCGGCTTCGACCCGGCCGATGGTGTGCAGCAACACGTCGTTCATCGGGATTTCGCCGGCGCGCAGGTGCTCGGGGCGCTCCAGCAGCACCACCTCGGGAAAATGCCTGGCCGCATCTTCCATGATGGTCGGGCTGTCGGTGTCAATGACCACCTTCGCGATGTCGGGCACGGCCAGCAACGCCCGCACGATGTGGTGGTACAGGGGCCTGCCGGCAAACGGACGATAGTTCTTGCCGGGCACCCGCTCGCTCGAATGGCGCATCGGCACGATGGCCACAATGGTCGGCTTCATGGGCTTTGTTTTTTCGCCTTTCGGCAAATGAAGCCCAAAGTTGATGAAAAGGGAGGGAATGAAGAAAAATGCAAGGCACGTGGAAGGCGTGACGACGTGACATCGTGACGGCGTGACATCGTAACGACGTGATGACGTGGCATTGTAGATTGTGGATAACAAATTGATTTACAATAAAAAACATTGAAAGTCTTGGCGTCTTGGCGTCTTTGCCTCGTTGCGACCGCTCTGATTTTTCAATGGCCTTTACCGATGCCCCATCAAAGCCCCTTGACCGGCACTGCCAGGTTTCCCGAACTACTTTGAATCGAGTTTATACTCAGCGCAATCCGGTTTGGGAATTTTTGACAATGGTCAATGGACGATGGACAATAGACCATGGACGATGGACGATTGACCAGCACGCCAGATTTCCCAAACCATTTTGAATCGTGTATAAAAGGTCAACCATCCGTCAGAACCGGCATTTTGCGAAAGCAAAACAGGCGGCGCATGCTGCCCTGCCCTATCTTGGGACATCACGGCGAAAAAAGACCTGCATGAGAAACCTGCTCCCGCTTCTGATGGCCCTGACGGGCCTGTTTGGCTGCACCGACCTGTCGGACCTGGAACGCGCCCGCACCGACCTGGCGCCTGAATACGCTTTTCCGCTTTTTCACGGCGAGGTGACCATCGAGGAATTTCTCAATTCGTTCGACGACACGGGCCTGCTCGAAATCGACTCATTGGGCGAGCTGCGCATCCGCTACCGGGGCAACACCATCGAACGCACCACCAGAGACGCCCTGGCCCCCGCTCTTACGCTGCTGCAGTTGCCCATTCCCGTGACCGACACTCTGTTCGAGCTGCCCTTCCGCTACGACGACATCCTCGAGGTGGACTCGGCCCTGTTCAAAACGGGCAAGCTGACGTATTTCTTCAACAGCAAGCATCCCGACTCGGTACGGGTGACGGTCAGCTTTCCCCAACTGCGCAAGAACGGCCAGCCGCTCGTGCTGGAGCACGTGCTGCCGCCCTCGGGCGGCGCGCCCGTGCCCCTCTTTCCCAACCCCGAGGTGGACCTGGCCGGCTACAGCCTCGCCCCCGACGCCGACGGCAGGATGTGGCTGCGCTACGAGGCCCTGCGCCTGCCCGACATGACGCGCGACACGCTCTCCGACTTTTACCTGCTTTTGCAAAATGTGGAATTCAGCTACATCCAGGGCTACCTGGGCAATTACCTGTACGACGGTGCCCGCGACACGATCGAAATCGAATTTCTCGAAAAATGGCGGCGCGGCAACGTCTATTTCGCCGACCCCAGGGTGTACCTCTACGTCACCAACAGCTTCGGCCTGCCCACGCGCAGCGTGGTCAACGTTTTCGACGTCTACACGCTCGACGGCCAGGTGCTGCAGTTGCAAAGCCCGCTGCTGACCAACGGCGGGCTCGACTTCGTCTATCCGACCCTCGACGAGGTGGGCCAAGTGAAGACCCAGACCATCGTTTTGCACAAAGACAACTCGAACATCGCAGAAATCCTCGGCGCCAACCCGCTGGCCGTGGACTACGACATCGACGCGCTCACCAACCCCGACAGCAACACGGCCATCCGCGGTTTCCTCACCGACTCGAGCTACTACCGCTTTCAGGTGGAGGTGGTGCTGCCGGTGTACGGGCAGGCATCCGACTTTGCCGTCACCGACACCTTCGACTTCAACCCGGGCAACCTGACCGAAATGACGGCTGCCGAAATCAAGCTGGTGGCCGAAAACGAGCTGCCCATCGGCATGGCCGTACAGGTCTATCTGGCCGACGAGCAGGGCGTGCTCGACTCGCTCTTCGACGCGGCCACCTTCCTCATCGAGCCGGCCGACGTCAATGAGTTCGGCTATCCGATCGAAAAAAGGGAAACCACGACCTACGTGCCCGTCGAAGGGATGCGCCTGCAGCACCTGCTGGCTGCCCGCATGCTGATCCTCGAAGCCTCCTTCAACACGACCAATGGCGGCCAGGTGCCCGTGCGCATGAACTTCTTTCAGGGCGTGCGCATCCGCGCCGGCATGAAAGCGAAATTTTGACGGAAGTCGAAAAGCCGTCAGAAGCCGGGCAAGGCCAGGTTGCGGCCCGAGAGGTATTCCTCGAGTACGTAAAGGATGAATTCGGGCTTGAGCGGCCGCCAGTTGAAGTGGTTGAGTGCACCGCCGAAGTAGATGAAATCGTGCAAGCGGGTTTGCTTCAACTCGTCCTCGACGTGGGGCAACACGTTGATGAAGCAGACCCAGCCGTCGGCTTCCGACACTTCCTCGAACCACTCCTCGTAGTAGTCGGTGTCCAGCCCGTGGAAGTTGAGCACGTTTTCGCACACGAGCACAAACTTGTGAATGCCTTCGGCCTGCAGCGGGTCGATGACTTCCCTTTTCAGAAACATGATGTCGTTGTAGAGACAGTCGTTCCACTCGCCCAACATCTCGAGGATGGCGAAACCGGCCTCGTAGTCGGCCCACAGCAGTTTGGTGTACAGCGTTTTGGAACCAAAGTCGTCCCACTGCGGGTGGATGACGTAGTTGTAGATTTGCTGCGAAAAGTAAAACTCGCTGTACTCCCTTCCGTAAAAAGGCGAGCGCTCGTCCTCCTCGGCCGTATAGCGGTCGCGCCAGTTCCAGAATGGTTCGAGGTCGTGCATTTTTCGGATCGTTTGTCCTGCTGCGATTTTTGGCGAAAGCCAACCGAAAGCAAACACCCGAATGCAAGCAAAGTTATCTGACGATGGACGATTTTTTTGAGATGGAGAGAAGAGAGATGGAGTGACCATAGCGATGGAGTGAGCGAGTGAAGGAGTGAAGAGAGAGTGAGTAAGTGAGCGATTGTGCAAACTGCGCGACGAGTGCGTCCATCTGCGGCTGAAAGCTGCGGTTGCAATGAGTGAGGAACCGAGGAACCGAGGATTGAGCAGGGTTGAGACCGCTATGCGGATGTTGAGATTCCGACAGTTCGGAACACGCGCTGGCTGCGCCAGCGATGTTGAGGCGCCCCGGGGCGGGGCTGGTTGAGTCAATGTCCTGACAATCAACTTGAAAAAATGATAAACCCTCAACCTGGTCAAAAGCTGCGTTCAAACTGCGTCCATCTGCGGCTCTCCGTGGCCGAAGGCTGCGGTTTCAATGGATGAGGAATCGAGCAATCGAGGAACCGAGGATTTGACAAAAAGCTGGTAGTCAATAAGAAAAACTTTAAACTTTAAACTCCAAACCCTAAACCCTCAACACTACACCCTCAACCATTGCCACGGGATTTCCCGAACCACTCTGATAGACAGGAATATCCGCACATGCCGACAAAATCGCACCCGAAGAAAATTGTCATTACCGGCCCCGAGTCGTCGGGCAAGACGACGCTGAGCCGGGCCCTTGCGGAAAAGCTGTCGGCGCCCGTAGTGCCGGAATATGCCCGCCTGTATCTCGAGCGTTTCGGCCCCGCGTACACGCTCGACGACCTGACGCACATCGCCCACGGGCAGGCGGCGCTCGAGCTGGCGGCTGCAGCCGGGGCCGAAGACCTGATCCTCGCCGACACCTCGCTCGAGGTGATCCGGGTGTGGTGGGATTACCGCTTCGGCACCCCTCCTGCCTGGCTCGAAGCGCTGCTGCGGCGCCATCGGGGCGACTACTACCTCTTGTGTGCGCCCGATCTGCCGTGGCAGCCCGATCCGCTGCGAGCAAACCCGCACGACCGCGATCAGCTTTTTGTCAGATACCGGGAACTGCTCGAGCGGCTGGGCGTGTCGTATGGCGTGGTCGAAGGAAGTGGCGAGGCGCGCACCCGCAGGGCGCTCGCCCTGCTGCGCGAAGCCGGAAAAATTGCGTCCACATAGGTGGGCCGCGTCTCCGCCCCGTTATTTCCTGACCGAAGTCAGATAATGGATCACCGCCTTGCGGATGTCGGAGCGCACATCGTCGGGCGAAGCGGGCTCGTCCACAGCAAGGATGTCGGGATTGTCGGGTGTGAAAAAGCCGAGCCCCGTCTCCAGGCCGGTGAGCAGGAAGGAAGGCACGATGACGTGGTAGGTGGCTTCGTCCTCGAGCGGCTGGTCGGCCACGAACCAGCGGCCGTCCTTGCGGGCGATACCGGCCCGGTGCAGGTAGCCGCCCTTGCCCTTGTTTTGCAAGCCCTGGTCGAGGACGCGCCGCAGGAGGCTGCCCTTCAGGTCCACTTCGACGATGCTGCCGCCGAAAGGCAGCGTGCGAAAGATGTCCACGGCGGTGATCGGTCCCTTGAGCTGGTCGTCGACGCGGATGGAGCCGCCGTTGAGGATGGCGGCATCGACCGGCTTTTTGGCGGCAGCCACCATGGCCGAGGTGATGAGGCGCGTCAGGTTGGTGGAATGGTTGCGCACCGAGGCCTCGCGCCCGTCGAGGGGCTCGTGGGCCACCATGAGCACGCGCTCGGGATCGACGCCGGCCGAGCGGATGACACTTTGCTGGATGCCGAGCCACTTCTGCACGAGCTCATCCACGTAGGGATCGGCCTTCAGCGTCTGATCAATGCGGCGCACGTACGACTTGCGGCCGACGTAGCCGGGGATGAGGGCTTTGTCCACCTCGAATTGATGGATCCAGGCCGTTTTGGCGTTGGCATCGGCCTTGAAGATGTGCACGTTGCCCACGCTGTCGTGGTGCAGCTCGTGCTCGTGCCCGCCCATGATGAGGGGCACGTTGGGCAGCATACTGGCCAGCTTCAGGTCCATGGCGAGGTCGAGATGGGTGAGGCCGAGCACCAGATCGCATCTGGCGTTGAGCTCCAGATAGGCCTTTTTGGCTTCCTCGTAAAAGTCTTCGTAAAAGACGTAGTCTTTCCGGTTGGCCGGCAGCACGGCGCTGAAGATGCCCACCTTCAGCTCGGTGCCATCGGCATCGCTGATCTCCCAGATGTAGGTCTCGGGCAGGTAGTAGTCGAAATCGCCGAAGTTGGCGTGGAAGGGCACCAGGCGGTCGCCGTCGCGGCGCAGCACGTTGGTGGCCAGCCACTCGAATTCCGACTCGTCAATGCGCTTTTGCAAATCGGCATACTTGAGGTCGAACTCGTGGTTGCCAAAAGCCACCACATCCACACCGGCATGGTTCATCACCTCGACCATGTGGCGCCCCGCGATGCGTTCGCCATCGACCTTGAGGCTGCCCAGCAGCGACGGGCTCAGGAAATCGCCTGCCACCACGAAGAGGGTGTTGGGGTTTTCGTTGTACAGGCTGTCGAACAGCGTCTTGAGGCGCGCCATGCCGCCCAGGTTGTCGCCCGGAAGCGGCGCAATCTCGTACACGTCATTGATCTGCAGGATCTGGAACGCGATGCGGCCGTCGTCGGCAGCTACAGGCGGAGCAAGGTAAGTTTCTTCTTCGGCAACGCGCTCGGTCTCGCGGACCTGTGGCTCCGCCGTAGCCGTAGCGGCCTGCCGCTGATGAACGGAGCAGGAAACAAGGAACAACAACAAAAGCGAAAAAGGCAAATGGCGCAGCGACATGATGGGATGGTTTTGGCAGGAAACATTTGGTGCTCCAAATATCGCCAATCTTTGGGCTGGAGAAAGAAAAAACCTATATTGGGGAACACGGCCAACCACCGGACTCATGATCACCCGAATCGAAATCGATGGCTTCAAGTCATTCCGAGACTTCAAGTTGGAGCTTGCCCCTTTCACCCTGATTGCCGGAGCCAATGCCTCGGGCAAGAGCAACCTCTTCGACGCGCTGATGTTGCTGTCGGCCATTGCAGAAAGCGATTTGCGGCAAGCATTTGCCCGCCAACGCGGCGAACCAGAAGAGCTGTTCACCCAGTTTGCACGCGGCAAGAGTGCCTCTCACATGCGCTTTGCCGTAGAAATGTTCGTCAACCCGGTAATCCGCGACGATTGGGGCAACGAAAGCCAATTGAGGCACCTGCGCCTCAGGTACGAGATCGAAATCGAGTGCCGCAAGGCAGGCAACGGGCTGGAAAAGCTGCTGGTCACCAGAGAAGCACTCCTCCCCATCCGGCCCAAGGAGGATGAATGGTTCAAAAAAACCGTCGGGAAAAACAAAAAATACTGGAGCGCGCCCAAGCCGAAGAACACGTATAAACCTTATCTCTACACCGAAGTAAAAGATGGCATACCCACCATTTTTGTCCGGCAAGACGGCATTCGGGGCGGGCGTCCTACCCCTGTCAAAGAGCTGGAACGCTCCGTATTGAGCGGAATCAGCGGCACGGAGTTTCCACATGCCTACGCCGCCAAAAAAGAAATGTTGAGCTGGCGCGAGCTGCACCTGCAGCCCACACAGATGCGCGAACCCACCAAAATGCTGGGTCCTCAACATCTGGGACCACATGGAGAAAACCTTGCCGGCATGCTGCAAGGGCTTCAGGAGAAGGATCCGGATGCTCTGCTGCACATAAGCTCCAAGCTGCGGCGCTTTGTGCCCTACATCAAACGCGTTTTCGTGGACAGAGATGATGAGCGCAAGCAATTCGTCATCAAGGCAGAAACGACTGCAGGGCAGGAATGGTCGGCCGGTGTATTGTCAGAGGGCACGCTTCGGCTGCTGGTCCTTGCCGCCCTGTCGGAAGATGACGACTGGAGCGGCACCCTGTGCCTCGAAGAGCCGGAGAACGGCGTGCACCCCACCCGACTGAAGGACACGGTGGCACTGCTCACCGACCTGACTACCGACTTCAGGCAAGAACCGGCATCTCGCGCATTTCGCCTGCGCCAGGTGCTGGCCAATACCCATTCGCCCATTCTGCTCGCAGAGTTTTCCCTGGCATTGAGAAGAGGGGAATTCCAGGGCCAATGCTACTTTGCCGAAATCCGACCGGTGGCAGACCCGAAGCACCACGCCACCTGGTACCGCACGCGTATGTTGCCCGTCTCCCTGGATCCCAACGAAGAGATTCCCGGGCTCACACCACCCGAGAAAAAAATCTCCCTGCAGCGCGTGAAAGAGTTTCTCATGTATCAAAAGACACCTGAACCTGTAGAATGAACACGCTGGCCATAGCATTTCACGGAGAAGGCCCTACCGACTGGCGGTTCTTCAGGCCTTTGATAGAGCGCCTCATCACGCGTCTGTTGCACACGCTCGCTGATGAGGAATGGGAGGTGCTGGTGGTGGACGAATTTCAGACAGAGGGCGATAGTTACCTCCAAAAGGTGCATTCCCTGTGCAACCAATTGAAAGGATACCACATGCTGATCCTTCACCGCGACGGCACGCCCTCTTTTGATGAAGTCAGGCAAAACCATTTCAACAAGGTCTTTCAGGACGAGCAATTCCGAACCGTGGAATTCCACTTCGTCCCCCTGATTCCGGTTAAAGAAACCAAAGAAACCGAAGCCTGGATGCTGGCCGACAACCAATGGCTGACAGAAGAGCTGAAAGGCCTTGGGGGCAAACCGGAGCACGTCAATCTGCCAGGACCTGGCGAAATAGAGTCCATTGCCGATCCCAAACAACGACTCGAACAAATAATTCGCGAGGCCAACGCCCACCGCAGCAGACGCCAGCGAAAAAGGATGCTTGAAATCAGTTTCCTGTACGAATCTGCCGGAAGCAAGGTGCGCATCGAGGCCCTGAAGGCACTGTCTGCATTTCAGGAATTCGAGCATTCCCTCAGGCAAGCATTGCAGGAGATCGTCCGCCACCGAGATGGATAACCGGTTCCTTGCAGAAGCGTTCCCCGCAGGATCCCTCACTTTCCCCGCTCACTCCTCCGGGCTCACCGCCTCGAGGATGGGGCCGGCTTCGAGCTGGCGGAAGTCCACGGGCGTGACGGCCGAGACGCCCTCCTCGGGCATATAGACGCCGTAGATGATGTCGACGGCGGCCATGGTGAGCTTGTTGTGCGTGACGATGATGAACTGCGAGGCTTTCGAGAACTTCTTGATGATGCGGTTGAACTTCTCGATGTTGACGTCGTCGAGCGGGGCGTCCACCTCGTCGAAGATGCAGAAGGGCGCAGGCTTGAGCAGGTAGAGGGCGAAGAGCAGGGCCGTAGCCGTCAGCGTCTTTTCACCGCCCGACAGCTGCGAGATGGTCTGGGGCCGTTTGCCCTTGGGTTTGGCCACGATCTCGATCTTCGAGTTGAGCGGATCGTCGGGGTTCAGGAGGATCAGGTCGGCGGTGTCGCCTTCGCTGAAGAGGCTGCGGAACACCTCGATGAAGTGCAGGCGTACCTTCTCGAAGGCGTCGAGGAACTGCGTGGTGGCCGTCTCCTCGATCTCTTTGATGGTCTCCATGAGGTCTTCCTTGGCCTTGAGGATGTCGTCGCGCTGGCTCTTGATGGTTTCGTAGCGCTCCTGCATTTCCTCGTAAGCCTCTACGGCCATGGGGTTGATCTCGCCGTAGTTGTCGAGCCTGTTTTTGAGCTTGCTCACTTTGGCCTCCAGCTCCGCCAGGCGCGCCGGGTCGGCCTCGTCGGGCGGGTCGGGCAGCTCGTTGACCGAGACGTTGAACTCTACGCGCAGGCGCTCGTTGACGGTCTGCAGCTGGAGCTGCACCTCGGTGCGTTTGTCTTTCAGGTCGTTGATGAGCGACTGCAGGTCCTGGCGCTTGCGGTTGAGCTTGCGCAGGCGGTCTTCGAGCTCGTTGATGCCGCCGCGCGCTTCGAAGTAGGCTTTTTCCGCTTCGGTGAGGAGGGCCTGCTGCTCGTCGCGTCGGGCGTAGGCTTCGAGCAACTGCGCATCGAGCTTTTCGATCTCGGCTTGCGTCTCATCGTACTGGGCGACGGCTTCCTCGAGGGCGCGCTGGTCGCGCTGCAGGCGGGCACGTATTTCGTCCATCTGCCTTTCGGCAAATGCCAACTCCTTTTGCAGGGCACCCACCTTGTTTTGCTGCTTGATGAACTCGATGTTGGCCTGGTTGAAGCGGGCGCTGGCCTCGCTCAAGGACTCGGCCACGCTCCGATACGACTCGTCGGCCCGGCTGATCTGCCGGCGCAGGGTGCGCAACTGCTGTTCGAGCGCCTTGAGTTCGCCTTTGAGCTGCTGCATGCCCTGCTCCAGCTCGGCGCGGCCTGCGGCGATTTCTTCGAGGCGGGCGCTGTTTCCCGAAAGGGAGGCCTCGAACTGCTCGAGGCGCGCCGCCGCCGTAGCGCGCTCGTTGACCAGCCGGTTGAGGCGCGCTTGCAACTGGCGGATCTCCTGTTGCAGATCTTTCTGGCGCAACGTCGCCAGATGCTTCTTCAGGGCGAAGTATTCGGTCGAGAGTTGCTGTTCCTGCTGCTGCAGCTTGCGGATGGCCTTCTCCAGCATCTCGATGTTCTTCTGGCGACCGATTTTCTTGCCTTCGAACAGGCCGATGCTGCCACCCGAAATGCTGTGGCGGCGGCGGATGAAGGTGCCGTCGGCAGCGAGCAGGACAAGGTCGGGCTCGTCGAGCGGGATGTCGAGCGCGCCCTCGCTGGCCACCACCACGCCATCCAGCAGGAAGGCCACCAGCTTGCGATAGGCCGGGTCGCATTGCACCAGATCAATGGCGGGGCGCGTGCCGGCGGGCAGCATGCGCATGGGCGGCTCGTAATCGGCAAAGGCGTCGAGCAGGAAAAAATGGGCCTTGCCCTTCTGGGCGCTGTGCAGCAGGCGAATGGCCTGGCGGGCCGCCTCGATGTCGGGCACCACATAGTAGTTGAGCCAGGGGTCGAGGTAGTTCTCGATGGCCACCCGATAGCTTTCCTCCACGTAGATCAGGTCGGTGAGCAGGTGCGCCTGACGGGCCCATTCCTTTTTGCCGCTCAGGAAGCGGATGCTCTCGGGAAAGCCCTCGAGGTTCTCGACCATCGAGCGCATGAGCTGCAACTCGTTGCGTTTGGCATCGAGCCGCCGGTTGATGGCGCTGCGCTCCTCTTCGAGCGCTTCCATCTTTCGGCGCGTCTCTTCGATGGCTTTCTGTCGGTCGGCTTCGGCCTTTTCCAATTGCTCCAGCTCGGCCCGCACTTTTTCCTCTTCGGCCTTCAGGCCGGCGAGCTGCTCCCGGAGGCGGGCGGCCTCGCCCTTGCTTTTCGCTTCGGCTTCCGCCAAACGCTGCGCCTCCTGTTCGAGGCTCTGCAACTGGTTTTGCCAGACGGCCTTTTGCTTCTCTTTCTCGAACAGGCGCCGCTCCAGCTCCTGCTGCTGCTCGAGCACGGCATCGAGATCGGCCTTGAGCGAGCCGTGCTCCGACCGTTTGGCCTGCAGGGCCGCTTCGGCGGCATCGAGCTGCTCTTCGAGCTCGGCCTCGAGGCGCTTCTCCTCCACAAGGCGCTCGCGCAGCGAAGCCACCTGCTCCTCGAGGCGCGCCAACCGGCTCTTGGCCTCTTCGATCTGGCGGGCCGTCTTCTCGCGCGTCTCTTCGGCAAAGCGGGCCTGCTGCTGCAGCATCCGCTTGTCGGCCTCCATGCCGCGTATGCGCCCGGTGAGGCTGTTGAGCTCGCGCTGGCGCGTCGAGAGCAGTTGCTCCTTGTCGAGGTTGGCCTTGCGCTCGGCCTCGAGGGCCGCCTCGGCCTGCCGGATCTCGATCTCAATTTGCCGAAAGGCATCTTCCTGCTGCTGCACCGAGCCGGCCAGCGATTTGAACTTGCGCTTCAGGCCGGCCGTGCGCCAGGCCGCCAGCTCGAGGCTCAGCGTCTTGTACTGGTCTTTGAGCTCGAAGTAGCGGCGCGTGCGGCGTGCCTGCTTCTCCAGCGTCTTGAGGTTGCTCTCGATCTCGTAGAGCAGGTCTTCGACGCGGTCCAGGTCGGCCGTGGTCTGGTTGAGCTTGCTGAGTGTCTCGCGCTTGCGCACCTTGTACTTGCTGATGCCGGCGGCCTGCTCGAACATGCGCTGGCGCGCGTTGTCCTTGTCGGCCAGGATGTCATCAACCATCGAAAGGGCGATGATGGCATACGAGTTGGAACCGATGCCGGTGTCCATCAGCAGGTTGGTGATGTCCTTGCGGCGGCACACCACGCCGTTGAGCCGATACTCGCTCTCGCCGCTGCGATACAGCGTGCGCGTAATGCTGACGGTCTGATACTCGGTGGGCAGGATGTTTTTGGTGTTGTCGAAGGTGAGCGTCACCTGGGCCATGCCGCCCGGCCGCCGCTTTTTGGTGCCGTTGAAGATCACGCTCGACATCTGGTCGAGGCGCAGCTCGCGCGTCTTCTGCTCGCCCAGCACCCAGCGCACCGCATCCACGATGTTGGACTTGCCCGAGCCGTTCGGCCCCACGATGCCGATCACGTCGCCGTCGAAGTGGATGACCGTCTCGTTGGCGAACGATTTGAACCCCTTGATCTCTATTGTCTTCAGTCGCATGGCCGGCAAAGATATTCCGTTGCGCCTTTTTTTGCTTTCGCAAAATACAGCCCGCCCGCCAATTACCCGGCCCGCATTCCGATGGCCAAGAGCTGCAAGAGTTTGCGCCTTTCGGCAAATAATGCCCTTCCCGACCCAACGCAGCGGTCTGTTTTGCCGTGAAGGCAGGTAACCAGGGTTTTTCACGCATCCTTATCTTCAATCAAAAACCAGCCAGATGAAATACCCCTTACTCCTGCTAATCCTGTGCTCGACACTGTTTGCGGCATCCGCCCAGACCCTCACCATCCACGTCTCGGGCCACGTGCTCTACGACGACGGCGAGCCGGTTGAGGGCACGCCCGTGGCCATCTTTACCGACTCGCTCATGGGCTTTTTCTACTACAACGAAGTGCCTACCGACGCCAACGGCTACTACGAAGACTGGATCGAAGTGCCCGCAAACCTGACACAGGGCACTGTCTTTGTGACGGTATGGGATTGTCCGTGGGGCCCCGGTGGCGCCAACCTCCAATTGCTGAGCTGGTGGCCCAACCATACCGAGCTCGTCGCCGATTTCACCTGTCCCTCCCAGCCGCTGTGCTCGGCCTCGATCGAAGCGCAGCCCACACCCGACGGCACGGCCACCACGCTCACGGCCATTCCGCAGGGCACGCCGCCGTTCAGCTATGTCTGGTCGAACGGATACGTCAGCCCCTCCATCGCGGTGCAGGGCGAAGGCACCTGGTGCGTCACCATCACCGACTCGATCGAGTGCGTGGCCACGGCCTGCCATACCATCGGCACCGACAGCACCGACTGCGGCCTCCAGCTCGACGTGCTGCCCGATGCCATCATCGCCAATGCCTGGGGCGCCGAGCCTGTCGCCTACCTGTGGTCCGACGGCTCCACCGGCCCCGTGCTGATGCCCAATGGCCAGGGCACCTACTGCCTCACCATCACCGATGCCACCGGCTGCACGGCAGACACCTGCGTGTGGTTCGACCCGAGCGCCTACAGTGACAGTTGCTGGGTAGAAATCGAGGTGGTGCAGAACGGCACCTGGCTCCATGCCACGGTGGGCGGCAGTCCGGGCCTGACCACCTACCTGTGGAGCAATGGCGCCGCGACCCCTTCGATCGCCATCGACCCGAGCCAGAGCAGCTACTGCGTCACCATCACCTCATCCTATGGCTGCGTGGCCACCGACTGTATCGACCTGGCGGCATGCACCGTCGAGCTGGTGATGGCGCCCGCCACCAATGGCCTGTTTGCTGCCGCCAGCGGATTCCCGCCCTACAGCTATCAGTGGAACACGGGCTCGACCGAGGACATCATCTTCCCCGACACGCCCGGCATCTATTGCGTCACCGTGACCGATGCCGTGGGCTGTGCGGCCGAGGCCTGCAGGGATCTGACCCCGGCCGAGCCGTGCCACGTGAGCCTGACGGTCAACGACACCATCTATATGGACGGCACCTCGATGTGGGCCATGGGCTCGGGTGGCGTGCCGCCCTACACCTTCGAATGGATCGCACCGGATGGGGAAGTATTCGAGGGGAGCGCTTACCTTTTTGCCGACCAGGAAGGCGAGTGGTGCGTGGTGCTCACCGACTTCTTCGGCTGTACCGACACGGCTTGCGCCTGGCTCGAGCTGCCCGACTGCTGGGCCGACATCGCAGTGGTACAGGACATGGGCGCGCTGTGGCTGCAGGCCGTCCCGGCAGGCTCACCTCCCTTCGCTTATCTGTGGAGCACCGGCGACACCACCCAGCTCATTCCTTTCCTCAGCAATGCCCAGGTCAGCGTCACCATCACCGATGCCACCGGATGCACTGCGACCGACAACGTCGTCACCGGTATGCCCCAGATCAACTTCGGCATACAGGGTTGGGTGTACTCGGCCGACTCCATCAGCTGGCCGATCTACATTCCGGGCCGGGCAGAGCTGTGGCAGTGGAACGAATTTGACTCGCTCGTGCGGACCGATACCGTGGCCCTGAGCATGGCCCTGAACGCACCCTTCTACGACTTTGGCGACCAGCCGTGGGGCCTGTACCTCGTGCGCGTCATTCCCTACGACACGACGCTCTTGCCCACCTATCACTTCCATGCGCTGGAATGGCAGGACGCAGCGACGTTCGAAGTGCCGACCTTCGGCCCATCGCACAGCTATGACGTGTACCTCTTCGCGGCCACGCCGCTCGACGGGCCGGGCGCCATCGAAGGCTACGTCGGCGCTACCGATGGCTTTCGTCCGGGCGACGAGCCAGAGCACGACGCCCCCCTGGCCGGAGTGACGCTGCTGCTCTACGATGCTGCCGGCCAGCCGCTGCAATGGCGCGCTACCGATGCCACAGGCCACTTCCGCTTCGAAGGCTTGCCCTGGGGCACCTACGAGCTGGTACTCGAAATTCCGGGCCGGGAGCAAGCCCGACAGTGGATCACGCTCGGCCCCGACCAGCCCACCGTCCAGGTAGCCTTCGAAGTGGGCGACGACGGCACTTTCATTACCGGAACCGACGAAGTGGCGCGGGTCGCCCAGCTCCGGCTTTCGCCAAACCCCACCTCGGGCAGGTTGAGACTGGAGGCAACGCTGGCACAGGCCGGCCCGGTACAGCTGCGGGTCTTCGACGCCACGGGCCGCCTCAGGTGGCAGCAGCAGATGGCTGCCCCTGCGGGCAAACAAATCTGGACCGTGCCCGCACAGCATTTGCCGAAAGGCATCTATTTCCTGCAGGCGGCCACCGATGGCTTTGTGCACACACTGCGCTTCGTGAAGCAATAAGTGATTACCTCATGGCAGGGCCCTCCCATGGGCTCTGCCGCCATTGGCCAGCACATGCAGCTACCTGAAGGCCTTCTGGACCGCTGCCGCCGCCACGACCGGCGCGCACTGGAACACCTGCACCGGCTGACGTTCAGCCTGGTGATGGGCCTGTGCCGGCGCTACCGCCGCAGCGAGGACGAGGTGCGGGCCGCCCACAATGGCGCCTTCCTGAAGATCGTGCAGCACCTCGACAAGTACCGCGAGGAAGTGCCCTTCGAGGCATGGACGAAAAGAGTGACGATCAACTACCTGATCGACGAGTGGCGTCGTCGCCGCGACCACTTTGCCGAACTGTCGGCCGCCGATGTGGGCAGCAGGTCGGTACCCAACGAGGCGCTCGATCGCATGGAAGCCGAACGACTCGAGCTGGCCCTGCACCAACTGCCGCCCATGACGCGCACGGTGTTCAACCTGTACGCCATCGACGGCTACGACCACACCGAGATCGCCAGGATGCTGGACATGAGTCCGGCCACCTCGCGCTGGCATCTGATGGAAGCCCGAAAAAAACTGGCCGAAATTCTTGGTTTGCAACCCACCACGAAAAAAAAGCATCATGGCTGAGCACGATATAGACAGGCTTTTCCGCGAGCAGTTGGGAAACCGCGAGTTTCCCTACGAACCCGAGCGCTGGGACGAAGTAGCCGCCGAGCTGTTCGGCAAGCGACGGCGCAGGCTGTGGCTCTGGTGGTGGTTGGGCGGCCTCGTGGCTGCAGGCATCTGTGTGTGGTGGGGCTGGAGCCTCTTGCGCCTTTCGGCAAATGACGCCTCCACACAAGCAGTGGGCGCGCTGCCCATACCGGTGCCGACGGCGCCCACGAGCCCGAGCACCCCATCGGACAAAGAGCTGCTGTCCGCCACTGCGGCAGGCCACCTGCCTCCTGCCCCACGACGAGCACATGGCGCTCCCCCACGGCGGTACCATGCGCCGGCATTGACCCAGAGCAGCCCCCGGGCCATACCAGCCGCGCCCCCCGCGGAAAAGGAAGGCGCACAAGCGGAAGCCCACACGACGCGGTCTGCACGTCGGCTTGCGGCCCTGCCCCTGCTGCAGCACCTGCTGCGGCCAACTCCCACGCTCCAGGGTCAGGCCCGCCGCTCCGCGCTCGGCCGCCGATTCCTGCGCTGGCACCTCATCGGCGAAGGCGGGTGGACGCGCCAGGGGCTCAGGATCCAGGCGGGCATCGAACGCCAGGGGCGCCTGGCAGGCAAGTGGCGATGGACAACAGGTGCGCTGGTGCGCTACGAGCCGCTGCACCTCTACCCGGCCTGGCGTACGCTGCCTGCCTATTCTTTCGGAGTGTCGGTGAAGCAGTATCGTCTCACCATAGAAAACCAGCTCAGCACCGTGCTCTTCGTGGGGGCAGGCCGCCAGTGGGGCCGCCACAGCCTGTATGCGGGGCTGGGAGCTCTCGTGCCGCTGGCGCAGCAGCGCCGCCTCGACGAACGTTCATGGGAGTGGGCACCGCCCGCAGGCGGCTGGCACACCGTGCAGCGAGGATGGTCGCGCACGCCATGGCAGGCCATCGGCCTGGTGCAGGCACAATACGGCTACGCCCTCACGCCCTGGATACAGGTCGGCCTGCGCGGACAAGGGGCCGTCCATGGCGATCCCGGGCAGGCACCGAATGGCCTCTGGCTGGGTGTCCGGCTTCGCCTGCCTTCATCACTTCGCGTACAAAACTCCGACCAATGACCCTTCGTCCGTTCATCCTGACGCTTGGCGCAACCCTTATGACGATCGTCGGCTGCCGACCCGTCGAACTGCCGGAAGGGCCCACCTCTGCCTCGCCCCGCTTTTTTGCGAAAGCAAACATTGGAGGCGTACTGCTCGAGCTGGCTGCAGGGGTCGACAGCGTGTTCATGCATACCGATGCCTGGGTGGAAGGCGGCAGCGAACGCCGCAGCGGCGCCCTCGCACCGCTGGCCTGCCCCGACAGGGAATGCGGGCCGGCACTGGGCTTCGTTTTCCGAAAGGATGGCCCAACGGCGCCCGCCACCGGCGCCGAATGGCAATGGGTCGGGCCCTGGTATGCCTCCGCTGAGAGTGTGCCCGCCACGCCCCAGTTCCAACCCGTCTTGCGGCTCGACGCCTCCGCCTCGCGCACCACCGGCCCGGCGGTGCTCTACCGCTGGATCGTGAACGACGAAGACCTGTATGTGCGCACCACACCCCGGCTCGAACTGCCGATCCCCTCGGGCAACCAATTGCTCGAGATCAGCCTGGAGACCACCGACATCAACGGCTGCCAGAGCACCTACACCACGCGCCTATCGCCCCAGATGACTCTGGCCGACAGCGTGGGCTTGCAGGTATCGCTCAGCCAACAGCCTTCGGGCGCCTGGCAGTTGGAGGCCGGCTGGCACCCCGGCACCCCGCCGGGCAATGCCTTCATGTGGAGCAACGGCCTCGTCGGCCCCTTCAACATCGTACTGGACGAGGGCGTTCAGTGCGTCCACATCGAGGATACGCTGGCGCAGGTGTATGCATCCCTCTGCATCGAGGTGCTTGACATACAGAGCAGTGATGAGCCTTCCTTCTGCCTGGCCCGCTTTACGAGCACGCCCGGCATCGACACGATATGGTTCGACGAGGTACCCTTCAGCGATGGTGTCGGGTTGGTCGAAGTGTGGTACGTGGATGATGCGGGTACGCTCTACTCCACCACGCTGGGTCCCCAGCCCGACGATGCCGTGCTCTGGATATCGGGTGCGCAACCTTATCTCGACAACGATCAGGGCATGCCGACCACAGAGATGAGCCTGACTGGAAAGGTGGTGGTGTACGACGCGTTGGGCCACAGCCGGCAGGTGGTGCTCCATTCGGCCCATATCGCCGTGGCCCGCCTGGAATGAGCGGCCACAGGATCCGGCCTCGCCGCCAAAGAAACAAGGGCCATGTGCGCGGTGCACATGGCCCTGACTTTTTTCATTGCCGGCTGTTTCAGGAGGCCGCCCTTTCCAGCTTCTTGCGCGCTGCTTCGAGTGCCTGGTCGAGGCCGCTCACATCCTTGCCACCGGCCGTAGCGAGGAAGGGTTGTCCGCCGCCGCCCCCCTTGATGAAGGCAGCCAGCTCGCGCACCAGTTGGCCGGCATGCAGCGTGGGATACTGCTCCGTCAGGTTGCGGCTGATGAGCACGAGCAGTTGCGGCTTGTTCTTCACCACGGCGCCCAGCACGATGACGGCAGGCGCCAGCTCTTTTTCGAGCTGATGGGCCAGCGTCTTGAGGGCGTTGCCGTCGTCGAGCGGCACGCGCGCCACGAGCAGGTGGTAACCGTTGACCTGGACGGCCTGCTGCTTGAGCTCGCCCTTGAGTGCCGTGGCGCGGGCTGCCTGCAGTTGTTCGACCTCCTTGCGCAGCTTGCGGTTCTCTTCGAGCACGGCTTCGACCTGCTGGACCAGTCGTTTCGGATTCTTGAAGAGGGCACGCACCTGCTGCAGCTCGTCGAGCTGCTCTTTGAGCCATTGCTCGGCATTTTCGGCCGTCACGGCCTCGATACGGCGGATGCCCGCAGCCACACTCGTTTCGCCCACGATCTTGAACAGCCCGATGCGGCCGGTGGAAGGCACGTGCGTGCCGCCGCACAGCTCGCGCGAAAACTCGGGATCGAAAGTGATCATGCGCACGCGCTCGCCGTATTTTTCACCGAAGAGCATCATGGCGCCGGCCTTTTTCGCCTCCTCGATGGGGATGTCGCGCGCTTCTTCGAGCGGGATGTCCGCGCGGATTTTCTCATTGACGATGCGCTCGATCTCGGCGATCTCCTCTTTGGTCAGCTTCTGGAAATGCGCGAAGTCGAAACGGATGCGGCGGTCGTCCACGTCCTGGCCCTTCTGCAGGGCATGGCTGCCGAGCACGCGGTGCAGGGCTGCGTGCATCAGGTGCGTGGCCGAATGGTTGGCCGAGGTGGCCTGGCGGCGCCGGGCGTCCACTTCGGCACGCACGCGGGCTTCGGGATTTGCCGGAAGGCGCTCGACGATGTGGACGATGAGGTCGTTTTCTTTCTGGGTGTCGCGCACGCGGATGCGCTCATCGCCCACGGTCAGCCAGCCGCGATCGCCGCGCTGGCCGCCGCTCTCGGCATAGAAAGGCGTCTTGTCAAGCACCACGTGGTATTCCACTCCTTTCCTGGTCTTGACGGTGCGGTAGCGCACGATGCGCGCGTCGTCGACCGTGAGGGTGTCGTAGCCGACGAAGGCCACGTCGTCCACCTCGGCAAGTACCGTCCAGTCGCCGACCGTTTTTTGCGCAGCGGCCCGCGAGCGTTCCTTTTGCTGCTGGAGTGCCTTTTCAAAGCCCGCCTCATCGACCCTCAGCCCGCGTTCCTCAGCGATGAGGCGCGTCAGATCGATGGGGAAGCCGTAGGTGTCGTAAAGCTCGAAGGCATCCTGGCCCGAAATGACGCCGTCTTTGACTTCGAGCGTGTCGAAGCGGCGCAAGCCGTTTTCGAGCGTGTTGAGGAAGGCCTTTTCCTCGCCCTCGATCACGCGGGCCACCTGCTCCTGCTGAGCCCTGAGCTCAGGGAAGACGCCGTCGAACTGGTCGGCCAGCACGGGCACCAGCTTGCACAGGAAAGGCTGTCTGATGTCGAGGAAGCTGTAATAGTAGCGCACGGCGCGCCGCAAGATGCGGCGGATGACGTAACCGGCCCCGGTGTTGCCGGGCAACTGACCGTCGGCAATGGCAAACGAGACGGCGCGGATGTGGTCGGCCACCACGCGCATGGCAATGTCGGTATGGGCATCGGGTGCATAGCTGGCCGTGTAGGTCTTGCCCGAAGCCTGCTCGATGGCGCGAATGAGCGGGGCAAACACGTCGGTATCGTAGCTCGACAGTTTGCCCTGCAACACCATGCACAGGCGCTCGAAACCCATACCCGTATCGACGTGGCGGGCCGGCAGCGGCTCCAGCGTGCCATCGGCCTTGCGGTTGAACTGGATGAATACCAGGTTCCACAGCTCGATGACCTGCGGATCGTCGGCATTGACCAGCTCGCGCGCGTCGCAGCGTTGCCGCTCCTCGTCGGAGCGCAGATCCACGTGTATTTCCGAACAGGGACCACACGGGCCCTGGTCGCCCATCTCCCAGAAGTTGTCTTTCTTGCCGAAATAAAGGATGCGCTCGGCAGGCACGTACCGCTTCCAGATGTCGGCCGATTCGTCGTCGCGTTCGAGGCCCTCGTCGGGCGCCCCCTCGAAGACCGTCACGTAAAGGCGATCCCTGTCGATGCCGTACACCTCCGTGAGCAGTTCCCAAGCCCAGGCGATGGCTTCCTTCTTGAAGTAGTCGCCAAAAGACCAGTTGCCCAGCATCTCGAACATGGTGTGGTGGTAACCGTCGCGGCCCACCTCTTCCAGGTCGTTGTGCTTGCCGCTGACGCGCAGGCACTTCTGCGTGTCGGCCACGCGCCGATATTCCGGCTCGCGCGTGCCGAGGAAATAGTCCTTGAACTGGTTCATGCCCGCGTTGGTGAACATGAGCGTGGGGTCGTCCTTGTTCACGATCGGGGCCGAAGGCACGATCTTGTGCCCCTTGGCGGCAAAAAAGTCCAGAAATGTCTGCCGAATCGTTCGCGAGTCTTTCATATCAGGATCCTCTGATTTGCAATGCATTTTCATCAAAACACCCACCCGGGCGAGGGGTTGGCCACAGTTTCTTGTGGCCAAATGTCAATATCTATTATACTCAACGCAATTCGGTTTGGGAATTATTGACGATAGTCAATGGACGCCAGACGATGGACATTTTTGATTGAGCAATCGAGTTTGATTGAGCAATCGAGGAACTGAGGATTTGAGGATTTGACAAAAAGCTGATAATCAACAAGAAAAACTTTAAACTTTAAACTTTAAACTTTAAACTTTAAACTCTAAACCCTCAACGCTACACCCTCAACCATTGCAACAGGATTTCCCAAACCACTTTGATTGAGTATAAATATTGACGGAAAGAAACATATCAATGGGTCGTTTTGTACCTTTGCGCGTCGAAAACGCCGCAAAGATGCGCTTTTCGATGGGGATGAAAAACAACCACCTGCACGAATACTGCGCAACTTCCGGTTGGTTCTTGCCCCCGCCCAACGAACATGCTCATGAGGAGTTGCCCGAACAGGGCCGCAAGCAACAGATTGCAAATTTTTATATTGAAATTGTTTGCTTGCGCAAAACTTTTTTCTGTCACTTTTTTGACAAAAAGGAAACAGGCACTAATTTTGGCGCAAGGGAGGGATACTGCACCACAAACAACTGACTACACGAGAAGACGAAAGCCCTCGGTGCAGTATTTGGGCCAACAACCAACGACCGTATGAGAAGAGAAAAATTTTACTTCAACACGCAGACGCTGCGTTACGAAAAAGTTGAAGTAACCTGGAAAGAACGCCTGCTGCACGTGTTCGGCTTTCTGTGTGCTGCGGTGGTTGCAGGCTTTTTGTTCACCTTGCTCGTGTGGCGCGTCTTCCCCTCACCGCGGGAACAGATGCTGCAACGCGAGATCGAAGTCATGAAGGCCGAATACGCCGAGCTCAACCAGGCTTTCGACCTGATGAGCAAGACGCTGGCCAACCTGCAAGAGCGCGACCGCTACGTGCACCGCATGATTCTCGAGATGGATCCCATCGACGAAGCCGTGTGGGAAGGCGGCGTAGGCGGCCACGAGCGCTATGCCGAGCTGCGCAACCTCAAGGAATCGGGCAAGCTGCTTGCCGAGGTGAAAGCACGCGCCGACAAGCTCAAGCGCCAGCTCGTCCTCCAGTCCAAATCGCTCGACGAGATCGAAGCCATGGCCAGGGAAAAAGCCAAGATGCTGGCATCCATTCCTTCCATCAAGCCTGTACGCGAAGACAAGCTCAGGCACGACATTCGCGTTCTCTCCGGCTTCGGCTACCGCATCCACCCCATCTACAAAGTGCGCAAGATGCACACCGGCATCGACTTCAGCGCCCCGCGCGGCACGCCCATCCAGGCTACGGGCGACGGCGTGGTGGTGGCCGTCAAGCACAGCAACCGCGGCTATGGCAAGCACGTCATCATCGACCATGGCTACGGCTACAAGACGCTCTACGGCCACATGAGCCGCATCGATGTCAAGGTAGGCCAGAAGGTGAAAAAGGGCCAGCAAATCGGTCTGATCGGCAGCACGGGCACCTCCACGGCGCCCCACTGCCACTACGAAGTCTGGTACAAAGGAAAGAAAGTGAACCCCATCGACTACGTGATGGACGGCCTGACGCCGGAAGAATATGCCGAGCTGGTACGCCAGGCCTCCAGAGCCAACCAGTCGTTCGACTGATCTCTGCCTTTCGGCAAAAAAACAGGAAGAGGCTTTCCCCCTGCGGAAAGTCTCTTTTCTTTTGCATACCAAATGAAGACTATCCATGAGCGCACCTTTCCCCCTGTCCATCCTTGCCCTCGTGGCCATGCTGTGGTACTCCTGTGCCGACGACCACGAACCCGATGAGGCGGCAACAACCCGCATCCGCTTCGTCGCCGACACCACCGAGGTGTCGTGGGGACGATGCGACACCCTCGGCACCGCCCCCTGCGCGCACGTGCGCCTGATATGGCTACACCCCACCGGTGCACCCGAGGCCGTGGTTCGCCGCATCGCCGACACGCTGGCGCGCTACCAGCACTACGAGTTCTTTTCCGACACCGACTCTGCCGGGCCACAGACGCCCGCCGACGAGGCACGCGCTTTCATCCAGACGTTCCAGCAATACACCGATCCCGCCCTGGCCGAACGCTGGGAGCTGGAAACCATCGCTTCGCTCGACTACGAAACCGACAAGGTCTGGTCGGTAGGCGTGCGCACCTACGCATACACGGGCGGTGCGCATCCCAACAGCTGGGTGACGCTGCTCGCTTTCGCAAAAAGCGATGGCCACAAGCTCGAATGGAAAGACATTATCCGCGACGAAAAAGGGCTGGAGGCCCTCGTGGAACGCATGTTTCGCCAGGCGCGCAGCCTGCCTGCCGATGAGCCACTGCAAGAAGCAGGCTATTTCCAGGATGGCGCCTTCCAGCTTCCGCAAAACTTCTACGTCCGGCCCGATGGCCTGTACCTGTATTACAACCCCTATGAAATCGCCCCATACGCCCTGGGGCCCACGGAATTCCTGATCGACCGGCAGGAACTCGAAGGAGTGGTGCGCACCGGGTTGCTGTGGTAAAAAGCGCAAGGCGACGCCCCGACTATTGGCGCCGCCCTGCGCGCTACGTTTGCCCAGTCCACGTCACTTCACGCGTCGTCCGTGCTTGATGACGATATCCACATCCTGAAGCAGGGCGATATGCCTGAGCACATCCCCTTTCACGGCGATGATGTCGGCATACTTGCCCTCGGCGATGGTGCCATAGTCCTTTTCCACACCCATGGCCACGGCCGGCCAGTAGGTGGCCGCCCGAATGGCCAACATGGGATCGTAGCCCAGCTCGTTGACCCAGACGTCGAGCTCATGCCAGGTGCTCTGGCAGTGAAACTTCATGGGGATGCCGCTGTCGGTGCCCACGAGCAGAACGACGCCCGAGTTGGCCAGTTGCTCGAACTTGCGGCGCAGGGTCGGCTTGCGGTAAGGCGTGATCTGGAAATAAGGCAAGCGCTCGGGATGGGCCCACGACTGCCGGATGTCCTGGATGATACTGTCGGGCAAACCCTCATGCCAGCAGTCGTTGTCGAGCTCTTCGGGATTGTCGCGCAGATATTCGTAGTTCCACAGTCCTTCAATCGTAGGCGTCCAGAACAGCTTCTTGCCGCTGGCCGTGCGTTCCTTGATCATGCGCATGACGTCTTCGGGATACTCGGGCGCAGTGGCATGGCCCGTATGCTCGAAGCAGTCCACTCCGGCCAGCAGGCCGCGCCGCACCTCTTCGGGCCGATGCGAATGGGCCACTACCGGCAGGCCGTGTTTGTGCGCCTCGTCCACCACGGCATACACCTCCTCCATCGTCATCTGGTCCTGATCGATGAGCTTGATGCAATCGACGCCCGCCTCGGCGAGCTTGCGCACCTTGACGCGCGCATCCTCAGGACCGTTCACGCCCCACCGGAACAGCTCGGTGCCCGGATACGGCTCGTGCTGAATGAAGGGCCCCGACACGTAGAGCGTCGGCCCTTCCAGTTCGCCTCTGTTGATGGCGTCGCGCACGGCGATGATGTCTTCCAGAGGGGCGCCCAGATCGCGGGCGCTGGTCACGCCGGCGTGGAGGAGCTGTTTGGCGGAAGCCGGCATAATCACATCGCGAAACAGAGGCGGATAGGTCTTGTCCCAGTGGCTGTAATCGGCATGGCCGTTGATCATGAGATGGACGTGCATGTCCCACAGGCCGGGCAGCACGCTCATCCCCTCGGTACTGATGATTTCGGCGCCTTCGGGAATTTCGATCTGCCCCACCTGGCCGATGGCCGCAATGCGCTCCCCTTCGATGATGATGACGCTGTTGCGCAAAGGCCTGCCGCCATAACCATCGATCAGGGTGCCCCCTACCAGGGCCTTGATCTCTGCTTGCTGTGCCTTTGCAGCAAATGCCGTCAGCACGAGACACAGCACAGGTAACCACTTCATTTTCATGTGTCGGGTGATTTTGGTTTGAAAAATACTCAGTGCAAGTTGAGTGTGGAAATTGCTGACGATGGTCAACGGAGGATGGAATTTTTCGCCTCAAGTTTCTTTGTTGCTTCTGTCGAAACCGGCCACTCCGGGCTGACCATCCCAACACCGCTCCTGCGCGGTCTCAACCTGTCAATGGCATCCAGGATGCCTACAATTCCTTTCCCGAAAGGACATAAAAGCGGTCGAAAAATGCTTTAAGGGCGTCGATGATCCTTTCCCGCAAACAGGAATAGTCGGTGTCAGGTGAAAAGCGGCTCACCGGTGGCAGGATGCGGGTGATGTCTGTTCCAAGCTCTTCAATATACCCATCCTCGAAAGCCCGCTGAATAAAGGCATAGGTGTGTTGCGGGTTCAGATTTTCCCGTTCGATGATTTGGTCTAATTCCTCTTTCTTTTTACCCTGGATAAAAGTCTCCCATCGATCGATCACGTTTGCCCCCGGGTCGAGCGAGGCGATGAACTGCATAATGAGATCTTTTTTGTTTCGCAGCGTTACGGATGCCTGGACGACGCGGCCTACTTCGGTTTGGATTTCTTCGGTGGTTTTTTGTTCCTGACGATATTTTTCTATCAGCATCAGGATGTGGTCAACGTTGATCTCGGCTTGTTTGACCAGCTCCATCTCAAACACCAGATCGTCGCGAATGTCTTCTTGCTCGGCTTCGGATGATTTGCGAAATTCCTGATAGAGATCCAGGTAGATGCTTTGATAGTCTTGCCATTGGCGGGGCGTGAGGATTTCCTTGCCTTCAAAATCGTCGAAAGTGGAAAGGATGTTTTTCATCCGAAGGATCTGGCCATAAAGTACGACGAAGTCCCGTTTGGCCTCCTCTCCTGCGATAGGCTGACCCAGCGGAAAGTCATCCAATAGCTGTTGGATGAGTGTGCGGTAACCAAGAACAGGTTTTCCGTTTTTGGTGTAGCCTTCGTAGTATTCGTCGAAGGTCCGCATGAAAACTACACTTACTGCCTCTTTGTCACCAAACAGGGCAAAAGCCCGATTGGTGGCTTCTTCCAGATTGCGGAAGCAAACGATGTTGCCATGCGTCTTGACGCTGTTGAGGATGCGGTTGGTGCGGGAAAAAGCCTGCACCAAACCGTGATAGCGCAGGTTTTTATCGACCCAGAGCGTGTTCAGCGTAGTGGCATCGAAGCCGGTCAGAAACATATTGACGACGATCAAAAGGTCCACCTCCCGGTCTTTGACCCGTTGGCTGACGTCCTTATAGTAGTTCTGAAACTTTTCCGGACTGGTGTCGTAGTCGGTGCCAAACATCCGGTTGTAGTCCTGGATAGCCCGTTCGAGGAAATCCCGGGAAGGCTGATCGAGGCCTGTGGTGTCTTCCGGATTTTCATCGACCAGCCCGTCGATGTCTTCGTTCTGGCCAAAACTGTAAATCAAGGCTACTTTCAGCCGCTTATCGGATGGCAGGCTTTCCATTTGCCTTTGAAACTCGCTGTAATAGCGTTTGGCGGCATCGATGGAAGCCACGGCCAGAATGGAATTAAAGCCGCGCAGCCGTCTTTCATGCAGGCGGTAATAGGTATTGCGCCGGGTTTTCTGGTCGAAGTGTTCGAGGATATAGCGGACGACGTTTTGTATTCTTTGCGGGGCAAGCAAGGCGCTTTCCCTGTTGATGGCGGCCACCTGTTCATCGTCGATTTGCTCTTTTTCCCGCATCGTGGAAACGTAGTCCACTTTGAAGGGCAATACGTTCCCGTCACGGATGGCGTCCACGATGGTGTAGGCATGCAGCCGGTCGCCGACGATTTGTTCTGTGGTCCAGCGGATGCCCTCCCGCGAGGCGGCGTTTTGTGCGAAAATAGGCGTGCCGGTAAAGCCGAAAAGGTGATAGCGCTTGAATGCTCTGGTGATGGCCCGATGCATCTGCCCAAATTGCGAGCGGTGACACTCGTCAAAGATGATGACGATATGTTGGTTGAAAACCGAATGCCCTTTGTTTTTTTTGATAAACCGGTCCAGTTTCTGGATGGTGGTAATGATGATGCGGGCTTTGGGGTCTTCGAGTTGCTGTTTGAGGATGCGGGTACTGGTGTTGCTGTTGGCGGCGCCCTTCTGGAATTTGTCGTATTCGCGCATCGTCTGGTAGTCGAGGTCTTTACGATCGACCACGAACAGCACTTTGTCGATGTCGGGAAGGTGGGTGGCCAACAGAGCGGTTTTGAAGCTGGTGAGGGTCTTGCCCGAGCCTGTAGCGTGCCAAATGTAGCCGCCGGCTTTGCAGGTGCCCACCTGCTTGTGGTTGGTGCTGATCTCGATGCGGTTAATGATGCGTTCAGTGGCAGCGATCTGATAGGGCCGCATCACCAGTAATTGACGTTCAGAGGTAAACACGCAATACCGCGTCAGAATATTCAACAGGGTGTTTTTTACAAAAAATGTCTGGGTGAAATCCATCAGGTCGGTAATGGGCTGGTTTTTGGCATCGGCCCACCATGAGGTGAATTTGAAGCTGTTGCTAGTGCGTTTGCCTTTTCGAACTTTTTTTCCTTGCTCGCGGATGTGTTCGCGGCGCGTGGTGTTGCTGTAATACTTGGTGTGCGTGCCGTTGGAAATCACAAACACCTGCACGTATTCAAACAGTCCGCTGCCGGCCCAGAAGCTCTCCCGTTGATAGCGGGCAATCTGGTTGAAGGCTTCTCGCAGGGCCACGCCCCGCCGCTTCAATTCTACGTGCACCAGCGGCAGGCCGTTGACCAGGATAGTGACATCGTAGCGGTTCGGGTGGCGGCCCTGCGCGGTGCCGTATTGGTTGATGACCTGCAAGGTGTTGCGGTGGATGTTTTTCTTGTCGATGAGGTAGATGTTTTTGGTCGTGCCGTCGTCTCGTTCCAGGATTTTGATATGGTCTTCCTGGATGGTGCGGGTTTTCTCTTCGATGCCCTCATTGGGATTGGCCAGACAGGCCTTGAAAAAGCGCCGCCATTCTTCTTCGGAAAACGTAATGTCGTTGAGCTTTTCCAACTGCCGCCGCAGGTTCTGGATAAGGTCTTCTTCGCCCTTTATGGGTAAATATTCATAGCCCTGCGCTTTGAGTTGCTCGATAAAGGCTGTTTCAAGATGGGCCTCACTCTGGTAGCTCTGTTCGGCTGCATAGATGGGCGTGTATTCCGCTACTACGGTGGAATGGGGGTTTTCTACGATGGGCTTGTAATGGGATGAATGGCGCTTGTCTGGCATATCTGATTTTTTCAAAACACAACCTTTAACCGCCGCAGCAGGCCGATAGTGTTCATGTAGGCCAGTGCCGAAAGTTTATCCCAGAATGCCGGAAACACATCCATCGGATAGGTGTATTTCTTCAATATCATGCACTTATCGGAACAGGTACACGGTTTTTAATCCGAGTGTAAACGGGCGTGTAAATATCCACCTCCTGCTCTGGGGTGTCGATGCTTACAATCAATGAATACCTTGTGCATTTATTCACCTTTTTCAAATGGGCTCTTTCTCTCCACCATCCAACGCTGGGATGTACTGCAATCCAATGAGTGGATGCCAATTCGACGGCGGTGCCCTTCCAGATGTCGGAATGAACGGAACCCTTATCTCTACTATTGCGGCCGATCATCCACTTATCGGAAGGGCTCTGGG
>WFYJ01000286.1 GCA_015490175.1 Saprospiraceae bacterium | reverse complement strand
GCAGAAAGGTGAAGCACGCAAGGTTGAGAGTTGAGGGTTGAGGGTTGAGAGTTTTTCTTGTTGATTATCAGTTTTTTGTCAAATCCTCGGTTCTTCGGTTCCTCGATTCCTCAGCCATTGAAACCGCAGCCTTCGGCCGCAGAAAACGCAGCTTGACGCAGTTTTTGACCTGGTTGAGGGTTGAGGGTTTAGAGTTTAAAGTTTTTATCATTGATTATCAGCGTTTTGTCAAATCCTCGATTCTTCGGTTCTTCGGTTCCTCAGACAAAAACCGCAGCCTTCGGCCGCAGAAAACGCAGTCGTCGCGCAGTTTGCACAATCGGTCATTCCCTCTCTCTTCACTCCTCACTCACTCTATCGCTCCATCTCTCCATCTCAAAATGACCATCGTCAAAAATTCCCAAATCGGATGCGTTGAGTATAATCGGGGCCCCTGCCGTTGCGTCAACGCAAAAATGCGAGTTTGTGCACAAACAGCTCCTCGTCGGTGCCGGTGGTGAGCACCAGCACGTACACGCCAGGCCCATCCAACTCTTGCGCCCCAAGCGTCCACTCGTGCCGGCCGGCGGGCAACAATTCGGAAAAAGCCCGCACCACACGCCCCTGTGCGTCGAGCACCTGCCAGGTGACCTTTTGCGGCTGACCCAACACGCAACCGAAACGCGTGCGATCGGCAAAAGGATTGGGCACAGGCGGCATGACCACCGTAGCCCCCTCGGTCGGCGATTGCTCCTCCCACACCAGGGCGTAAGGCTGTAGTGTTTCGTCCCATGCCAGCGCTTCCATTTCGCGCTCGTTCAGGACACAGACAGGCGTCGCTTCATCATCTGCTTTTTTGCGAAAGCGCAAAGAGACAAGACGCGCTTCGGGCCACAGCGGCTCTTCTCCGTTCCAACTGGCCCGGATGATGCCCCGATCGGCGGCACGCAGCCCCAGATGCACCTCGCCCTGCATTGCCCCGTCCATCACCTCGACCAATTGCCACCTGGCAGGATCAAAAGTCAGGGCGAACTGCAGTGCGCTCACGGGCGGCGCCGTTTCGGCAAGGCGCAGGTGCAGCCACCCCTCGTCGGCGCCCGTCGGTTCGAATGCGGCAACGATCGCACACTCGGGCAAGGTGGTGCGATCGGCCACCTCGCTGCCAGAGCCGAGCTCCGGGTTGGCCGTATGGTTGATGTCGCCCACCTTGATGGCCACGAAATCGAGCGTATCGAGGCTTTCGGTCAGGTTGTCCAGGACGAGCGATTCGGGAAACGCCCACATGTCGTCGGGATCGAAAATGTGTGCAGCAGGCACGAAGCGCCACGAAGTGTTGCCCGGCAGCGAATCGATCTTGGCCAGGATCAACTGGCGCAGCAATACCACGTCGAAGGTGGTGATGGAATGCGAGTTATTGGCATCGGCAGCGATGTGCTGATAGGGCGTATCGAGCGTGTCGTCGCCCAGGATGTGCCTTGTGATGAATACCAGGTCGAGCGTGGTGACGCCATTGGTCCAATCGCCATTCCGATACGGCGCGAGCACATAATCGCCGCCGGGGGCAAGGCCTTCGAAAGCGAACTGCCCTTCGACGCCCGTGGTGTCGTGCAGCAAGGTATCACCGCTCAGCGTAACGACCACCTGCCCTGCCGAGGCGCCCTGCTCGGTGCGAATGACACCGGCCAGCGAAGGCAAAGCATCGGGGCAATAGTCATTGGGATCCTGTATGAGCAGGATGGTCTCGCAGTAATCCTGATTGCCCGCCTCGTCCGTGACCCACATCTCGATGATCTCGGCTCCCTCGTGCACGCAACCGAATTCCGCGTACTGATCGGTCGTGTCGGCGGAAAACGAATAGATCAGGTGATCGGAGCAGTTGTCCACGCTGCCGGCATTGAAAAACCAGGCCCATGCTTCGGCGTGCTGGTTGTTGTCGAGGGTCACCACCAGACCATTGAGGCAATAAGGGGTGGGTGGTTTGCAGTCTGCCGTGCGGATGACGGTCTCACACACGCTGCTGTTGCCGCAATTGTCCGAAACCACATAAATCACCGGATAGACGCCCGGCCCGACGTCGTACCACGGGCCCTGCCCATCGCCCCATTCAGAAGCGATATCGAAGCTGATCGAGGGACTGCACTCGATCACATCGGGCAAGGGAATCATGATCGAATCCATGCAGTCGCTGCCATAGAGGCATACCTCCAGCTCGGGCGGACACGTGATTACCGGCGCTACCGTGTCGGTAAGCTTGATGATTTGCCGCCAGGTGATGAATCCATCCCACGGATCCGGATCGGGATCCTGGTCCAGCACGCCGGCCAGTGTGCGGCTGTCCTGAAAGGTACGCTCGTCGAGGTCGCCGTCGCCATCGAGGTCAATGCCCAAGACACTTTCCGGCTGCTCGAGGGTCTCCTCATCCACCACATCGCCGACCACACACCAGTTGATGACCGTCCAGGTGCGTTCGAGCTTGAAACAGGCATCGGGCGCCACGGTAAAGAGCTGATCTTCATACGACACGGCCACCAGCTCGCAGGAAGCCCCGATGATGGCGGGCTCGCCCGTGTCGGGCAGCGTATCGCCGCATTGCCCCACGTAATCGGCCGGAAACTCCACCACGAAGTCGGAAACGTGCGTCACGTAAATGGTCTGCTCGCACACTACCGGCCCGTTTCCACTCGGGTCGGTGATGTACCACGATCTGGTGATCGCACCGGTCCCGCAATTATCCACATCGACCGAAAAGGTGGCTCCCGCCACTCCGGTAAGGCAGTTGTCTTCCACATCCGGAAAGCCGAAAGGCAACAACACGGACAGGTCGCCGGTCTGCAGGGGCGCATCCATGTGTTCGAAAAAATAGTCGCAGGTGATGGTCGTGTCAGGCGGACAACTATGTATGACGGGCAGCGTTTTGTCGGTTACTTCGACCAGCACCATGCAATCGTTGAAGTTGCCGTCGCAATCGTACACGCGCACCACCACGGTTTGCATGCCTGCCAGGGCATCAGTGCAGCAGAAGGTGACCTCGGGGCCAAAGACCAGACTGGTCGAATCGCCGCAGTGATCGACGAGGCGTCGGGCGGCGAAGTGGTCAATGCAGCAGTCGTCCTGGCTGCCGTCGTCGAAGGCCGACGCGGGCACTTGGGCCGTACCATCCTGCCCCAGCGTCACTTCCGTCACGGCATCACATACGGCGACAGGCGGGGTGAGATCGCGGACGCTCACCTCAACAGTCTGTGCAGCCACGTTGCCGCAGGCATCGATGGCCAGCCAGGTGATGGGATGCGTGCCCAACGGCAACCCCGGCGGCGGCACCTGGCCTCCTGCGCTTCCGTCCACCCCGTTGGCGTAGATCAGCTCGCCCACCGGCGTGAACACCTGGACGCTCACCTCCTGCTGGCAATCGGTCACGACGGCAGGCGGCACAAAGCCCATCGACACACAGCCGTTGGCGCCCTGCTGGTCGGCCACCAGCTCGAATACGGGCGGCGTGATTTGGGGCGGTGTAGTATCGACGATCTTGATCAGTTGCGTGTTGTCCGTGCCATTCTGCCCCACGGTGATCACCTGACCGCTACACCAATCCATCACCGTCCAGGTGCGCAGGATGCGCAGGGTATTGCCACACTGGCCGATCGCCTCGTCCGACCAGCTTACCGTGTAGGGGCAATAACCACCGACATGGACCTCCACCTCACCCGATGCCTCGGGCAAGGGGCCAGGCTCGACCACCTGTGGGTTGGCCTGATAGGTTGCACACGTCCAGCTCACATCGGCGGGAAAAATGGGTAAAGGCGGATAAAGGAAGCGTACCAGCTGCTGGCAGGTATCCGACTTGTTTCCGGCAGCGTCGGTAGCCGAAAACACGCGCAATACCTCGACCGGCCCTGCACAGATATCGGGCTGCAGCGCCTGAACGAGCTCCAGCGTCACGAGCGGGTCGGGGTCACAATTATCCACTGCCTGCGGGAAGGGCAAGGTGTCGGGCAAGACATCGCAGGCCACTTCGAGGGTGGGGCACGCCAGCAGGGTGGGTGCCAGAGCATCGTGTACCGTCACCGTCGTCCAGCAAGTGTTCCCGGAAGACAATTGCGTCACGGTCGCCGTCAGGGTTTGCCCCAGCCAAGGAGCACTCACGGGGTTGGGCACCGGCGTCCCGTCAGCGGCCTGAATCTGCACCGCGAAATCGGCCGGGTCGGCCACGGGCGCAGCAAGCAAAAGCTCGGGGGTGAGCCAGACTTCACAGGACGCATCCACCGACAGGTTGAGGCCGCCCACGCAGGTCAGCCCCCCTCCTTGGGCCATTCCGGGCACAGCGGCACCACACAGCCACAGCCCTGCCCACGCAAGCATCCAGGCAGGCCGCCTCATAAACGATGCAAATTGCCAGCAAATATTCATCGTGTCGCTTTGGCCCATGCCGCCAGAAGGGCGGCCATCACGCAGTGTTTCTTACGAGTTTCCTTTCACCTGGCAAAAGCCAGCGTGGTAGTCGGCCAATGGGAATCGTTTGTCGGCAGGAATGGTTTGTCACCTGACCATCGCTCAAAAGTACAGTAAAATCAGTGGTTCGACATGCAAACCGGAAGTCTTTCCCCTGTTCATACGAACAAATTCCATGCAAGTTACTTCTTGCGCTTTTTTCCACCGGCAGCTTCCGCAAACACTTCCGGTCGGCCAAACCTGCTGCAAATGGGGCAGGCGTGCGGATTGTGCCCCCGTGCCGGGCAGTATTCCCTGCCGAAATAAATGATCTGCAGATGGAGTTTGTTCCACATTTCCTCAGGAAACAACTTTTTCAGGTCTTCCTCGGTTTTGCGCACGTTCTTGCCGTCGCTCAGGCCCCAGCGCCACGCCAGCCGATGAATGTGCGTATCGACCGGGAAGGCCGGCACTCCGAATGCCTGGGCCATGACCACCGAAGCCGTCTTGTGCCCTACACCGGGCAAGGCTTCCAGCGCCTCGAAGCTGGCCGGCACCTCGCCGCCGTACTTTTCCACGAGGATACACGACAACTCTTTGATGGCCCGAGCCTTGCGTGGCGCCAACCCGCAGGGCCGGATGATGTCCTCGATTGCTTCTACCGGCATGCGACACATGTCGTGCGGATTGTCCGCTTTCGCAAAAAGACGGGGCGTGATCTCATTGACGCGCTTGTCGGTACACTGGGCCGACAGCAACACGGCCACGAGGAGCGTGTAAGGATCCTTGTGCTTCAAAGGGACAGGCACCTCGGGATACAGCTCATCGAGGATGCGGGCGATGGCCAGCGCTTTCTCTTTTCGGGTCACAATTCCTGCTTTTCGTTCACGAAAGAGGGCCTAAAGATCCGTGATTTTTCGGGGTTGGCAACAGCACGCTATTCGGACTGCAGCCCATTCTGGCATCCTGATTGAACGAGACGACACATGCGTTGGCTGACTACATGGCTCGTGTTGCTCCTTTTGACTCCGGCTTCGGCCCAGACGGCACGCGTGTGGTTCGACACGGAAGCCGATGAGGAGTCGGGCTGGCTCAAGGCATGGATGTGGCACGACGCCGCTCAGCCGCTCACGGTGACGTGGAAGCTCACCATGCAACAGGCCGGCGAAGCGCCGTCGGTGTACGAGGGCGGCCCCGTCCAGGTCAACCCGCAGGTGGAAACGCTCTTGGCACAGACTTGGCTGGCGCTCGACGACGACCTGCCGTGGTGGTACCAGTTCGAGGTCTTCCTCGATGGCGCGCTTCTTGCAGTCATCCATTATCCGGAAGGGCAGGCACAGCCTTGGCCCGTCGTGCCCAGAGCCCCCCCGCCGCCGTCGGGCTACAGTGCCGAACAGGAAGCCGGCGAGGTGGATGGCCTCGTGTTCGACCGCACGCGCTCCCCCCTGGGCCGAAAGTTCTATGCCGACTTTTTCAAGGCATGGGAAGCGCCCGAAGGGGTCCATGGCTTTTTCATCACCATCACGGAAAAACCGGCCCCTGGTGGCAGCTCGCTCATTTTCATCCGGGTAAACAAGCGCGATGTGTGGCAGGTACAACTGCCCCGCCAGCCACAGTTGGTCACACAGTATGCCGAGATGGGCGTAGGCGTGGTGCAACAGTACCTGCAAGGGCAGTTTCAAAACGACCAACTGCTGAGTTATTGAGAAGACAGAGTTTGGATGAGGAAACGAAGAACCGAGGAACCGAGGATTTGGCAAAAAACTGATAGCCAATAAGAAAAACTTTAAACACTAAACCCTCAACGCTCAACCCTCAACCAGGTCAAAAACTGCGCTCCAACTGCGTCCGTCTGCGGCTGAAAGCTGCGGTTTCAATGAGTGAGGAAACGAAGAACCGAGGAATCGAGGATTTGGCAAAAAACTGATAGCCAATAAGAAAAACTTTAAACGCTGAACCCTGAACGCTCAACCGCAAACCACATAAACCCACCGCCTATGAAAAAGCTGATCGGACTGGCATGCTTCCTGACACTGGCCACCTGGGGCTTGCACGCACAGACACTGGTGTACAAGCCCAAGAATCCCGCTTTCGGGGGCAACACCTTCAATTATAACTGGCTGCTGAGCGGGGCGCAAGCCCAAGACACCTACAAGGATCCCAATGCAGAAGACCCTTTTGCCGCTTTCAATTTCGGCGATCCGCTGACCGACTTCACGGAAAACCTCAACAGGCAGTTGTTGAGCCGCATCTCGCAAGAGCTGTTCACCAGCCAGTTTGGCGACGCCGGCCTTACCGAAGGCACCTACACCCTGGGGGGCTTCCAGGTAGAGATAAAAAACACGACCGAAGGGGTGGCCATCACCATTCTGGACACGACCACGGGCGGCCAGACCCAGGTGGTGGTGCCCTTTTTCTGAACCTGCTGACGCTGGCCCTTGACCACCACCAACTGACATACCATGAGAAAAACACTCTGGCTGATTCCGCTCATCCTGAGCACGTGGGGCTGTGGCGCCTGGCTGCACCAGCCCATGCAGCCGTCGCAGGCCCGCATCGGCGAGCTCACCTCGACCTACTACCTGCTCAAAAGCCTGCCCAAACCCGTCGAGCCCATCGTTGCTGCCGTGTACAAATTCCAGGACCAGACCGGGCAATACAAGCTCTCTGAAAACGGCGGCAGCTTCTCGACGGCCGTCACCCAGGGCGGCACCACCATCCTCATACGGGCGCTCGAAGAGTCGGGCTGGTTCATTCCCATCGAGCGCGAAAACATCGGCAACCTGCTCAACGAACGCAAACTCATCCGCTCGAGCCACATTCAGTACGGCGGCGACCCCAACAAGGCGGTGCCTCCCCTGCTGTTTGCCGGCATCATCCTCGAAGGCGGCATCGTCAGCTACGACGCCAACATCATCACCGGGGGGGCCGGCCTGCGCTACTTCGGCACGGGCGGCTCAGGCCAATACCGCCAGGACCGCGTCACGGTGTATCTGCGTGCCGTCAGTACCAACACAGGCAAGGTGCTCAAGACGGTCTATACCTCGCGCACGCTGCTCACCCAGGCCGTGGACGTAGGCCTGTTCCGCTTTGTGAGCTTCAAGCGGCTGCTCGAGTTCGAAACGGGCTACACCTATACCGAACCTTCCGAGCTGGCCGTCACCGAAGCCATTGAAAAAGCCGTGCAGGTGCTGGTGCTCGAAGGACTCGAAGAGGGACTGTGGTCGGCGGCCGACCCCGAAGCAGCAGCCCGGGCCCTCGAGGCCTACCGCGCCGAAAAGGAACGCATGGAAGCCACCGACTGGCTGCAGCGACGCCCGCAACAGTGGCGGCGCCCCGTAGCGCTGGGCATGAGCTTCGGCACCACCCTCTATCAGGGCGACTATCCCAACGCCGCGCTGTTGCCGGCCATCGACCTGGAGATGCAACGCCGGCTCAACGACTGGTGGTCGATAGGCGGACGCTTTGGCCTGGGCGCCCTCGGCACGTTTGACTACTTCCGCACCAAGGCCAGCTATGCCGAACTCACCGCCACCTATACCCTCATGCCCTTCGACAAGGCCACTCCCTGGTTCCGTACAGGCCTGGGTATGCTGTTCACCGAAGACGAAGAGGGCCGCTTCAGCCTTTCGGCAAAAAGCCAACTGGCCTGGTCGGTGGCGGCCGGCATCGAGCTGATGTCGCAGCAGCAGACCGCCTTTTTCTTTGGCATCGAATACCACTATCCCTTCGACGACATGCTGGACAATACCGCCAACGGCCGATTCAACGACTACTATTACCAGCTATCCGGCGGCCTCAGGGTGTACCTGGGCAAAGAGCCGCCACCCCGGCCCGCACGGCCCGCTTTTTGACCGTACGGCCATGAGCGGCTCCTTGCTTTTTGGGCGAAAGCCCGCAAAAACACGGACACACAGACCTCTAACAGGCTATGAGAATAACGATTGCCACATATGCCTACCGCCTCCTGCGCATCCGATGCGCAGCCATGATGCTGGGCCTCCTGATGATATGGACGAGCTGCCGCGATACGCCGATCGAGCCCGTCTTCACCGCCCGACTCACCGGCCAGGTGGTGGAATCGGCCACACTGGAACCCGTGGCCAAAGCGCTGGTGTCCACCAACCCACCCACCCAGACCGTCTTCACCGACAGCCTCGGCCAGTTCGACCTGGGCGAAATACCGGTAGCTTCCTACTCCGTACAGGCGGAAAAAACGGGATATGTCACCTCTTTCGCTGCTGCCGAGCTGATACGCGACCAGACCCTGCACGTCGTCATCCGCCTGCCGCGCGACACCGCCGACAACAGCACCCCCACACAAGCCGCCAGCCCCACGCCCGCCGATGGCGCCACCAACCAGCCCATCGAATTGCAGTTGTGCTGGCAGGCCTCCGACCCCGACGGCGACCCACTCCAATTCGACCTGTGGCTCTTCCCCGGCCCCGACGGCCAGATGACGCGCATGGCCCACGCCATCACCGACACCTGCTGGACGCTTTCCAACCTCAAGTACGCCACCGACTATGTCTGGCAGATAAACACCAGCGACGGCACCAATGGCACGGTCTAC
>WFYJ01000285.1 GCA_015490175.1 Saprospiraceae bacterium | reverse complement strand
ACTTTAAACCCTACACGCAACACCTTTTTGCAGCCGGTCCATTTTCGGGATGCGAGATCATCTATTCAAGGACACCACCAAAAATCCCATGACATGAGCCGCTTCTTCCGACATTTTGCACTGTGGGTCTGGCTGGTCGTCTGCGGTAGCGGGATGGTTCGGGGGCAGTCTGCGCTGGAAGGAGACCGTTTGCGGCACTTCATGCAGCAAGCCGAAGCCGCCCTGCTCGAAAAGAACTACCCGAAGGCTCTCAGGTACTTCGACAAGGCCCTGAAGCTGCGTCCCGAATACAGCGCTGCACGCCGTGGCAAAGGCGCCTGCTACGAGCTCATGGGTCGCTATCCCGAGGCGGCAGCCCTCTACGAAGCCATCCTTGCCGATTATCCCGAATTTTCCAAAAGCCTCTACTTCGACCTGGCCCGCGTACATTTCCGGTTGGGCAACTACGCGCGCGCCTTGGAGCTGTTCGAGCAGTTCGGCGCCTTCGCCGATAGCGGCGCTGCCGTCTTTTCCGACCGTTCCCCCAAAGAGCAAGAGTACCTCAAGCAGTGCTACGAGCAATTGCCCGAGCAGATCCGCCTGGTGCAGGTGGCCATGGACGTGGCCAAATTCCGACAGGTGGAGGAGGTACTCAACCTCGGGCCAGGCGTGAACACTGCCGCCGATGAGTACTTCCCCTGGCTGAGCCGGGACGGCCAGACCCTGTTTTACACCTCGCGCCTCGACGAATCGGACGATGAAGACATCTTCGTGGCTCGTCGTACGCGCAAGGGCTGGACCGAAGGAGTGCCCGTCGGTGGGGCCGTCCAGTCGCCCATGAACGAAGGCATGACCTCGTTCCTGCGCAATGGCCGCCGCGTCTATTTCACGGCCTGTCAGCGCCGCGAGGTGCTCGGTCCCTGCGACCTGTGGCAGGCCGACGTGCAGGGCACGCGCCTGACGGACGTGGGACCGGTGACGGGCTATGTCAATTCGGCCGACTGGGAGTCGCAAGCGGCCATCAGTTGCGACGGTGGCACCCTCTACTTCGCCAGCACGCGGCCCGGCGGCTATGGCGGTTCCGACCTGTACGTGTGTCACCGTCTGCCCGACGGCCGCTGGGGCCAGCCCGAGAACCTCGGTCCCACGATCAATACCGAAGGCGACGAGGAAGCGCCCTATATCACGCCCGACGGCAAGGTGCTCTACTTCAGCTCCGACGGCCATCCCGGCCTGGGCGAGCAAGACCTGTTCATGAGCCGCCTGGGCGAAGACGGCTCCTGGAGCGAGCCCGTCAACCTGGGCGAACCCGTCAACTCGGGCGCGCGCGAGCTGGGCATCTTCATCTCTGCCGACGGCCTCGAGGCCTTCTTCGCGTCCGACCGGGCGGGCGGATATGGCGGCATGGACATCTACCACTTCCTGCTGCCGCAGGCGCTGTTGGCCGAGCCCATTACCTTCGTGGAAGGGCAGGTGCTCGACTCGGTGCTCAAGGTGCCGGTGCAGTGCATGGTGCAGGTGGCGGGGCGCCCGCCCGTCGAGGCCGGACCCGACGGCAAGTTCTTTCTCTGCGCTCCGGCCGACAGCCATGTCCATCTCACCATCGAGGTGGACGACTACTATCGCTACCAGCGCTCCTTCCATATCCCTGAGTGGGACAACAGCCGCTTCTTCCCGCTGGAAATCCTGCTCGAACCCGAATTTCAGTTGCCCAAGGTAGCCCCTACCGTCCAGGTAAATTTTGCCGAGCGCAGCGAAGGCGCGAAAGAAACGCGACATACCTTGTTCTTCGGTTTCGATGAGGCGACCCTCTCGGCCGACGCCCGACTCGAACTCGACCGATTCCTCAATGCGATGCTCGATGGCCGACACATCGTGTCCATCGAAATTGTAGGCTACACCGATGACTCCGGCGATGCGGCCTACAACCTGCAGCTCTCCGAGCGGCGCGCCCGCGCCGTGGCCGTACACCTGAAGCGACGCGGGCTGCGCGTCGACGAGATCTATCTCGAAGGCAAGGGCGCCACCCGCAACGACCGCCCGCGCTGGGCCAACCGCAAGGTGGAGGTGGTCGTACGCTGGAATCCGGCCGAAGGGGATGGGTTGTAGGGTGCCATCCGCGCGTGATTGTCCCTTGTCCTTTCCGTCGCAGGTTTTACCTTTGCGCCCACACAGGCCCCGTAGTTTAAGGGATAGAACAGCGGTTTCCTAAACCGCGGGTCCAGGTTCGAGTCCTGGCGGGGCTACCACACGCGCTTCAGGCCTTGCTTCGCAACCGGCAGGGCCTTTTTTGTTTGGTGCCTTTCGGCAAATGCAGTGTCGCTGATCACAACAATTGACGAGAAATCGGGGATTTGAGTGAGGTTGAGACCGCTCTTTCCGACAGGGTCGGAACAGGGCGGATGTGGAGACCGATGATTGAGGCTGCTGAAAATAGTCGGAAAATCATTCAGTTACACAGAGCGCCACTGAGCACACGTTGAGTTTCACAGAGTTGTATACTCAACGCAATCCGGTTTGGGAATTTTTGACGATGGACGATTTTTTGAGATGGAGAGAAGAGAGATGGAGAGATGGAGTGACTGTCCCCTTGTCCCCTTCTGAAAAGGGGCTGAAAGAGCATTCAGT
>WFYJ01000284.1 GCA_015490175.1 Saprospiraceae bacterium | reverse complement strand
GTTGAGCGTGTAGCGTTTAGAGTTTATGGTTTAGAGTTTAAAGTTTTTCTTGTTGATTATCAGGTTATTGCAGAAAGATCGATTCTTCGGTTCCTCGGTTCCTCATCCATTGAAACCACAGCCTTCGGCCGCAGATTCACGCAGTTTGAGCGCAGTTTTTACTGTCGTTGAGAGTTGAGCGTGTAGCGTTTAGAGTTTATGGTTTAGAGTTTAGAGTTTAAAGTTTTTCTTGTTGATTATCAGGTTGTTGCAGAAAGATCGGTTCTTCGGTTCCTCGGTTCTTCGGTTCCTCAGTCCAAGGGGCCTTTTCCATCAGGCTCCCTGGACACCACCATCTTATCGCAACATGGCCGCCGCCTTTTCCACGGCTTTCGCCAAACGCTCGAGCTCCTCGCGCGTGTTGTACATGCCCAGCGAGGCGCGCACCGTACCGGGCACGCCAAAGCGGTCCATCAGCGGTTCGGTGCAATGGTGGCCCGTGCGCACGGCAATGCCCATCTTGTCGAGCAGGGTGCCCACGTCGTAGGGGTGCGTGCCTTCGATGACGAAGGAAATGACTCCTGCCTTCTGGGGCGCCGTGCCGATGAGGCGCATGCCCTCGATGGGGGCCAGCAGCTCCATGCCGTAGCGCAACAGCTCGGCTTCGTGTGCCGCAATAGCCTCGCGCCCTACCGATTCGATATAGTCTATGGCAGCATGCAGGCCCACGGTGCCCGCGATGTCGGGCGTGCCGGCCTCGAACTTGAAGGGCAGCTCATTCCAGGTGGTTTTTTCAAAAGTCACCCGCTCGATCATCTCGCCACCGCCGTGGTAGGGCGGCATCTGTTCGAGCCACTCGCGTTTGCCGTAGAGCACGCCAATGCCCGTGGGGCCGTACATCTTGTGGCCGCTGAAGGCGTAGAAATCCACGCCGAGGGCCTGCACGTCCACCGGCATATGTGGTATGGCTTGGGCGCCGTCGGCGAGCACGGGGATGCCGCGCTCGTGGGCCATGTCGGCGATCTGGCGGATGGGGTTGATGGTGCCCAGCGTGTTCGACACGTGGGTGACGGCTACCAGCCTGACGGGGCCGTCGAGCATGCGGGCCAGGGCTTCCATGTCGAGCACGCCCTCATCGCTGATGGGCACCACGCGCAGCCGCGCGCCCGTCTGCGCGCAGATGAGTTGCCAAGGCACGATGTTGGAATGGTGTTCCATCCAGGTGATGACCACCTCGTCGCCTTCGCGCAGGAAGGCCCGACCGAAACTGCCGGCCACCAGGTTGATGGCTTCGGTCGTGCCCCGCACAAAGATGACCTCCTGCTCGGAAGGGGCATTGATGAAGCGCGCCACGGCGCGGCGCGCCGCCTCGAACATGTCGGTGGCTTCCTGGCTGAGCTGATACACGCCCCGGTGCACATTGGCGTGGTGCTGCCGGTAGTAGCGGTCCATCGCTTCGAGTACAGGGGCCGGCTTCTGGCTCGACGCGGCCGAATCGAGAAAACACAGCGGATAGCCGTTCATCTCGCGCTCCAGAATGGGAAAGTCGGCGCGGATGCGCGCCACATCGAGCTTGTTGGTTCCGGCAGCAGGAGCATTCATGGTCGAAAGATTTTGAGGATGCGATGAATGAGTACCCTGAAAAAAGTGGCGTGCAGAAACTTGAACTTTGCGGTCTGATGTTTGGCTTTTTTCTCAAAAAATTGCAAATCAATGCTTTGCTAACAAACTTCAACAGACCGCAGCTTTCAGGCGCAGAAGACGCAGCTTGAACGCAGTTTTTATAACTCTGTGAAAATCAGTGTATCCTAAGTGGATTCTCTGTGTAACTGAATGATTTTTCGCCTTTTTTCAGTGCGCTCAGGATTTGAGTCACCAATGAGCATCATTCGAATCCCCGGTACTGATCACCCGATCGCACGAAGCTTGTCAAGTACCAGTTGCTTGACGGCCTCGCGTACGGGCTCGTCGGGCATGTTGTCGAGTACCTCGGCCAGGAAAGCAAACTGGAGCAACCTGCGGGCCTCATTTGCCGAAAGGCCGCGCGTGCGCAAGTAAAAGACACTCATCTCGTCGAGCTGGCCGATGGTGGCGCCGTGGCTGCAGCGCACGTCGTCGGCGAAGATTTCGAGCTGGGGCTTGGCGTCCATGACGGCGTGGGGCGACAGCAGCAACGTGCTGTTTTGCTGGAAAGCATTGGTCTTCTGGGCGTCGGGGCGCACCAGCACCTTGCCGTTGAACACGCCGCGCGCCTTGCCCGTCACGATGCCCTTGTACAGCTCGTTGCTCTCGCAATGGGGCACGGCATGGTCCATAAACGTCTGGTTGTCCACGTGCTGCGCATCGCCGAGCAGATAGACGCCATTGAGGAAGGTCTGCGTATTCGAATCGCGCAATGCCACGTCCTGGTTGTTGCGCACCAGCATGCCGCCCAGGTCGGTGGCGTAGCTGTAGTAACGGCTGTCGCGATCCTGCTCCACGCTGCAATGGTTGACCTGCCGCCCGAACTGCCCTTCGCGCTGCAGGCGATAGTGGTGCACCTCGGCGTTGGCATCCACGCGGATGCGCGTGGCGGCGCAGGTGAAGTAGCGGGGCGCGCCTCCGCCTTGCGGCAAATAGTGCTCGACGAAGGTGAGCTTGCTGCCGCGCGCGGCATGCACGTACACCTGAGGCGCCTGCACGAAGGCCTTGCCTTGGTCGGCAGCGATGAAGATGAAGTGCAGCGGCTGCCCGATGACGGCATCGGGCGCCACCTGCACGGCCATGCCGTCGGTGGCCAGGGCGGCATTGAGCACCGCAAAGACATGCGGGTGGGCCGCTTGTGCTTCGAGCGCCCGGGCCGCCCAGCCGTCGGGTTCATGGTCGAGCAGGCGGCTCATCGGCGCAATGGACAGACCTTCCGGCAAATCGTCGAATGAGGTGGACAACTCGGGCTGCCATACCCCGTTGACGAACACGATGCGCAGGGCATCCAGCCCGTCGAAGAAAGCGCGTGAGAGGTCTTCAGCTTTCACGGGCACGGCACGCCCGAGCGCCCACGTCTCGTTGGTGATGGCACTGACGCTGGTGTACTTCCAGTCTTCGTCGCGGCGCGTGGGGAAGCGCATGCCGCCCAGCCGCTCGATGGCCCGGCGACGCAATTCCTGAAAGCGGGCCGGCGCCTGGCCATTGGCCTTTATGGCCTGCGCAGCAAGTGCCTCAAAGCGTGCCATGGCTTCCCGAGTATGGGTAGCGGATGTGATGGTCGTCATCTGACAGTGAAGTTTTTACGTAAGTGAAGACAGGCAACGGCTTCAGCCGATAGCCGCCTCTTCCTTGATCCAGTCGTAGCCGCGCTCCTCGAGCTCGATGGCCAGCTCCTTGCCTCCCGAACGCACGATGCGTCCGTTGTACAGCACGTGCACGTGGTCGGGCACGATGTAGTTGAGCAGGCGCTGGTAGTGGGTCACCACGATGAAGGAGCGCTCGGGGCTGCGCAGCTTGTTCACGGCATCGGCCACGATCTTGAGCGCGTCGATGTCCAGGCCCGAGTCGGTCTCGTCGAGGATGGCCAACGTGGGCTCGAGCAGCGCCATCTGGAGCATCTCGTTGCGCTTCTTTTCCCCGCCGCTGAAGCCCTCATTGAGCGAGCGCTTGAGCACCGACTCGTCCATGTCGAGCATCTTCAGCTTCTCGCGGATGAGCTTCAGCACCTGCACCGGCGAGAGCTCTTCCTGGCCGCGGGCCTTGCGCACGGCATTGACCGCCGAACGCAGAAAAGTGGCCATACTCACTCCCGGAATTTCGACCGGATACTGGAAAGCGAGGAACAGCCCGGCATGGGCCCGCTCGTCCACCTCCATATCGAGCAGGTTCTGGTCCTTGAACCGGATCTCGCCCTCGGTCACTTCGTAATCTTCGCGGCCGGCCAGCACATTGGCCAGCGTGCTCTTGCCCGAGCCGTTGGGGCCCATGATGGCGTGCACCTCACCGGCCCGGACTTCCAGGTCGATGCCTTTCAGAATTTCCTGGTCCTCTACCCGGACGTGCAAGTTCTTGATGGTCAGCATATGTTCGATGTTCAAGTTTAATGTTTGGTTTAGGGTTTAGGGTTTAGAGTTTAGAGTTTAGAGTTTAGAGGCCCCTGAAAAAACCCATAGTCTCGCGCAACAGCTTGTTCCCGGTGGCCGGGACAGGCTCCGACGGCCAGTCGGGAACGCAAAAGCTTGTCCCGAGTATCGGGAACGCAACGATTCGCAATGTGT
>WFYJ01000283.1 GCA_015490175.1 Saprospiraceae bacterium | reverse complement strand
GATCATACTTGCGCCCTCATCGACGTGGTAGGCGCCGTCGCCGTAGAGTTCTACGGTACCGTCGTATCCGTGATCAATTTCGAATGTACCGCTGATGGCGTGGAGGGTGCCGTGGTTTTTGAGTTGAGCGGTGATGCCGCTGGTGCCGTTGACATTGCAATTGATGGTGCCGTAGTTGTGACCGAGGTGGGGTTCCAGGTTCTGGTCTCCCGAAAATTTGATGTAGCTATAAGAGGCTTCGAAAGAGATGGTGGCGTCGGTGTGATTGGTGAGGGTTCCCTGGTAGAGGTTGATGTCGCCGGAGGAGGTGAGTCGGATGGTGTCGTAGTTGTGGAGGTGGCTGCTGTTATTGAGCAGGAGGTCACCGTAGTTGTTGATAAGCAAGAGATCGTTGTTGACGAGGATGATACTGTCGAGGAGATCGACGGAGTAATTGGATGAAGAAAGGTTGACGTGGACGGGGGAATTGATGGTGAGCGTGTCTCCAGAGATGTCGGTGGCGTATCCCCATTGTACGTAATCCGTGCCGGCAAAATCCAGCGAGCTTCCCGAGTTACAGGTTACAGTGATGTTTTCCCAGTAGAGGGGATTATCGAGGGTGCCTCCAATAGCTCCGTTGAGTGTAAGTGCGCCATTCCACGTCATGGAGGCCGTGTTGGTTACGATGACTGTACTGCCAGTGTTGACCGAACTGCCGGCATTGAAGTTCACGATCAGCGTGCCTGCCTGAGCGGTGAGCGCCCCTCCCGTATTGTCCAGCACGCAGTCGATGGTGTTGGTGTAGCCGGCGTAGTTCATGACGATTTGTCCCTCGTTTTTCAGGAGGTTGGGTGCCTGGGGAGCGGCTGAGATGCCTGTGTTTCCCGCCAGGAACATGATTTGACCTGTCGGTTTGTTGTTGAAGGTCGCGTCGTTCAGGATCAGGTCGCCGGAGCTTTCCAGGGTGAACGTCCCGAAGTTGTGGAAAACCGCCTGATTCTTCAGAATGAGATTGGAGCTGGTGAGGTGTTTACAGGTGCCGTTGTTTTTGAAGACTGCTCCGATGATTTGGGGCGTATTGGAATACGAAGGTGATTGCACGAGAAACGTGCCGGCATTTACCAACAACCCGCCGGAATATGAGATGACATTGCCGTGGCAATTGACTTCGGAGCCGCTGCCGATGAGAAAAGTAGTGACGAATTCCAGTGTGTGGTGGAGGTTGAGCGTGGAATTGGATTGCAGATCCACCGACCGTGCTTCGGCATAATCGTTGATCTCTACTATGTTGCCGGGTTCTATAATCACATCATCGTCTATGGTGGGAACCTGTGCAGGGTCCCAATTCCCCTCTTCATGCCAGTTTAAATCAACGTTGCCTGTCCAGGTGATCGTAATGCTTTTCACATAGGGGGTACCGGCAAGCATAAAGAGCATCCCCCACAGCAGGCGCAGACGAGCGGGCAAGTGTTTGTTCATCTCGAAGAAATTTGGGCGGTGAATATTCAGGTTGTTCCATACACCGAATCCCGCTGAGGGCAGAGGTGCCTCAGCACGGCAGCAGGGTGTGGTGCTGTTTTTCGGGGCTCGTCAGATGACGAGGCCTGCGTGTGATGTTCGTTTTCTCGATTGCGGGAAAAGCAGCAAGTAGCAAAGAAGGGGAACGGACAGGCAGATCACTGGACAGCACCTGCTCAGGAAAGCCACGGGGCTATCGCCTCCCGAACCTCACTTCCAATTGCGTTGCCTTGTTATTGGGCTGTGCCGTGCAACATTGCCCTGGAGAAGGACGCTGCGAACGGCCTGTGCCATGGTTAATTGGCGGCTGCATGGCAAGATACAAAGCGGATAAATTTTTTGCAAAGGGCTGCTGCCTGTAAAAAGAAAATTTGGTCGGGCAGATGGGGCGCTGTGCAAATGGTTTTTCGTTTCCTGCACATTCAGTTATGCTCAACGCAATTTGGTTGGGGAATTTTTGACGGTGGTCAATGGTCAATGGACGATGGACGATTTTGATTGAGCGATTGAGGAACGAGGATTTGAGCAAAGTTGAGCGCGCGCTTCCTGACCGGGCCGGAGCTTGTCCCGCTTGCGGGGACAGGCCCGCTTGCACGGTGATGTGGATACGCTGGCAGAACCAGCGATGTTGGGCCCCGGACGCTCTGAGCCTGACCCTCAACGGACAACCTTTTGCCGCTCACCCCGCCACCGGCAATTTGAGCCAGTCGTGGGTGGATTGGCGCTTTTGCAGGGCGCGATAGACGATTTCCATCATGCGTTTGCGGTAGCCGCCGCGGTAGAGGCGCGTGTTGTAGGGGTCGGGCCAGGTGCGGTTGGTCAGGAAGACGAAGACCAGGTCGTATTTCGGATCGACCCAGAGCATGGTGCCCGTGAAGCCGGTATGGCCGAAGCTGGAGGGCGAGGCCTGAGCAGCGATGCTTCGGTTTTTGCCGTAAGGCGCTGGCTTGTCGAAGCCCAGGCCGCGGTGGTTTTCCCGACTCTTTGAAGTGAACAGCCGAACCGTTTGGGGCTGGAAGAGGCGCACGTTGCCGTACTGGCCGCCGTTGAGGAGCATCTGGCCGAGGACGGCCAGGTCGAGGGCCGAGCCGAACAGTCCGGCATTGCCGGCCACACCGCCGAAGAGCGCGGCCGTTTCGTCGTGCGCGTAGCCGCGCAGGGCGGCATGGCGCCAGCGGCGGTCTATGGCCGACGGCACGATGGTTTCTGCGGGATAGGTGTCGAGGGGGCGGAAGGTGAGGCTCCACAAGCCGAGTGGCTGGTAGAGGTGCTGATAGACGAAAGAGTCGAGGGGCATGCCCGCGACGCGTTCGACCACCTGCTGGAGGATGACGAAGTTGACGTCGCTGTAGCGATAGCGCCGGTAGCGCTGGGGCCTCAACTGCCAGACCGCCTGCAGGATGCTGTCCTGCTGGCGGCTGTCGAAAAAGAGTCCGGGTGCTATTTCCAGGTCGTGGCGGCTGTCGGGCCCGCGGCAGTACCAGCCCGAGCACGAATCGGCGGCGAGCGCGTCGCCGCGCACATAGGATGCGATGGGCATGTTGGCCTGCAGGCTGGAGGAGTGGTTGAGCAGGCGGCGCAAGGGGATGCGGCCCACGCGTGTACCTGCAGCCTCGGCAATGTATTCTTGCACGGGCGCGTCGAGTGTGATTTTGCCTTGCTCGTAGAGTTTCATGACCGCCAGGGTGGTGGCGGCCACCTTGGTCACCGAGGCCAGGTCGAAGAGGTGATGGGTGTGGAGCGGTTCCTTTGCCTCATAGGTGAGGTGGCCCCACGTCTTGTGCCAGACGATGTGCCCCTCCACAGCCACGAGCAGCTCACAGCCGGGGGCTGCGCGCGCTTTGATCATCGAGCGGGCCACCTCGTCGAGGGCGGACAGCGCATCGGGGTCGAGTCCGATGGTCTGAGGCAGTGCGTAGTTGAGGCGCGTGGCGCGGGTGCGCATGCCGGTACCCTGCGGAAAGCGACTGCCGGCATCGAGGGGCAGGCGCCCCAGGGCGGGCCGTTGGCCCAGCAGGATCTCGCGCGCCATCATCTCGGTGGTCGCATTGCGTTCGGGCACGTAGAGCAGGCTGGCACGCGCGGGCAGATGGCGCAGCCCCGCCGGACTGCCGAAGTAGAGGATGGCCAGGTCGTGCCGGCGGCTCAGCTCGTCCAAGCGCCGACCCAGTGGCGCGTTGATGGTGTCGAGCAGCATCACCACCAGCATGCCGTCGGGCATCATCAGGTTTTCAGGCTGGTCCGGTGCAAAAGGCACTTCGACAGCAGAGCGGAAAGCCGCTTTCAGCTCGTTGGCCAACGCTGCCAGGTCGTTGCCGCCAGGCCAGGCGATGGCTGCTCCGTCGAGGCGGGACAGCGGCACGGCGGAACGCCCCTTACCTTGTTGCAGCAGCACGATGGAACGGGCCCAGGTAGCTTCGTTGAGTCGGGCGATGTGCGCCTCATCGGAAAGGGGAGCCGTCGTGCGCTCGTTGGCTTCCTCTTGCCTGATCGGCAGGGGCATGCCGCCCGCCTGTAGGAGATGAGCCCTGTCGTGGCGGTTGGCCAGCGGCTTGTTCAGGGCCTGGCAGGCAGCGGCCAACTGGGGCGGGAGGGCCGTTTCGGTCCAGAGTTTGGCGTTCAGGATGCGGCGCACCTTCTGATCAATGAGCGCTTCGGGCAGGCGGCCTTGCTGTACCCAGTACATCAGCAGGTTGCGGTCGCGCACGGGGTCGTCGGTGATGATAAGGTCGGCGCCGGCAAAGATCTGGGCTTCGAGCATGGCTTCGCTGCGCGAGCGGCCCACGATGAGGCCGCCGAAGTCCATGGCTTTCTCGAAAAACTGTCGGCCGAAGCCCGGTGCCATGTCCAACACTTCCTGCGGCCATTCCATCTCGAAGCCGGCGGCACCGGCCCAGTACAGGCGGGCGATGTCGGGCCAGCGCCCATCCAGCGTTTGCGAAAGCGTGTCGAAATGCAGCAGGCGCCCCGTGCCGAGCGGAACGCCCACGATGCGAGCTTCCTGCATCTGCTGCATCAGGCGCTGGGCATGGGCAATGGCCACCTCGGGCACATTGCTGTAACAGTCGCCATCGGAGGGGCAATCGAGGTGGGGACCCAGCACGAGATTGATCTTGCGCGCCCGGCACTGCCGCACGAAGGCCTCGGCCCAGGCGCGCTCGAGCGAATCGCTGGCTGCCGCAGCCAGGCTGATGGCTTCAGGTGCATCTGGCAGATCGGTAAACAAATTGGCGAGTGCGATACTCTCCTCGATACCCGAAAATATGGGGAAGACGGCTTCGCGCTCCAGTTGTTGTTGCAGTTGTTGCCACTCCTTTTGCGGCAGGCGCGGCCATACGATTCCGCTGACCAGCCCCGTGCGGGCATCGTGAATGGCCCTGTCGAGTTGGGTCCTTTGTGCCTGCCACACGAGCAATTGCCCGACTTTTTGCGCCAGCGGCATCCGGATCAATTGCCCGTCGGCCCGCGGGCTTGCATGCTCGCTGAAAAAGACCGGCTCGGGTTGAGGCCGGCTGCACGAGGTCTGGCTGACCAGGGCAAGCAACAGGAGCATGAAGAGGATAAACATTGATCGCATGACTTGTGATTTTGGTCTGCCCTGCCGGTTGCCAATTCTTTGCCATCAAGAAAATGCAGTTTTTGTAAAATAATTGATTTGAATAAAAAAAATAACACTTCGTTATTGTTTTTATTTGGTTTTCAGTATTTTATGAAAAATGCACAAACGTCCTCTATGGGGCGTTAAGTGCAACCGTGCGGGTACCAGGGCGCTGAATGCGGCGTTTCTTTTCGAGCCAATATGAAATCGGATGTCCCGAATCTGGAATGAACACTTCTTTTGCGCCTTGAGCCGTTTGTCCTGCTTGCTGGTGCTTTGCGTGGCGGTGTGCGGGCCGCTGGCCTGCGAGGCGCAGATGGGCGTTTCGTGGGGTTGGGTGCGCCTGCATGCGCCGGCCTGGGATGCGGGCTACCAGACTGAAGTTACGGGCCGCCGCACGCCTTTGTTCCGCAATGCCGCCGGCTTTCAGCTCGATCAGGATTTGCCTTTCGGCAAAAAACACCTGTCGTTGCGCCCCGCACTGGGTTTTGCGCGGGCCACGCAGGGCGATCCCGTAAGCGACCGTTTCGAATTGGAATGGCTTTCGATGAGCAGCAGCATCGCGCTGAGTGTACGCCTGCTCGACCTGCCCCAAGCCTGCGACTGCAAGCCGGTATTGCCCGACGGCCACTGGTTGCGCGAGGGATTTCAGGTATGGCTGGCGCCCGGCATCAGTGCCACTCGCCTGCAAATAACCACCACTTCCGAGCTTTTCCCGAAAGGGCGCCAGAGCACATGGCACACGCGCCCCTTCGTCGAGGGAGGCGCGGGGTTGGAGTTGCGGCTCACGCACCTGCTCAGCCTCACGCCCTTTGTGCGCACCCGCTGGTATGGCACTCTGTATTGGAAAGATCTTTCGGTGCTCCTCACCGAGGATGCCGCCGCCGACCGCTACGACGCTTCTGCGCTGCTCGTCTCGATGTTCGGGCTGCGCGCAGGTCTTTCGTGGTGAAGCGCTACCTGCGCCGCAACGGCTGGCCGGGGCGGGCGCCCGTGTGTTGGCCATCGGCGATGACGGGCACGCCATTGACCAGCACGTAGCGGATACCCTCGGGCCAGGCGTGCGGCTGCTCGAAGGTGGCCCGGTCAATGATTTCCCTTTCGGAAAAGACGACCAGGTCGGCGGCCATGCCCGCGGCGATGCGGCCGCGATCCGTCAGTCCGAAGCGCTTGGCCGGCATGGACGTCATCTTGCGAATGGCTTCTTCGAGCCGCAGGATGCCCAGCTCGCGCACGTAGCGCCCCAGCACGCGGGCGTTGGTGCCGTAGTTGCGAGGGTGGGGCGCCCCTTCGCCAAAGGTGGGCAGACCGGCATCGCTGGCCACCATCGAGAGGGGCCAGGCCATGATGCGCTGCACGTCTTCTTCGCTCATCTTGTGATACACCATCTGCACGCGGCCCAGCGGCACCAACTCGAAGATGGTCTGCCGCTGGTGGGGCAGATCGTCGGGGTAGCCGCGCAGGCGCGCCACTTCGGGGATCGACTTGCCGGCATATTCGGGATGATTGGGGCAGCGAGCGATGACCGCATAGCCGTAGTCGGCAAAACCGGTACGGGCAAGCATCTCTTCCATTTCGCGCTCGATGGCGGCGCGCGTCTCGGGCTCGGCCAGGCGCAGCCGCATCGAATCGCGGCCTCCCGAGAACACCCAGCTGGGCAACAGCACGTCGAGGCTGGTACTGCTGGCCGTGTAGGGATACTGATCGACGGTGACGTCCACGCCGCGCCGGCGCCACGCCTCGATGGTGTCGATCATGCGGGCCGAGGCGCCCCAGTCGGCTTTGCCCGAAATTTTGAAGTGGGAAATCTGCACGGGCGTTTGCGCTTCCTGACCGATATGCACGGCTTCGGCGATGGCGTCGAACACGCGCCAGTCTTCGTGTCGGATGTGCGAGGCGTAGATGCCGCCATGCGCCCGTGCGGTGCGCGCCAGCGCCACCACCTCGTCGGTGGGGGCGTAGGTGCCGGGCACGTAGATCAGGCCCGTGGACAGCCCCACCGCGCCCTGGTCCATGGCACGCGCCACGAGCGCCTGCATGCGCGCCAGCTCTGAGGGCGTGGCCTCGCGGTTGGCATCGCCCATGACGGCCCGCCGCACCGAGTTGTGGCCGATGAGGGTGGCTACGTTGATTGCGACGCCTGTCTGTTTCAGCTTTTTGAAAAAGCCGGCCACGTCGGTCACCGAGCCGCCGCAGTTGCCCGTGACCACCGTCGTCACGCCGTCGTGCACGTAGTTGTGCGCGTCGGGATGCCGGAAGATGCCGCCTTCGATGTGGGTGTGCACGTCGATGAAGCCGGGCGCGACGACCAGGCCGCGCGCGTCGATGACGTGGCGCGCCTTCCGCCCTTTCAGGTCGCCCACCGCCACGATGCGCCCTTTCCGGATGCCCACATCGGCGTAGCACCAGGGATTGCCGGTGCCGTCCACCACCTTGCCACCGCGGATGAGGTAGTCGAGTTTTTGCGCGGAAGCGCCGGTGGCCAGGCACAGCATCAGTAAGCTCAGGTACCGTTTCATATGGCCATGGTTGAAAAGCCTCGGCGCGGAAGGCATCGCGATGCTTTCCGCACCGAGGCTCGGTCATGAATTCTATTTTTTGCTGTCGAGTATGATGAGGTCGAGCTGCTGTTGCTTGACCAGTTGGTTGAGGCGCGGGATGTCTTCGTCGCGCACCCTGTACCAGGTGTTCAGCTCCCGATCAATGGTTTCCACCAGCATGTCGCGCACCTCGTAGGCCTGTCGGGTAGGCGGATACTCGCCGTCGCTAATGGCGTTGAGGTGGGCCAGCTTGTTGGTCAGCTTGATGGGGAAGTTGAGCGGATCCTGGCGCGCGCGGTTTTTGGTCTGGTACAGCTCGTTTTCCACGCGTGTGGCCACCGAGTCGATCTGTGCGGCCAGCGCGAGGACGGGCTCGGTGCGGTCGTTGCGCTCCAGCTTCGAAGTGAAGTCCTTGAGCTGTTTGCGCATGGCGCGGATGTCGATGATGGCCTGATGCGCTTCCGACACCTTGTCGAGGATGCCTCGGGTGAAGGCGAACTGCTCCTCGAATTCGGCCTGCGTGGTCGGCACGCGCGGGTCTTTCAGGATCTCGAATTCCTGCTCCACCGTTTCGTCGCCCACGCTGAGGGCCACCTTGTATTTGCCGGGCACAGCCCTGGGGCCGCGCAGGCTGGCCCACCACAGGATCATGCCTTCGAAATCCTTGGCGTCGGGGTAGCGCATGTTCCACACGAACAGGTTGCCGCCCTTTTTCACCTCCAGTTTTTTGTCTTTCTCTTTGGCCTTGGTGGAGAAGGTGCGGATCAGGTCGCCGTCACTTTCGTAAAAACTCAGCTTCACCTCTACGCTGTCGGCAGGTTTTTCCCTGAAGAAGAAGTGGACCATCACGCCGCCCGGGTGATTTTTGCCGGCATTGCGCACGTTGGCATTCTGGAAGCCGCGCATGCGATACGAGGGCATGGGCTTGTAGAGATACCAGGGGCGGCGGGCGATCTCGTCGCTGAGCTGATGCAGGGGCGTCAGGTCGTCGATGATCCAGAGGCTGCGGCCCTGTGTGGCAGCGATGAGGTTGTCGTTCTTGACGGCCAGGTCGGTGATGGGCACGATGGGCAGGTTGAGCTGGAAGGGCTGCCACGAAGCCCCGTCGTCGAACGAGATGTACATGCCCGACTCGGTGCCGCAGTAGAGCAGGCCCTCGCGTTTGGGGTCGGCGCGCACCACGCGCGTGAAGTGCTCCTCGGCGATGCCGTCGGTGATTTTCTCCCACGTCTGGCCGTAGTCCTTGGTCTTGTAGAGGTAGGGCCGGAAGTCGCCCCACTTGTACATGGTGGCGGCCACGTACAGGCCGCCGTCGTGGAAGGGGTCGGGCTCGATGCTGTTGATCATGATCCACTCGGGCATGTCGGGGGGCGTGACGTTTTCCCACGTCTTGCCGCCGTCGCGCGACAGGTGCAGCAGGCCGTCGTCGGAGCCGGCCCACAGCAGACCCTTGACGCGCGGCGACTCGGCCAGGGCGAATATGGTGCAGTAGTACTCGACCGAGGTGTTGTCCTTGGTGATGGGGCCGCCCGAGGGGCCGAGCTTGGTGGTGTCGTTGCGCGTCAGGTCGGGGCTGATGACTTCCCAACTGGCGCCGCCGTCGTAGCTGACGTGCACGTGGTTGCTGGCGGCGTACAGCTTGTCGGGGTCGTGGGGCGAGATGAGGATGGGGAAGTTCCACTGGAAGCGGTATTTCCAGTCTTTGGCACCATGGCCCATGGGGTTGTCGGGCCAGGGGCTCACGATGCGGCTCTGGTCGATGCGGTGGTCGCGCCGCTCGAGGAAGCCGTCGTAGCAGCCGCCATAGACCACTTCGTTGTTGCGCGGATCGACGGCGATGTGGCCGCATTCGCAGCCGGCCGTGGGTTCCCAGTCTTCCTCGCCGATGTCGCCGTCGCTGGTGCGGTGCAGAATGCGCACCGTGCTGTTGTCCTGCTGGGCGGCATAGATGCGGTAGGGGAAGTGGTTGTCGGTCGTGACGCGGTAAAACTGCGCCGTGGGCTGGTTGTAGTAGGTCGTCCAGTTCTTGCCGCCGTCGAAGGTGATCTGGGCGCCCCCGTCGTCGGCGATGATCATGCGGTCGGGATCTTCAGGGGCGATCCACAGGTCGTGGTGGTCGCCGTGGGGTGCACTGTAGGCCTTGAACGTCTTGCCGCCGTCTTTCGACTTGTGGTAGCGCACGTTCATCACATAGACCACGTCTTCGTCCTGCGGGTCGGCGTAGATGCGCGAGTAGTACCAGGCCCGCTGGCGCAGGGCGCGGTCGTCGTTGAGCTTGCGCCACGTCTTGCCCGCATCGTCGGAGCGGAACACGCCGCCGTCTTTGGCCTCGATGATGGCCCAGACGCGCTCGGAGTTGACGGGCGAGACCGTCACGCCGATGATGCCCAGGGTGCCTTTCGGCAAACCCGGCCTGCGCGAGATGTTTTCCCAGGTGTCGCCGCCGTCGGTGCTCTTCCACAGGCCCGAGCCTTCGCCCCCGCTTTCCAGGCTGTAAGGCGTGCGCCTGACGCGCCAGGTGCTGGCGTAGATGATGCGGGGGTTGTTGGGGTCGAGGATCAGGTCGCAGGCGCCCACCTCGTCGTTGACGTACAGGATCTTTTCCCAGGTCTTGCCGCCGTCCTTGCTGCGGAAGATGCCGCGCTCTTCGTTGGGCGCAAACAGGTTGCCCAGGGCCGCCACGTACACCAGATCCGGATTCTTCGGATGGATGCGGATGCGGCCGATGTGACGCGTTTTGGTCAGCCCCATCTGCTTCCACGTCTTGCCGGCATCCTCCGACTTCCACACGCCATAGCCGAACGAGACGTTGCCGCGCACCGTGATCTCGCCGCCACCCACATAGATGACGTTGGGATCGGATTCGGCAACGGCCACCGCCCCGATCGAGCCGCCGAAGTAGCCGTCCGAGATGTTTTCCCAGTGCTGGCCGCCGTCGGTGGTGCGCCACACGCCGCCGCCCGTAGCGCCGAAGTAGTAGAGGTTGGGTTTGCCGGGCACGCCCGTCACTGCCGCCGAGCGCCCGCCACGGAAGGGGCCAAGCTCGCGCCATTGCAGGCTCTCGAACAGCACCGAGTCGTACTGAACGGTGACTCTGGCCGGTGCCGGCTCGGCCTTTTTCTTTTTGCGCTGGCCAAAAGCAGGCCCGGTTAGCACGAGGCACGCAAGGGCTACGAGGGCCCATCCAAGTCTCTGTCTCATAGGTGTAGTTTTTTGATTTGGTCAGTATGGTTGTGCCTTTCGGCAAATGAAACACTGGAAGGGCCTGGCTTTCGGGGCGGGATCGGGATGAAGGGAAGGCGACGCCGGCCAAGATACGGGCCTGCCTTTTTCCGCCTGAAGCGGGAGGGCTGAGGAAAGTTTGAAATTTTGGCGAAAGCCTCGAAAAGAAAAAGGCCGCCCCGCAAGGGACGGCCTTCGAAGTAGCCCCGCCAGGAATCGAACCTGGACCTCAGGTTCCGGAGACCTGCGTACTATCCGTTATACTACAGGGCCATCAGGGGGTGATCCCGCCAGGACTCGAACCTGGAACCGGCTGCTTAGAAGGCAGCTGCTCTATCCTGTTGAGCTACGGGACCAACCTCGTTAGTTAACAGGGTTGTGCCCTCATTGGGCGGCGCAAAATTAGGGCTTTTTCCCTTTTGCGTACCCTTTGAGTAACGGCTTAACCTAAATTTGAGTTTCAAAATGCCGACGCATGAGCCAACTCAACGTGCAGATCGAACCGAGCTGGAAGGAAGTGCTCGCCGACGAGTTCGGCAAGCCATACTTCCACGCTCTGGCCCAGCGCCTGCGCCAGATGAAGCGCCAGGGGCGCACCATCTATCCTCCGGGGCCGCTCATCTTCAACGCCTTCAACACCACTCCCTTCGACAAGGTCAAGGTGGTCATCCTCGGGCAGGATCCCTATCACAACCCGGGCGAAGCCATGGGGCTGTGCTTTTCGGTGCCGCGCGGCGTCAAGGTGCCGCCTTCCCTTGAAAACATCTTCAAGGAATTGCACGACGACGTGGGCTTCGCGCATCCGGGCCATGGCGACCTGACGGCCTGGGCCGAGCAGGGCGTGTTTTTACTCAATGCCATCCTCACCGTCGAGCGCAACAAGCCGGCATCGCATCGCGAGCTGGGATGGCAGACCTTCACCGATGCCGTCATCCAGAAGCTGTCGGCCCGGCGCGAAGGGCTGGTGTTCATGCTGTGGGGGGCGTTTGCCAAAAAGAAGGCCGTACTCATCGACCCGTTCCGCCACCTCATCCTCGAAGCAGCGCACCCTTCACCTCTGGCGGCACACAAGGGCTTTTTCGGCTGTCGCCACTTTTCCAAAGCCAACGATTACCTGCGCCACAACGGCAAAGAGCCCATCAACTGGCAATTGCCGGCATAGCCTGCCGGTCCGGTATGCGCGATGGATGTGATGGTGTAGGGACGCACGGCAGTGCGTCCGACACGGCAGTGCCTCCGACACGGCTCAGCGCTTGCCGCCGGACTCTTCGATGCTTCGCCGTTTCCATGGCGTTTCGCCTTCCAGCCTTTCGTAATCGATGCGCGGCTGATCCGCAGCCGGTTGCGGCCGGTGTGCCGGATATCCTTTGGGGTAGTAGAAGCGCTCGCGCAGGGCGTTGTCGAGCAGGTACGATTGCTTGTAGCCGCGGTAGGTGCCCCAGAATTGCATCAGCCGGAAGAGGAAGATTTCGCCGAACTTTCGATGCAGCAGGCCGTCGCGCCATGCCTGCCGGCAGTCGCTCCATATGTTGGAAAACAGCAACTGGAAGAAGTTGAGCAGGTTGAAGCGCTCGGTTTTCATGATGAGGCGGTAGGCGATGGCCTCGCGGCGGTAGCGGTTGTACACGCTGCGCCAGCTTTCCTCGTGCACGTGAATGACGGGCGCCTCGGCCACGTAGGCGATGCGCCAGCCCTTTTCCTGGATCTTTTTGGCCCAGTCGAGGTCTTCGAGGCCGGTGAGCGTTTCGTCGTAGGGCTGTTCGAGCCACAACGACCGCCGGATGGCGCAGTTGGCGTTGTTGCAGAAGGGGTGGGGCTGGTTCATGGTGCTCTCTTCGGGGAACCAGCGCGCGAAGATCTGGTGCTCAGAGTACTTGTTGCGGTGGTCGCCGCGTTGCTTGCCATAGACCAGCCCGATGTGGGGGTCGTCGAGGAAGGGGCGCACCATGCGCTCGACCCAGTCCTGATAGACGGGATAGACGTGTGCGCTGGCAAAGAGCAGGATGTCGCCGGTAGCCACTTCGCAGCCCTTGTTCAGCGCATAGCCAAATGAGAAATCCTCGGGACGGATGTGCACGATCCGCACGGGAAACTGGCGGGCGATGTCGAGCGTGCGGTCGGTGGAGCCGCTGTCCACCACGATGATTTCGATGTCGTCCCAGGTCTGCACCATGATGCCGGCCAGCAGGCGGCCGATGTGTTTTTCCTCGTTCAGACAGCGTATGACAATGGAGACGCGCATGATCCTGTCCATTTTTCAAGCTTGCCGGGTAGTGTCCCTGATTAACTGATTTCAAACTGCATTTTCTGCGGCCGAAGGCTGCGGTTTCAATGGCTGAGGAATCGAGGAACCGAAGAACCGAGGATTTGACAAAAAACTGATAGTCAGCAAGAAAAACTTTAAACCTTAAACTTTAAAC
>WFYJ01000282.1 GCA_015490175.1 Saprospiraceae bacterium | reverse complement strand
TTTGACCGATCCTGCCAGAGGATTTTGCGAACCACTTTGAAGCGGGCATGGAGGTGCGAGGGGCAAACACCACACTGCTATGGGTTGGCTACTGTTTTTCAAGGCGCTGCATATCATCGGTTTCGTATCGTGGTTTGCCGGCCTGTTCTATCTGGTGCGGCTGTTCGTCTATCAGGTCGAGGCCTTTGACCGGGACGAGCCCGAGCGCAGTGTGCTGACCCGACAGTACGCCGTGATGGAACGGCGCCTGTACCGCATCATCACCAATCCGGCCATGATACTCACGTGGGCTGCCGGCCTGAGCATGATCGCATGGCACGGCACCGAGTGGCTCGCACACAACGGCTGGCTCCATGTGAAGCTGGTATTGGTAGTGCTCTTGACGGCCTATCACCTGTCGTGCAAGCGCTTCATCCGACAGCTCGAAGCGGGCGAGCGTCCACTGTCGAGCTTCGGCTTTCGGCTCTACAACGAAGTGCCCACCTTTTTCCTCATCGCCATCGTGATGCTGGCCGTTTTCCGGCACCACCTCAATCCGGGCATTTTTCTTTCCGCCCTGGTACTGCTTGCCGCCGCAGTTTGGTATTTTGCCCGAAAGGGCGCTGCAAAAGCGAAAAACCACAAATAAACGCACATGAAGATCGAACTCTGGCAAATCGGAAAGACGTCCGAAAAATGGCTGGAGTCGGGCATCGAGCAATACACCAAACGCCTCGCGCACTACAATCCCTTCGAGCTGGTCACGCTGCCCGACGTCAAGCAGGGACACAAGCTCACCCCCGAACAACGCATGGCCAGAGAGGCCGAAATGGTATTGAACAGGCTGCAGCCCGACGACTGGCTCGTCCTGCTCGACGAGCGCGGCCAGCAATACAGCTCGCGCCAGTTTGCGCGTCAGCTCGAGCAATGGCTGCAACGGCCCGTGCGGCGCATCGTCTTCCTCGTGGCGGGCGCATGGGGCGCTGCCCCCGAGCTCAAACTGCGCGCCGACGCGCAACTCTCGCTTTCGCAAATGACGTTCTCGCACCAGATGGTGCGCCTCTTCCTCGCCGAACAGCTCTACCGCGCCTTCACCATCCTGCGCGGCGAACCCTATCACAATGACTGATGGCTCCAGCGCGCCGCAGCGACCAAGGCACGCCCCATGGGCGAGCGCGGCGCCGCAAACAGCTCATCGGCACGGCCTTCCTCGACGATACGCCCCTCGGCCATCACCAGGATGCGGTGCGACACCAGCCGCACCACCGCCAGGTCGTGGGCAATGAACAGCATGGCCAGGTCGTGTGTGCGCTGCAGGCGGAGCAGCAGCTCCAGCACTTGCTTCTGAATGGTCACGTCGAGCTGGGCCACGCACTCGTCACATATCAGCACGCGCGGCTGACAGGCCAGCGCCCGCGCAATGCACACGCGCTGGCGTTCACCACCCGATAGCTGTCGCGGCAGGCGATCGTACCACGAAGTGGGCAGCTCTACTTCCTCGAGCAGGGCCTGCATCCGCTCGAAGCGCTCCTCCTCGTCGTCGTGCAGGCCGTGCACCCGCATCGGTTCGAGGATGGCCTCGCCGATAGGCAAGCGCGGGTTGAGGGCCGCCACCGGATCCTGAAAGATGAGCTGCATGTGCCGACGCGCCCGGCGCAACGCCGCTCCCTCCAGTGCCATCCAGTCGGTGCGGCCCAGCCGCACACGCCCCGAGGCGGGCACGAGCCGCAACAGGCCCCGCGCCAGGCTGGTCTTGCCACAACCCGACGGCCCCACGATACCGACCGTCTCCCTCCGGTGCAGGCGCAACGACGCCTCCGCCACCGCCACATGCTCCTGTTTCCTGCTCCACAAGGTCCGCCTTTCGGCAAATGCCACCCGCAGGTCGGCCACCTCGAGCACCGGCTCCGCATCCGGCGGCAGCGCGTCGGTCCATGGCTCCTCGTCAAGCCGCGGCATGGCCTCGATGAGCGCCCGAGTGACGGCATGGCGAGGGGCCTGCCAACAGCGCGCCAGCGGCCCCTGCTCCACGACCCTGCCCCTGTCGAGGATGACCACCTCGTCGGCAAGGTGGCGCACCACGCCCAGATCGTGCGAGATGAACAGCATGCCGAACCCCAGCTCCTGACGCAGCGCGCCGAACAGCTCGATGAGTTCGCGCTGGCGCAAAACGTCGAGGGCCGTGGTCGGCTCGTCGGCGATGAGCAGGGTGGGCTCGGCACACAGGGCCAGGGCCAGCATGACGCGCTGGCGCTGTCCCCCCGAAAGCTGGTGGGGCCACGCACGCAGCGCATGCTCGGCATCGTCGAGGCGCACCCGCTCCAGCCATTCGAGTGCGCGCCGCCGCGCCGCCCGGCGGTCCAGGTCGAAGTGGCGCTGCAGCGTCTCGATGAGCTGATCGCCACAGCGCAACACGGGGTTGAGCGCACTCATCGGCTCCTGAAACACGTATCCGATGCGGCGGCCGCGCACCCTGCTCCACCCTTTGGCGTCCAGAGTCGTCAGATCAATGACGTCGTCGCCCGTATCGAAGAGGATCTGTCCACGCTTCAGGCGCGCGCCCTCGGGCAGCAATCCGACCACGGCCTGTGCCGTGGTGGTCTTGCCCGAGCCCGAGGCGCCCACCAGTGCCACCGTCCGGCCCGCATCCACCTGCAGGTCGAGGCCGTCGACTACGGCGCGCTCCTGCCCCTCACGGAGCCACGAAACGGTCAGGTTGTGGATGTGCAGCAAAGGCATAGGCAGCAGGTTGCAAGGCCGGGACAAGGCTCAATCGGCAAGATGAAGCCGGAACGAGCCGCCCTCGAACTCGAGTTTCAGATGGCTGCGTCGGCGCAGCCATTCCAGCAGTTCTTCGCCGAGAAATTTGCGGCGCCAGGTGCGTTCAAACACGGGGTCGAACCAGTCCGGATCGCCCTTCATGACCTTCATCACGGGCGGCGGCACCACCAGATCGGGCGCGATGCTGGCCTCGAGCGCGCGGTAGCGGATGAGCAACGCCAGCATCTCCATGATGATCTCCTGATAGGGCGACTGCTCGGCACGACGGCCCGGCAGCCGGTCCAGTACCTCGAGCTCCGCTTCCGTGGGCGGCTTTTCAAACAACTCGACAAACAGCGATCCGAACTCGCGCACCACGCGCTCGGGGATCCTGCGGTTTTGCGCAAGCGCATCCCTGCCGGCCCCCACACTGCGCACGATATGGCTGATCATTTTTTGCGGAAGCACCATCTCGCGCGAGTGGTTGCGGCGCTCGGCCTCTTCTTCGCGCCATTTCAGCAGACGCAACAGGAAGAGCTGCTCTTTCGGGCCGAGGTTCTGGATCAGGCGGCTGCCCAGCACCTCTTTCCACGGATCCTTGTAGTAAAACTTCTTGTCTTCCCACGTGGCGCACTCCTCGCGCAGCCACTCCAGCCGCCCCAGCGTCTCCAGCTTGCGCCGTAGGTTGCCCCACACCTGCGGCAGGTAGAGCACGTCTTGCACGGCGTATTTGAGTTGCTTTTTGCGCAGCGGACGCTGCTCCCAGTCGGCCACGGCATAGCCCTTGGCCAGGCGCATGCCGGCCTCCTCTTCGATGAGCACGCGATACGACACGGGATAGCGATACCCCACGAAGCCGGCAGCCACCTGCGTGTCCACCACGTTGGCAGGCACCGTGCCGAACAGCTCGTACAGCAAGCGGTAGTCGTTCTCGCCGGCGTGGGTGATCTTCTGTATCTGCGGATCGGTGATGAGCGCCAGAAAAGGTTGCAGGTCGTCGAGGGCCAGCGGGTCGATGAGGAAGATGCCTTCGGGCGAGGCCACCTGGATGAGACACAGTTGCGTGCGAAAGCGCTTTTCACCAATGAATTCGGTGTCAAAACAAAGCCAGGGCACTTCTGCGTGCCTTTCGGCAAATGCCGCCAGACTCGACGGCTCACTGATCAGTTCGTAGTTGGTCGCTCGGGATGTCATATCCAGGGTTCTGGTTGAGGAATTCCTTGGAAGGCGCTAAAGATAGATACCTCGCACAATGTTTGCTCAGCCCTGTTTTCAACTCCACTCAAATCTTCGGTTCTTCGGTTTTTCAAATCAGCAAGGAAAATTGTCCATCGTCCATCGTCCATGGTCTATTGTCCATCGTCCGGACAAAAACCGCAGCCTTCGGCCGCAGACGAACGCAGTTTGCGCGCAGCTCTCGTAACTCTGTGAAAATCAGTGTCTGCTCAGTGACACTCTGTGTAACTGAATGAACTTCAATACTTTTTCAGGAGAGGACATTCTCTCCATCACTCTTCACCAAAAGTGACCTTTTCGCGACTGAGCTGTTCTATAAGCAGAACGCCAGATTCCCCATCTTTGAACCCGATTCGAATAACCCCATAATCCCGAAAACGATGCGCATTCAACCACGCACGCTGCTCAAAGGTCTGGGCATTTTTGTCGTTCTCGTCATTGGCCTGCTCGTAACCATTCCCTGGTTTTTCAAAGACGAAATCATCGCCGAGCTGAAGCGCACGGCCAATGCCCGGCTCAACGCCACGGTAGATTTTTCCGATGCCAGCGTCTCACTGCTGCGCCATTTCCCCGACCTGAGTCTCACCATTCGCGATCTGAGCATCACCGGCAAGGGCACCTTTGAGCGCATCCCGCTGGCGCGAATCGACGCCCTCAGGCTGCGGCTCGACTTGCTGTCGGTGCTGAGCAGCAGCCGCCCCCTCACGATCGAAGGGGTGGCCCTCAAACGGCCCGACCTGCACGTCATCGTGTTGTCCGACGGGCAGGCCAACTACGACATCATGCTGCCCGACACCGCAGCCACGACCGAAACGGATGCGGCCGCGCCCTTCGTCATCGAGCTGCGCGGCTACGGCATCGACGACGGCCGCCTGGTGTACGAAGATCATCAGTCCGACCTGCGGGTGGCGGCGACCGGCCTGAACCACAGGGGCAGCGGGCGCTTCACCGAGTCGGTTTTTGACCTGAGCACGCAGACCGCTATCGACACGCTCACCCTGATCTCCGGCGGCATCGCCTGGCTCGATGAGGCGCGCCTCGCGCTCGACGCCACCCTTGGCGTCGATCTGGACCGGATGCGCTTCGAGCTCAAAGACAACAAGCTGCAGCTCAACGCCCTGACACTCGAAGGCGAAGGCTGGATCGCCATGCCCGACGAGCAGATCGACATGGACCTGGCCCTGCGCGCCCCCGACAATTCGTTTGCCGCCCTGTTCTCGCTGGTGCCGGGCGCCTTCATCGAAGGGTACGAGCGCGTACAGGCCGGCGGCACCTTCAATTTTGCCGCTTCCGCAAAAGGCACCTACAGCGCCGACACCTGGCCTGCACTCGACCTGCAGCTCGAGGCGCGCGACGGCAGCATCCAATATCCCGGCATGCCACTGGCCATCGAAGGGGTACGCACTTCCACGCGCATCACGCACCCGGGCGGAGCGCCCGACCTGCTCGTCGTGGACATCCGCGATCTGGCCATGAAGGTGGGCGAGAGCACCCTTTCGGGAAAATTCGTCCTGCGCAGGCCGCTGAGCGATCCCGACCTCGACGCCGCTCTCAAAGCCAAGCTCGACCTGGCCGAGTGGGCCCGCGCCTTTCCCATGGAAGGCATCCAAAAACTCGAAGGAGCCATTGCCGCCGACCTGGTGGCGCGCGCCCGACTGTCGCAGCTCGAACAGAACCGCCTCGACCAGGTGGACATGCGCGGCACCTTCCGCATCAAACAACTGCAATGGGCTGCTGCCGACATGCCACCCATAGCCATCGAGGTGCTCGACGGTCGGCTTCAACCCGATACCCTGCAGATCAAAAACTTTGTCAGCACGCTGGGCAACAGCGATCTGCGCGGCAACGCCACCTTCCGCAACCTGCTGGGCTGGTTTGCCGAAGGGCGCAAAATGACGGGCACCGTAGCGCTGCAATCCGACAACTTCGATGTGAACGAATGGCTCACCGACTCGGAAGCGGAGGCCACGCCGGCGGCCACCACCGCAGAGACATCCATGCCCCCCGAAAACTGGGCTTTCGACTTTGACGTGCGCTTCCAACGCCTGCGCTACGACCTCTATGTACTCACCGACCTGCAGGCAGGTGGCACCATCGCGCCGCAGCGACTCGACATTCGCAGCGCCTCCGGCCGCCTCGGCAGCTCGGATTTTGCGGCAAGCGGACAACTGACCAACCTGATGAACTTCGTCAACTACAACGAGCCGCTGCGCGGCCACCTCGACCTGTCGGGCACATTCATGGACTACGCCGACCTGGTGCCCGAAGGCGAGGCAAGCAGCACCGCTGCGCCCGCCACGGCCACCGCCGTACCCGACTTTCGCTACGACATCACCTTTTCCGGCAAGATCGGGCAGTTCAAATACGATCCCTGGCTGCTGACCAGCCTCACCGGCGCAGGGCGCATCACCGAAAAGGCAATCACCATCGACCGCTTTGCCACCCGCATGGGTCGCAGCGACCTGGCAGGGCATGGCGTCATTCGCAACTACCTCGAATACGTGTATCGCAACGAGCCCGTCAAGGGCGAGCTCGTCCTCGAGTCCAACCTGCTCGATGCCGACGAGCTCATGGGCACGGAAGAAGAAACGGCCTCAGCCGGCACCACCACCGAGGAGAGTGGCGTATATGCGGTGCCCAAAGCATTCGAGTTCGACATCCTGACGCGCTTCGGGCAACTGGTGTACAGCGGTATCCCGCTCTACAACGTATCGGGCAAGCTGGCCATGACCGGCGGCGAGCTGCTGTTCGAAGATTTCACGGCCGACGCACTGGGCGGCCAGATGGGCCTGTCGGGCAAATACAGCACGGCCGATCCCGAGCAGCCCGCATTTGCCATCAAGTACGAGCTGAAGAACCTGCTGTTCCAGGAAGCCTTTCGCAAGGTGGCCACCTTCCGCGCCCTGGCGCCCATCGCGCAGTTCATCGAAGGCAAGTTCAACAGCTCGGTCATCCTCGAAGGACTGCTCGGCCCCGACATGTTCCCCCTGCTCGGCACACTCGATGCACAGGGCTTCCTCGAGGCCGTGGATGCCATGATCAAGGGCTACCCGCCCCTCGAACAGGTGAGCGAGCAGCTCAACGTGCCCTTCTTCCGGCAGGTGCCCCTCGACGAGGTGGAGGCCTGGTTCGAGGTGCAGGACGGCACGGTCGAGCTCAAGCCCGTCAGCTATGCTTGGGAAGACATCCGGATGGACGTAAAAGGCAAGCACCGCCTCGACGGCGCCATGGACTACGAGATCGTGGCGCGCATCCCGCGCGCCCGCTTCGAGGCCAACCCCGCAGGTGCCCGGGCTGCCGCCGGCCTCGACTGGCTGCAACAGCAGGCCACAGCACTCGGGCTGCCCTTCGAACAGGGCGAAGTGGTCAAGCTGCGCATCGGCCTGAGTGGTACCATCAAGCAACCCAGGGTCAGCGTCAAGCTGCTGGGCTTCGAAGGCAAAAGCGCGGTCGCTTCCGCAAAAGAGCAGGCCCGCCAACAAGCCGAAGAAGTCATCGAGGAAAAGAAATCCGAACTGGTCGGCGAAGCGGAAGCCCGCAGAGATACGCTCGTGCAACAGGCCAAACAGGAGGCCGCCAAAGTAGCGGACTCCGTGAAAACGCAAGTGGAGCAAAAAGCTGAAGACATCGCCAGCCAGGCCAAAAAGAAAGCAGGCGAAGAAGTGGGCAAAAAGGTCGAAGAAGTGGTGGGCGAAGGCGCCAAAAAGGAGGTCGAAGAGATCAAGGGCAAGCTCGAAAAGTGGAATCCCTTCGGCAACAAGAAAAAAGGTGGGAATGAGGAATGAGTGCGCGTGGCGACGTGACGACGTGACGACGTGACGACGTGGGATTGTTCAATTACACCTCCGGCGATCGGGATTGCATGACATTCTGTTCCCGGACTTTTCAAGCAAAAACAAAACAAACATCAAGCGCCGCCCCTCGGGACGGCGCTTGTCTCAACAGGCGCCGGTCGTGCGCTTGGCTGCACGATCGGCGGTCTCAACGTGGGGCCAAGGCCCCGCTCAACTGTGTCACTGCCTGTCGCGTGACCGCCGCCATGCAAAATACTTCTGCACGCAACTTCATTCGCCGGCGCTGTAAGTGTGTCTCAGGTTACGAAATCGGTTTCCGAACCGACGCGTCGCTCCTCACTCCTCTCTCCTCTCTCCTCACAGAATCGTCCCAGCCGGCGGTAGCCCTTCCACACGATGTCGATATCGTCGGCCAGGTGGTAGTCTTTTGCGTAAAGCAAATCGAGGCGTTGTACGGTCAGAGGGTCGGGCGTGGGGATGCGCAGCGCGTCGAGCGGGCTGAGGACGCCGGGCCGCAGGGGCGGCAAGGTACGAGGCTGCGTGGCGCCCGCATAGCCCACCCACGAACAGCGGCCGCGCACCACCCGCCAGATATTGCGCCACAGCCCCGAAGGCGACCTGACCAGAAGCGCCTGCAAGGGGAACGTGAGCAACAGGAACAGCGCCAGACTCAGGTCGAACAGGCGCTTGGCGCGGCGCGCCGTGGGGTGGGCGATCTGGTAGCGTATCTCGATGGTGTACAGCTCGCCGGCATGGTCGCGCGAGTGGCTGCCGATGATGGAGAGGCTGTCTTCGGGCACGATCTTGTACAGCACGTGCGGCCCCAGCCGCGTCATCCACTCCATGATTTTGCCGGAAGGCACATCGCGCGCACAGAAGATGACTTCATCCACCCGGAAGATGTGGACCAGCTCGTCGAGCTTGTCGAGGGTGCTGAGGTATTCCTTCAGGTCGGTCGCGCCATTTTGGCCGGGCGCTACCGTGCCGATGATGTTGGCCTGCACGCCGGCCCGGCCGAGCAGTTGCTGTACGCGCTCGCTCTCGTCCATTTTGCCCACGATCACCACGTTCTTGTCCCGATCGTAGCCCACGTTGAGGTTGCCGGTGCGCAGCAGGTGTACCAGCGTGCGCAGGGCCGACATGCTCAGCACCGACCACACGGCACCCAGCACGATGAGCGCCCGCGAAGGGCGATACTGCAACGGCAAAAACCCGTAGATGGCCGCCAACACCACCGTGCCCGTGATCATGCCGCGCACCACGCGCCGCAGGCGAAACGGCTCGTCGTAGGCGCCTGTGAAATACAGGCTGCCCAGCCACACTGCTGTGTACAGGGGGATGTTGAACCACAGGAACGAAGGCGGGTAATAGTCCGGGTTGTGGAAGTAGTGTGTGGCCCAGTAGTCCTTGAGCACCACCATGCCGCCGGCCATCAGCGCCGCATCGGCCAGGGGTAGCCAGGCCTTGCGGAAAAAGTTGGCCAGGAGCGTCAGCAGCGCGCGAAAGTAAATGGCCCCCTGCAGCATCCACACGAACAGGCGCGCCTTGCGGCCTTCGAAGTGCTTGCGCGCAAAAATGATCATGGCCTGGTAAAAGGCCCGCACGTAGTTGAGGCTGCCCTTTTTGGTGCTCTCGCCCTTGTAGTGGATGATGCTGGTGTGCGGAAAGTAGTAGTTCTTGTAACCGGCCTGCACGATGCGCCACGACAAGTCAATGTCTTCGCCGTACATGAAAAAGTCTTCGTCGAGCAGGCCGACCTCGTCCAGCACCCGCTTGCGCAAAAACATGAATGCGCCGGCCAGCACTTCCACCTCGTGCACTTCGTGCTCGTCGAGGTAGCCGAGGTGGTAGTGGTTGAACAGGCGCGCGCGCGGAAACAGGCGCGCCAGGCCGAACGTCTTGCAAAATGCCACCCAGGGCGACGGAAAGCCGCGCTTCGACTCGGGCAGGAACTTGCCCGCCCCGTCAATCATGCGCACGCCCAGGGCCCCCGCCTCGGGATGCGCGTCCATGAAGGCGATGCACTTGCGGAAGGTGTCTTCCTCGACGACGGTGTCGGGATTGAGCAGCAGGATGTACTCGCCGCGCGCCAGGCGAATGGCCTGGTTGTTCGCTTTCGCAAAACCCGGATTGTGGTCGTTGGCGATGAGCCGTACTTCCGGAAACTGACTGCGCACCATGGCCACGGAGCCGTCCACCGAATTGTTGTCCACCACGAACACCTCCACCTCGAGTCCCTCGGCTGCCTTGCGCACCGAGCGCAGGGCCTGCTCGAGGAAGTGGCGGACGTTGTAGTTGACGATAATGACGGACAGCTTCATGGAGCAGACAATGGACGATATACTCGGTTCAAAGTGGTTTGGGAAAGTTCAGTGGTGCAATATGA
>WFYJ01000281.1 GCA_015490175.1 Saprospiraceae bacterium | reverse complement strand
GTCGTCGGGGTGGGTGGCGTAGAGGCGCTGGAGGGTTTGTCGCTGTTGGGGGCTTGCCCGCTCGAGCGCCTTGAGGTACATCCACGTTTTTTTGTTGCGGACGATGTCGCCGGCGCGTTGTTTGCCCGTTTTTTCCGGCTCGCCAAAGGTGTCGAGCCAGTCGTCCTGGATCTGGAAGGCGATGCCGAGGTTGCGGCCGAAGTGGTAGAGGTGGTCGGCCTGCTCGGCGGCGGCGCCTGCGAGCAAGGCGCCGATCTTGAGTGCGCCGCCGATGAGCACCGAGGTCTTGAGCTCGATCATGCGGATGTATTCGTCTATTCGGACGTCGGGGCGCGTTTCGAACTCGACATCGTATTGCTGTCCTTCGCACACGCTGATGGCCACCTCGTTGAAGGTGCGCAAGAGGGCGGGCAGGTTTTGGGGGTCGGCCGCTTCCAACAGGTACTGGTACACGTAGATGAGCATCACGTCGCCCGACAGGATGCCGGCATTGATGCCGAAACGGGTGTGCACGGCGGGGCGGCCGCGCCGCAGAGGGGCTTCGTCCATGATGTCGTCGTGCACGAGGCTGAAGTTGTGGAACAGCTCGACGGCGTAGGCTGCCGGCAGGGCGCGCGCGTAGTCGTCGCGAAACTGATAGTAGCCCAGCAACACCAGCAGCGGCCGAATGCGCTTGCCACCCAGGCTCATGATGTAGCGCACCGGTTCGTAGAGGTTGTGCGGTGGGCGGTCGAATTTCCGGGCTTGCGCGTAATTGTCTATGGCTTTCAGGAATTGGCTCAGATTTTGATTCATACGGATGTGCCTTCAATGGCTGCAACTGCGCCATGCGTACTTCAGGATTGCCGCCAAGTTATAGTGCCGGAGCGTAATGATGGTATATGCATGCGGTTTTCAGGATCGGCGCAATCTTTGGTCAATGGACCATGGACGACCTCTGGCGGCCACCACCCCGAAAAAACCGGAACCAGCGAACCTGTTATCCGTTGCTGTGGCAAAGGCCGGGCAACATTTCCCAAAAATGAAAACAAATGATTCAATCGCGTTCTGTGCACATCTTGTTGATTGAAGACAACCCGGGTGATGTGCGCCTGACTCAGGAAGCTTTTCGCGAAAGCAATCTGCCCATCAAGCTCGACGTGGTCATGGATGGTCTGGAGGGCGTGCGCTATTTGCGCAAGCAGGGCAAATACGAACACGCCACGACGCCCGACCTGGTGCTGCTCGACTTGAATCTGCCCAAAATGGACGGCCGTCAGGTCTTGCAGGACATCAAGAACGACCCCGAGCTGCGGCGCATCCCGATCGTAGTGTTGACCACGTCGAATGCCGAGCACGACATCCTGCAGTGCTACGACTTGCACGCGAACAGTTATGTGAACAAGCCGGTCGATTTCGACCAGTTTTTCGACATCATTCGCCAGATCGAGGCTTTCTGGATACAGACATCCATTCTGCCCAGTATGGTGCACGTGTGAGTCACAGAGGTGCGGCCCTGGGGGCTGATATGGCGGATGCTGCCTCCCGGTACGACATCACCAGCACCTGCCCTGCCTGAAATTGCACGTGGGATATGAAGTGAATGCCGTCGTTCGGTGCCGGTCGTTGCGCGGGTGCCGGGCGTGCCATTACAGGGACAGATTGACAAATTGCTGTATGACCAGAAGACACACCACCATCTTGTTGATTGCGGGGGAGCGTTCCGACCAGCAATATCTGGAGCAATGCCTCGAAGAGGCAGCTATGAAAGTGCACCTGCGCAAAGCCCAGACGCTCTATGAGGGATTGCAACTGCTCGAGCAGGAACAGGAAATCGAGCTGGTACTGCTCGATCTTGCTTTGCCCGACGTCAGTGGATTCAAAGCGCTGACGCGCTATCTGGAACACAGCCCCCACATTCCCGTCATCGTCATTTCCGAGTTGAACAACGAGATTATCGGCAACCAGGCCGTGAAGGCCGGTGCCCAGGATTTTCTCGTCAAAGGCCAGTTCGACGGCAAGCTGCTGGGGCGTGCCATTCGATATTCTCTGCATCGCTTTGCCACCCAGAAGGAGTTTGAAGAGGTGGCACGCAGGCTGGCCATCAGCCAGAGCCGGTATGTCGAGGCGCAGCAGATGGCCCATTTTGGCAACTGGGAGATGGACCTGGTGAGCAACACCATGCATTGGTCCGATGAGATGAGGCGCATCTTCGGCATGCCGCCCAGCAAAGCCGAATTCAGCCTGACCGAATACCTCGAGGTGGTGCATCCCGAAGAGCGCAGAGCCGTAGAACAGTGGTTCGAGGAGGTGATGAAGTCGGGCCATCAGCAACGCATCGAGCACCGCATCCTGGTGCATGGCTCCAAAATCAAACATATCGCGCTGCGTGCCCGCATCTCCATGGACGATCGCGCCGGCAAGCCGGTGTTGTTGGGTGTAGTGCAGGACATTACCGAGCGCAAGCTCAACGAGCAGCTCATGCTCGAGCAGAAGGTGTCGCGTACGGCGGCCCGCATCAGCCACGAGGTGCTCTCGGAGCTGAGCTTCCAGATACGCACGCCCATGGCCACCGTGCTCAACCTGCTGTTTTTGCTCGACAAAACAAATCTGGACAAAGAGCAGCGCGAGTTGCTGCAAGCCCTGCAGATGTCGTTCGACGACCTGCTGCTCTCGGTCAACAACCTGCTCAACTTTTCCGTCTTTGCCGGCATCGAGATGCCGCGCAACGAAATGGAGCAGGAGGTGGACCAGCTCTTGCAACAGATACGGCAGGCCCTGGCCCTCAGGGCGCAGAACGCCGGCCTCGAGCTGGAGTTCGAGGTGGACCGCGAGATACCCGCCCGCCTGCAGTTCGATCCGGCACTTACCTTGCAAGTGTTGTACAGCCTCATCGACAGCACCATCCAGTTTGCCAGCCCGGGCAGTGCCATTATCGTGGGCGTGCGGCATCAGGCCGCTACGGCCGACAACCAATGGCTCCGCGTGTCGGTCGAACTCGACCATCCGCTCATCCAGGCCGAGAGCCTCGAGCTTCTGAAGCAGGGCGAAAAGCTGCTCGAATCAATCGATGAGGCACATCTGCAGTGCAAGGAAACGCGTGCCGCCCTCACCATGGCCATCAGTGCGCGCATCACCCGTGCGCTGGGCGGCGAGCTGAAAGTGGACTATCTGCCCGAAGACGAACGCCTGTGCGTGCATCTGCAGTTGCCGGCTACCATCGTTTCGGCCATGCGTCGTTTCACGGGCGGCAAGCCCGAAGTGCCCATCAAAATCCTGCTGGTGGAAGACCATTTCCTCAATCAAATTGCCACCAGGCAGATCCTCACGACCTGGAGCCCGCTCGTGACGGTGGATATCGCCGAAAACGGCCTGGTGGGATATGAGAAATTCAGGGCACACGGCTACGACCTGGTATTGATGGACATCCAGATGCCGGAGATGAACGGCATCGAGGCGGCCAGAAAGATCAGAGAGCTCAGCGACGTGCCCATCATCGCCCTTACCGCCCATGCTTCCCGCCAGGAACAGGACAAGTGCTTCGAGGCTGGAATGAACGACTACCTCACCAAGCCGTTCCAGCCCGAAGAGCTCTACGCACGCATCATGCACCACATGTCTATGGTGAAAAACTGAATGTGGACAGGGCCTGATCTCGATAAAAATTGCAGGCGTCGCTTCGTCCCGGCAGCGTGCTGTGCCTGAACCTTCGGGCCATTTGAGTGATGCGCCTTTGAAAAAAGTCAAGCAATCCCGGCAAGGGGGTTGCTTTTTTTGTTTTTGCAAAAAGGTTTTTTTCGAAATAAAATTTCGAAATAACGCGCTCTGATCGTGCTTTCCATGCCCTTGATGAAGCGGCGGGAAATGTCCTTCCAGGTTACGTGTCTGGATTGTTGTGAAAACAGCCGTGTCGGCGATCCATTTCCGCCCTTGATTGGTTGATGGGTTTTTGTGATTATCTGTTTTTTGTTGATTTTAAACTTTTTAAAAATTAAAAAGGTGTAAAACGCTACGCGTTTTCACGTAGGTCGTCGGTGTAAAAACGTATTAGAAAAATACGCTATTCGCGTCTGTTTGCGCGGGGGTCAATGGGGCCACCTTTGCTATGCAAACGGACAAAAAGAATAGCAATGACGACCAAGCAAATCATCATCACGATCATCCTGACCATCGCCGCTGCCGCCGGCATGGCTCAGAACCAGGTCGTCGCTATTCAGCAGGGTCAGTACAACGAGATTTCGGTTCAGCAACTGAGCAGCTACGACAGCGAGGTGCGCGTCGCTCAGGCAGGCGAAGGCAACGTAGCCCGGGTAAAGCAGCAGCAGTCGGTAGCCAGCGCCGTAGTGATCGGCCAGCAGGGTCAGCAAAACACCGCCATTGCAGCCCAGCAGCAAGCCCGCTACAGCCAGGTGCTGATTCAGCAGCAGGGTCAGATGAACCAGGCACAGGTACTGCAGCAGGGCGCTTACAACACGGCCATCATCAACCAGAGCGGCACGGGCAACACGGCAGTCGTTACGCAGGGCACGTTCTGATCAGG
>WFYJ01000280.1 GCA_015490175.1 Saprospiraceae bacterium | reverse complement strand
GGCCAAGGCACCGTCGGCTGCTGAAGTGCATCGGCCACCTCTCTCCGCAGGCCGGGCTTGGGTTGGAAGTACGAGCCGATCAACCGGGTACCCATAAAGTTGATACGACTTTTTCGGACTCAGAGTTAGTACGACTTAATTGGATTCAACAACCCTAAACTCTAATTTTTTCAGGGGCCTCTGTGCCAAAGAAGGACAGGCTTACTTCACCACCAGCACCGGGTATCGGTCATTGATGGTCAGCAGCTTTTCCGTCACGCTGCCCATGAGCAACAATTCCACCTTGCTATGCCCCTTGGCGCCCACCACGATCATATCAGCCTGCAACTCATCGGCGGCCTCGAGGATGAAGGACGCCGGATTCGGCAGGTCGCGGCTGCGCAGCTCGCGCTTGATGTGCGCTTCATGATCAGGGAAAAACGTCTTGACCCAGGCTTCGAAACCGTCGCGGATGTTGCCTTCCACGATCTGCTTCATTTGCTCGAAGGGGCGACTCAGGCGATACGAGCTGAACGCAGGCAACTCGTACACGTGCAAGGCCACGATCTCCGGCTCTTTGTCCATGGCCAGCCACAGCGACACAGCGGCCTCCATGGCCCGCTTGCTGTTCTGTGAAAAATCGAGGGGCACCAGGATGCGCTTCAGGCGCGGCCTGGCCTTGTCGGGCACCACAAGCGTGTTGGCGCGCACCTTGCGAACCAGTTTGCGCCCGAGGATGCCGTGGTCGCTGGCGTCCGTATCCTTGCCGATGATGGCCAGGTCCACCTTCGACTCTTCGGCCTGGTGCACGAACTCTTCCAGCGGATCGCCGTGCCTGAGGTCGAACTCGATCTTGCAACCCGACTTATGGCCCAACCACTTGTCTATCAGCGCCTTCATGCTACCCAGCACCGACTCAGATAGCTGCCATTCGTCTGCGCGGATGCCTGGCTCGATACCCACTTCCTCGGGAAAAGGATTGCTGATCCATGAATTCGGCACCACGTGCAGGAAACGAAGCGATTCCATCGGAACCACCCCGCACAAAAAACTGAGGTACTCCAGCGTTTTTTCATCGGTATCATCCAGAGCAAGACCTACCAGGCCCGATTTGACCTTGAAAGGAACAATCGTTTGTGCTTCACTGGCTTTCGTCCGGGTTTTCATGGCGGTTGTGTTTATAGGTGAATGAATCAGGTTCACATGCCAAAATTAGCCGGTCACCATGCCGGTTCACTTTGATGAAAATCATTCGCCACCAGTGACCTTCATCAAAAGCCGAAAGTGGCCAATCGTTGAGTTTGGTCCTGTCGTGCTTTATACTCAAATCAAAGTGGTTTGGGAAATCCTGTGGCAATGGTTGAGGGTTGAGGGTTGAGGGTTGAGGGTTTAAAGTATTTCTTGTTGATTACCAGTTTTTTGCCAAACACTTGGTTCCTCGGTTCCTCATTCATCATGATGAGGCCATCTCAACATCGCTGGCAGAGCCAGTGTTTCAACAAGCCGGCGCAGCCGGGCACCTGTTCCCGTATCCGGGACAGGATCCGACCTGTCGGAATCAACATCCGCGCAGCGGTCTCAACCACACTCAAATCCTCGATTCCTCGGTTCCTCGATGCTCAATCAAAAATGTCTATCGTCCATTGACTGTCGTCAATAACACCCAAACCGAATTGCATTGCGTATACTTCCAATTTTGTTACAAACCATCCGCTCATGAGGTTGAAGCGAATACTCTCCGGTCTGGATTTCAGTCTTGCCGACAGAGCGCTGCTGACCATGAATGCCTTTCTCTGCAGCCACCTCAAGGTGCAGAAATGCTATTTCGTGCATGTCACCGACCATCTGGTTTTGCCCCGGGACATTCGTGCCCGGTTCGCTCACCTCTTCGCTCCCGAGGTACCCGTGGATGAGGTGTTGCGGCAACGGATCGAGCAACAGATCCGGGATAGCGGCCTGGAAGAGCTGCTGCCCGATTGGGAGGTCAACATCCTCGAGGGCAAGCCCGAAGAGGCGCTCCTGCACTGGATCGAAGTGAAAAAGCCCGATCTCGTACTCATGGGCAACAAGCTCGAGGCAGGCAGCGGCGGTGTGCTGCCTCGTCGGCTGGCCAGGCGCACCCCCGCAGAGGTCATGTTCATTCCGGAAACATTCGTGCGAACCATCCGGCATATCGTCGTGGCCATCGACTTTTCGGAGCCGTCGGCACAGGCCCTGCACAAGGCCCTGGCTTTCGCCAAATGCATCCCGGAAGCGAGGGTGCAACCGCTCTATGTGGTGGAACTGCCCCCCTCCGGTTTTTACCTGAACGAAAGAGAGCTCGAGTCGTACAACGAAATGGTCAAGGCCACGGCACGACAGACCTGGGCCGAATTTGCGAAAGCAAACGGCTTCGACCGGGCGGGCCTTGAATGCACGTTCCGCGACAACCACTACCAGAGCACGGCCCAGGCCATCAGCGACTACGTATCCGAGGTGCAGGCCGACCTGCTGATGCTGGGCGCGCGCGGGCACTCCGCACTCGAGGTGTTGCTCTTCGGCAGCGTCACCGAGCGCGTGCTCGACTACACCAAAGACGTACCCGTCTGGGTGGTCCGCAAGGGCCCCTGAAAAACCCGCAACAAAAAGGCCGACTCCTCGCGAAGCCGGCCGATACCGAAAATGCCGATAAAAAGGGGTGCCCCGACGGGCGCCCCTTTCCATTGGCCAGGGGCGCTATCGTTTCACCACCAGTACCGAGGTGGGGCGGCGATAGGGATAAGCGACGTGCAGGGTATATACCGCCGAGGGCCAACGCGACATGTCGATCGAAGTCTCTTTGATGCCCGCCGGCAACCAGGTTTCGAACAGGATTTGGCCCATCGGCGTGGCGATCTGCAGTCGGGTATCTTCCTTCAGCTCGTGATCGAAACTGAGGTGCAGCGTCGATTCGACGGGATTGGGCCATGCCCTGAAGCCGAGGAATGACGGACTCAGCACCTTCTCGACCAGGAGCGGCTCGCTCAGGTATTGCGCTCCGCTGGCGCGGAAATGCCGTATGCGATACCAGTTCTCGCCCAACACGGGCTTCTGGTGCACCCACGAATAAGCGTGGATGCCGGGCCCGGGCGTGCCTTCCATGAGGTCGAGCGCTTCCCAGCGGTTGCCGTCGCGGCTGTAATCCACCTGGAACCAGGTGCCGCTATCGTCGCCGTCGGTGTACCACGAAAGCACGGTCTGGTTGTTTTGCAGCCTGGCCTCGAAGTCGTAGATCGCCAGGGGGCTGCTGCAGCTCTGCACGACCACCGTCGTCTGCATGGTGTCGGCACAGCCAAAGCGGGTCACCACGAGCGTGACCGTCTTCGAGCCGGGCGCCGTCCAATGCACTTCAGGCACGACGCGCAGGTTGGAGGTCTGCGGCACCGCCTCGGCGCCGAAATCCCAGAAGTACGTCGCACCGCCCCCTGCATTGGCCGCCACGAAGACTTCGCCTGAATTGACACATGCCGTATCCGGCGCCTGCTGGATTTGCGTCAGCGGCAGGTCCACGATGACTTTGGCGACGATGTTCGATTCGGCAACGAATGCACTGCATCCTTCCCTGCGCGCACAGCGAATGAACCAGCGCGTGTCCGGTATGGGACCCGGATCGTAGTCGGGCGTGTTCGAGTTGGGGATGGGCGTCCAGTTGGGGTCGCCGGCGCCGTTGAACTGGGGATTGGTGCCGATGAGCCACAGGTACTCGATCTGACCCACGCCGCCGGCAGCCGGCGCAAGGCTCACAATGGGCGAAGGATCGGCCCAGGCGCCGCACAGCTCTTCATCGCCGGCGATGGCGCCGCCCTCGGTCACATTGACGCACTGGGCATGGGCGCCGCCGTCAATGTCGAGCCGGTCGGGCTGGTAGGCCTGCACTGCGATCACGGGCGTCTGGCCCGTGACGGGGTCAAAGTCGCTGTCAATGGCATCGTCGCCGGCATCGGGCTGGGTGAGGATAAAGCCCTGCGGCAGGGTCGTCGTATCGACGGCCAACACGTACTGACCCGGCATGACGTTCTGGAAAAGGTAAAAGCCGTTGGCATCGGTGAGCGCGCTCTGCAGCAAGGTCATCGAAGGCCAGGCACGCAGCTCGACGCGCACGTTGGCCAAGCCCTGTTCGCCCGCGTCTTGCAACCCATTGCGGTTGAAATCGTGCCAGATGCGATCGCCCAGGTTCATGGGCTCGTCCAGTTCGACCAGGCCGGCATCGATATCGTCGCGGCTCACCGAGCCGGCGAGGTTGATGTCGCCGGTCATGCCGGTTTGCGGATCGGGATCGCTGTCGAGGTCAGGGTCGTCGCCCTGATGGGGGGCAGCAAACGTGTACTGAGCGGGCGGGAAAAAAGCCAACTTGTAGGTACCGGCCTCGAGTCCGTCGAACCAGTATTGCCCGTTGGCATCGGTCTGAACGGTGTCGGTGACGGGTTGCCCGTTGGCGGCCTGTCCGCTCAGCACGACCGTCACATTGGCCACGCCCGGCTCGCCGCTGTCCTGGATGCCGTTTTCATTGACGTCTTTCCAGACGAAATTGCCGATGCGCGAGGGATTGTCGAGCGAGACGACCGCCGTGCACTGGCAGCCGTTGGCATCGGTCACCGTGATTTCGTAGATGCCTGCCGGCAAACCCGACACCTGGGCCGTGCTGTCGCCCGTATCCCACAGATAGCCATAAGGTGCCGTGCCACCCGATGCAGTCACTTCGGCGACGCCGTCGCTCAGACCGTAGCCCGAAATGGACTGCACCACACTGGCGGCACACGAAACCGGCATGGGCGCCGTCACCTCGACACTGTCGGTCAGGGTGCAGCCCAATAGGTCGGTCACGCTTACGGTGTACCATCCGGGCATGAGGCCGTCGGCCTGGGCTGTCGTCTGGCCCGACGACCACTGGTAGCTGTAAGGCGGCTGGCCGCCCGTAGCCATCACGGAGGCCGAACCCGTCGCCGTGCCCGCGCAAAGGGCAGGCTGCACATCCAGTGCGATGGCAAAATCGCTGCCGAGGCCAATAGTCGCCGATGCCACCACCGTGCAGCCATGGGCATCGGTCACAGTCACCGACCAGTTGCCTTCCGGCAAACCCGTGGCCGCCTGGGTCGTCTGGCCGGCGGGATCGTTCCACTGATAGCTGTAGGGCGGCGTGCCTCCGTCGGCAAAGACCATGGCCGTGCCGTTGGCCGCACCCGGGCAGGTCACATCCTGGCCGATAACGTCGGCGACGAGGGGGAACGGCTCCATCACCTCGGCCTCGAGTGCCATACTGCAGCCATCGGCGCTGGTGACGGTGACACGGTAGGTGCCTGCAGCCAGGCCGGCAGCGGTTGAGTCGGTGCCCAGGCCGTTTTCCCAGACGAAGGTGTAGGCCCCGCCGCCACCCGTGGCATGCACGATCAACTGGCCATCGCTCTGTCCTGCACAGCTCACGTGTTGCACTTCAACCGTAGCCGACAGATCCGATGCCACGCCGACTGTGACCTGTGCTTCGGCGCTGCAACCCGCTGCGTCCACGACGGTCACGGCATAGGTGCCCGGGGGCAGGTCGGCAGCCTGGGCCGCGTTTTGCGAAAGCGGATCATTCCACTGATAGCTGTAGGGCGGCAGGCCATCAGCCACCGTCACCATCGCGCTGCCATCTTCGGCATCCGGGCAGGAAGCCGGCTGCGCGCTAACATCGAGCGCGAGGGCCGAGCCCGGGCCTATTGTTACGCTCCCACTGGCACTGCACCCATGGGCATCGGTTACCGTGACGACACGGGTTCCCGGTGCAAGCCCGCTGATTTGCGCAAGCGTATCGCCCGTGTCCCAGTTGAAGGTGTAGGGCGGCGTTCCGCCTGTCACCGCTACCGAGGCCGTACCGTCGGCAGCGCCCGCGCAGGTCTCGTCGGTGGCGTCCAGGGTCAGGACCAACGGTGCGGGCTCGCCGACGGCCGTTTGCGCCGAGGCCGAGCAGTTCAACACGGTATCGGTCACGGTCACCGACCAGGTGCCCGGCGGCAGGTTGGTCAGGGTGGTCTGGCCCGTGCTGCCCGGCCAGTTCCATTCGATGACGAGATCATCTGCGTTGCCCGAAAGCACCGTAACCGTGGCCATACCATCCGATGCACCGGCACAGCTCACATCGGTACCCGAAACGAGGATCTGCAGATCCACTTCCGCCCCGACAATCGCCGTGTCCACGGCCTGACAGCCGTTGGCGTCGGTCACGGTCACCGTGTAGGTACCCGAGGCCAGGCCGGTAGCTGTGGCCGTAGTTTGCCCTTGCGGGTCGTCCCACTGATAGCTGTAGGGCGCGCTGCCGTTGAAGACCTCCACCGTGGCCGTTCCGTTCTGATCGCTGCCACAGTAGTTCGAGGTGGTCGAAGTTTCAGTGGCCAGGGCAATGCCATCCGGCAGGGTAGCTGTGGCGGTAGCCGTGCAGCCATTGGCATCGGTCACCGTGACGGAATAAGTGCCTGCGGTCAGGCCAAATGCCGTGGCCGTGGTCTGGCCTTGCGGATCGTCCCACTGGTAGGCAAACGGCGACACCCCGCCCGACACGACATTGACCGCAGCAAAGCCGGCATCATCGCCCGCACATGCCGGCCCTACGGCAGTAACTTCCAATTCCATCGGCGCCGGCTCGGACAGCACGAAGGTCTGAATGGTCTGGCAGCCCTGGGCATCCGTCACCGTGAGCACGTATTCGCCTGTCGGCAAATTCGCGAGTGCCGTCGTCGTGTCGCCGGTGCTCCACGCATAGTTGTAGGGCGGCTGGCCACCCGTCACCGTGTCGATCTGGATGAAGCCGTCGGCCGAGCCGGCACAGGCAGGCGAAGCCAGCGAAGACTGCACCTGAAATACCAGATCGGCCGGCACCAATACGTCGGCCGTCTGGCTGCAACCGTTGGCATCGGTGACCGTGACCGTGTACATGCCCGGTGCCAGGCCGCTGGCCTGGGCCGTATTTTGCGAAAGCGGATCATTCCATTGATAGCTGTACGGCGGCGTGCCGCCCTGCACGTCGTACACCTCGGCGCTGCCGTCATTCATGCCGAAGCAGGTCGCAGGAGTCACCGAGGCAAAGACGGTGATGGGGTTGTCGGTTTCCACCTCGACCGAATCAATGAGTGTGCAGCCCTGCTGGTCGGTGATCGTCACCGTCCAGATGCCGGCAGGCAAGCCGGTAGTCTGGGCCGTATTTTGCGAAAGCGGATCGTTCCATTGATAGGTGTAGGGCGGCGTGCCACCCCAGACGGTATCCACGGAAGCCAGGCCGTCGTCCATGGCCGCACATTGCGCCGGCTGGCTGGAAAGGAGGGCATTCATCGGCGTGGCCGGCAGCACGTCCACGCAGCTCTGAGCAGTGCAGCCATTCGCATCCGTGACGGTCACGCACCAGGTACCCGGCGCCAGCGGCGCAAGGGTATCGCTCGTCGCGCCCGTACTCCACTCGAAGGCATAGGGGGGCAATCCTCCGGAAGGCAAGGCCGCGACCAGGCCATCCGCAGCGCCCGGGCAAGACTCATTTTCTACATAAAAAAACACTTCGAGCGGGTCCGGGCCAGGCACATTTATCTCGAGGCTCTCCGCACACCCCAGACTGTCGGTGACTGTAACCGAATAGCTGCCTTGCGGCAAAGCGCTCACCGAGAGGGTCGTGTCGCCGGTACTCCACGCCACCGCAAACGGCGGACTGCCGCCATTGATGGACACCGATACGGTGGCGCTGCTGTCGCCTGCACACTGGATGTCGCCCGAGTAGCTGCCTTCCAGCACGAAGCCCGGCAGCACCTCCACCTTGATGACGTTGGACTGCCCGGCAAAGAGATTGCAGCCCACGCGCCGCGACAGCCGGATGAACCAGGTGGTTTGCAGGATCGGCCCCATGTCGAGGGCTGCCGTGTCGCTATTGGGCAGTGCCACCCAGTCGGGGTTGCCGGGCACAAAAGGCGAGCCGGTGACGCTGGCATACCACACGTATTCCAGCTCGCCCACACCGCCCGTGGGCGATTGCACATTGACGAAAGGATCCGGATCGAAGGGCATGCCGCAGCCCGTCTGGTCGTAACCGATCTGGCCACCGTCGGTGACGTTGCTGCAACAGCTCACCTCTTTCACCACGATGTTCGACTCGGCCACGTAGTCCACACAACCCGAGCGGCGCGCACAGCGCCGGTACCAGGTCGTCTGCGTGATCGGACCCGGGTCCAGCTCGGGTGCATTGCTGTTGGGCACGTGTTCCCACTGTGCGCCGGGCAGAGAAGGATCGTCGGTGGTGTAGATCCACACGTATTCGAGCACGCCCGTGCCGCCCGTGGGCAGTTGCACATTGGTGATGGGGGCGGGGTCGAATATGGGATCAGGGCAGCCCGCTTCATCGCCCTGAATCAGGCCGCCATTGGTGGCATTCTCGCAGGTGAGGCACACGCGCAACGGCCCGTTTTCCGTCTCGATGATCAGCAAATCTTCCGAGCCGCCGTTTGCAAACAACGGCCCGAACGAAGCGCACAGCAACACGACCATCCAGGGGATCAGCCTTGCCGTCAGCCTCCGAAGAAGACGATGGGGTGCAGGTTTTCCCATAGGAATCAGCATTTTCGGTGGGTTCATCTTCAGATTTCAGAAACTCGGGAAACGGAGGCACACTGCTCTTGTGGCTGACCTTGTCAAATATTATTCCAAAAATTCATATCTGGGCCTGCGGCTCGATGGATGAGGAACCGAAGAAGTGAGGAACTGAAGAACCGAGGAACCGAGAAACCGAGGAAGCGAAGAACCGAGGAACTGAGGAACCGAAGAAGCGAGGATTCAACCAGACGATTGACAGTCAGCACAAAACCTGAAAGGCAACACCTCTTTTCGGCGTTTTCCACACATGTGGAAAAAGATGTGGATTTCAAATTTTCGTTTCTGCATTTCCCGACAAAGGCTTTCATTTGTCCGCACGATTGAGCCGACCCCCGCAATCCGGAAAACGATGAGCGACTTCCAGACCTTCCTGCAACTGGGCATCGGCCACATTGCCGACCTGGCTGCCCTCGACCACATTTTGTTCATCCTCACCCTCTGTGCCATATACCGGCCCGAAGCATGGAAACAGATCCTGATTCTCGTCACGGCATTCACTCTGGGCCACAGCCTGACGCTGGCCCTGGCAGGCCTCGACCTGGTGAATATCCCGGCCGAGCTGGTCGAGAAAGCCATCCCCATTACGATCATTGCTGCCGGCGCCTACAACTTCCTGGTGCACCCCGACGGCAAACAGGACCGCACCGACTGGCGCCACTACGCCCTCGCAGCCGGATTTGGCCTCATTCACGGCATGGGCTTCGCCAACTACTTCCGCTCGCTCATGATGGCGGCCGGCGACGAGATCGTTTTGCCTTTATTCGCCTTCAACCTCGGCATCGAGCTCGGGCAGATCGGCATCGTACTGGCCTATTTCCTTTTGCTTTACCTTGCCGAGCACGGGCTTGGACTGCGGCACCCGCGTTGGGCCACCTTTCTTTCCGGCATGGGCACAGGTGGGGCTTTCGTCATTCTGGTGCAACAGGCCGTATAGGGACGCACGCTGACCAGGAACGCACAGCAATGAGAAACGACCATTGACCATCGAATCATGAATCGGTACCTGCTGCTTTTGGCCATGTTGGCGATCAGCCTTTCGGCAAATACCGCCTCCGCCCCACCCCACGATCTGCGCCTGAGCGTGTGCGAGATCGAATATCTGCCCGAGGCGCAGCAATTCGAATTGCGCTTTTTCCTTTTTGGCGATGACTTCCGCCTGGGCATCTACGGCGATCCCCTGCACGATCCCATCGCACCCGAAGACGCAGCGGCTTATTTGCTCGATCATTTTTTGATTCGTTTCAATGGTGAGAAAATTCCGGTAAAGTACAAGAACATTTTGGAAAAGGCCGGACAGACGCAAGTCCGCTTCCGCACCAGGCCGGTAGCACAGTTGCCTTCTGAAATCACGATCGACAACACCATTTTGCTGGAGCACTTCCCCTCGCAGGTCAACATGCATTTTCTGCTGCTGCCCGGCCAATCGCGCAAGTCCTTGCTGCTGAAAAAGGGGAAGACGCGGGGCACCTTTGCACTGTAGCAGTGCTTCCTGACCAGCAGAAATCGGGCGACCCCTTGCCCAATTCCGAATTTTTCGCCAAACTGCGGCCCGGATGGCATCGAATGCCTTTATACTCAAATCAAAGTGGTTTGGGAAATCCTGTGGCAATGGTTGAGAGTTTTGGGTTTAGGGTTTAGGGTTTAAAGTTTAAAGTTTTTCTATTGACTATCAGCTTTTTGACAAATCCTCGATTCCTCGGTTCTTCGATTGCTCATCCATTGCAACCGCAGCCTTCGGCCGCAGAGTGCCGCAGTTTGCACGCAGTTTTTACCCGAGGTTGAGGGTTGAGGGTGTAGCGTTGAGCGTTTACAACTCTGTGAAAATCAGTGCATACTCAGTGGTTCTCTGTGTAACTGAGCAACTTTTCTACTTTTTTCACAGACCTCTTTGCTCAAATCCTCGGTTCCTCGATTGCTCAATCAAAAATGTCCATCGTCTGGCGTCCATTGGCTATCGTCAATAAATTCACAAACCGAATTGCGTTGAGTATATCCGTCAGCTTGCGTGCTTCATTTGGCGAAAGCCAATGCTTCGGATACGGGCGCAAATGCAAATGCAAATACATGAATCAAAAAAACATCTCATTTGTCATGATCACCCGACACACATGGTTGATGCTGGTGGCCTGCCTGCTGGTGGCCGGCAGCATACACGCGCAGAAGCGATCCAACCACGGCAACAAGTTCGAACCGATTGACGACCTGCTGCGCGACCCCGGTCCCTACCGCGGAGCCGACGGTGCCCCCGGTCCCGACTACTGGCAACAGCAGGTGGATTACGACATCGAGGCCTTCCTCGACGTGTTTGAACAGCGACTGCACGGCGACGAGCGGATCACCTACCACAACAACTCGCCCAACGCGCTCACCTACCTCTGGCTACAGCTCGACGAGAACCAGCACCGCGGCAACCTCGATCATCAGCACTTCAACGAAAGCGAGCTGGAGGAGGTCATGAGCGAGCAGGCGCTCAAGATGCTCGAGCAGTGGAAAGACCTGACCGAGTACGGCGTCAACATCGAGCTGGTGGAAGACGCCAACGGCACGCCCCTGCCCCACACCATCAACGGCACGATGATGCGCATTGACCTGCCCGAGCCGCTCGAGCCGGGCAAGCAGTTTCGCTTCCGCATCAAGTGGAACTACAAGCTGGTGGACCGCATCAACGGCCCCTGGGGCCGCGGCGGCTACGAGTACTTTCCCGAAGACGGCAACTACATTTTCACCATCACCCAGTGGTATCCCCGCCTCTGCGTGTACAACGACGTGGAGGGCTGGCAAAACAAGCAATTCACCGGCCGGGGCGAGTTTGCCCTCGAGTTCGGCAACTTCGTGGTCAAGATGACCCTGCCCGAAGACTACATCGTGGGCTCGACGGGCGAGTGCCTCAATTACCCGGCCGTGCTCAGCCCCGAGCAGTACGCCCGCTGGCAAAAGGCGCAAGAATCCACCGACGAGCCGATCGAGATCGTCACGCTCGAAGAGGCCCAAGCCAACCTGAAGCGCAAGCCCTCGACCCGAATGAAGACCTGGATATACAAGGCCGACAACGTGCGCGATTTCGCGTGGACGGCCAGCCGCAAGTTCATCTGGGACGCCATGGCCTGGTACAACGCCGAAGGCAAGCGCGTCATGTGCATGAGCTACTATCCGCCCGAGGCCTACCCCATCTACCGCCGCTACTCGACCAAAGTGGTGGCCCACACGCTCAAGGTATATTCCAAATACGCCATTCCCTATCCCTACCCGGTGGCCATTTCGGTAGAGGCATCCAACGGGATGGAGTACCCGATGATCTGCTTCAACTTCGGTCGGGCCGAAAAGGACGGCACCTACACCGAGCGCATGAAGAACGGCGCCATCTCGGTCATCACGCACGAAGTGGGGCACAACTTTTACCCCATGATCATCAACAGCGACGAGCGCAAGTGGTCGTGGATGGATGAGGGCCTCAACACCTTCGTGCAGTATCTGGCGCTCTCTGAATTCGACAACAACTGGAACCATAGGCGCGGTCCGGCGCACACCATCACGGGCTACATGAGCCAGGATGAAAACCTGCTCGAACCCGTGATGACCGTGAGCGACAACATCGTGCAGTTCGGACCCAACGCTTACGCAAAACCCGCCGCCGGCCTGTGGATCCTGCGCGAGACGATCATGGGGCGCGAGCTGTTCGACAAAGCCTTCAAGACCTACGCCGAGCGCTGGGCCTTCAAGCACCCCACCCCGGCCGACTTCTTCCGCACCATGGAAGACGCCAGCGCCGTGGATCTCGACTGGTTCTGGCG
>WFYJ01000279.1 GCA_015490175.1 Saprospiraceae bacterium | reverse complement strand
GCTGTTGTAAACGGTGATGTCGTAGCGGTCGGCCAGTTGCAGCACCAGGTGATGGGCCAGCGTCTCGAATCCACCGTACTTGCCCGGTACGCCCACAGTGCCGATAATGGCCAGTCTTGCTTTGGTCTCCTTGCTTTTCATGTCGAGGCAGATTTGCCCGCCCTGAGACCAAAAGCAATCCAGCCAATCAATTCATTGATAGTCTTTCGCTTACGCAAAAAATCGCCCCGCTATTCGTTCCCTTTGCAGGAAGGATTCCCTTTTTGGGAAGGGGGAAGGTAAAGTGAAAACAGGGGGCGATAGCGTGAACGCATGTAGATGGATGCCCCTGCAGGGCATCGCGCTCGGTCCTCATTCCGCTTCCGGGGTGCCCCAGCCCCCACCGCCGGGCGTTTCGACATGAATGCGGTCGCCGGCGCTCATGGCACAGGAGTCGATGCCTTGCAGGGGCTCCTGACTGCCGTCGGCGCGGACGACCCACTGGTGCCCCGTGGCGCCGGGCGCGCCACCCTGTTTGCCGTAAGGCGCCACCGTACGGTGCTGGCTGAGCAAGGTAAGCTCCACAGGTTCGAGGAACTCCAGCTCGCGCACGATGCCGTCGCCGCCGCGCCAGCGGCCCGCCCCGCCCGAGCCTTGGCGCAGGGCGAAGCGGCACACGCGCACCGGATAACGCCGTTCCAGCTCCTCCACGTCGGTGAGGCGCGTGTTGGTCATGTGCTGGTGCACGGCGCTGCGGCCGTGGAAGCCCGGCCCGGCGCCGGCACCCCCGCCGATGGTTTCGTAGTAGCCGAAGCGGTCGTTGCCGAACAACAGGTTGTTCATGGTGCCCTGGCTGCAGGCGGCCAGGTCGAGGGCTTTGAGCAGGGTATCGGTGAGGCGCTGACTCACCTCCGTATTGCCGCCCACCACGGCCGGGCATTGCGCGCCATCGTCCGCGAATTGCGGATGCAGCAGCGTGCCTTCCGGCAAAATGATGCGCACGTGTTCCATCAGGCCCTCGTTGAGGGGCACTTCGCGGCCGCATGCCAGCCGCAATACGTAAATGACGACGCTGTGCAGGATGGCGATGTTGGCGTTCAGGTTGCCCGAATGGACGGGCGCCGTACCCGTAAAGTCGAACGTGATTTCGGGTAGCCGCACCTCGATGCGCACGCGTATGGGCGCGCCGTCGTCGAGCTGTTCCTCGGCCTCGAAGGTCCGGCCGTCCCACTGTCGCCAGTGCGCTTGCAATGCCGTGGCCGTGGCGGCCCGCACAGCACGCATGTAGTGAAGGGTGCGATCGCTGCCTTCGGCGCGCGCCAGCGCGATGAGGCGTTCCTGTCCGGTGCGCAGGGCTGCCAGCGCCGCATTGATGTCGGCCATATTTTCGCGCAACATGCGCACGGGCCAGGGGGGCGCCGTGAGCAGCGCTTCGAGCGCGTGCCAGCGCACCTCGCCCTCGCGCACCAGATACATGGGCGGGATGACCACGCCCTCTTCGGCCAGCGTTTGCGCGTCGGGCGGCATGGATCCCGGGCGCTTGCCGCCCACGTCGGCGTGGTGGGCGCGGTTGACGACGTAGCCCAGCAGGCGCCCCTCGTGCCACACGCCGGCCAGCAGTGTGATGTCGGGCAGGTGCGAGCCGCCATACCTGGGATGGTTGGTGATGATGACGTCGCCGGGCCCCAGCGGCAGCTTTTCGAGCACGAGGCGCGCGCAGATGCCGAGGCTGCCCAGATGGACGGGGATGTGCGGGGCATTGACGAGCAGGTGCGCTTCGGGGTCGAGCAGGGCACACGAAAAGTCGAGGCGTTCTTTGACGTTGGTAGAGAAGGCGGTGCGTTGCAGTTGCGCGCCCATCTCTTCGGCTATGGCCGTGAAGCGGTTGGCAAACAGCTCGCGCGCGACCACTTCGCTGCGGGCGCCATTTGCCGAAAGGCGCTCATGACGCACCTTGTGGCGCAACACCAGGTTGTGGCCGCGCGCCACCTCGAGTTGCCATCCCTCGTCGAGCCAGGCCGTAGCCGTGTCGTGCAGGATGATGGCAGGCCCCTCGATGTGCTGGCCTGCCGCTAACTCGGGCCAGTAGTACACGGGCACCTCGCCGCCATGGGCGCGCACGTGGCGCAGGGGAGCGGCAGGTGGCAGCGCCCGCCCATCGGCCGGTTCGGGCACCTCGGCTTCGGCCGCCGCCACCACCTTGATGCGCTCCACCTCGATGACGCCTCCCGAGGGGAAGTGGCCGAAAAGGTGGCGATAAGCCTGCTCGAAGGCGGCGGCCACGTCCATGCCGGCATGCCATTCCACCTCTACGGCGTGTTCCTGCCCGGCAAAGCGCAGGTAGCACAGCCGCCGACGGATGGCCACGCACTCGGGTGTGATGCCTTCGGCTGATACCTCCTGCCTGGCCTGTTTTTCCGCTTCCGCAAACAGGGCGGCCAGGCGCTCGCCCGTTTCGTGCAGGGGGGTCAGCACCTGGCGCACAACCATGCGCGTGATGGCGGCCGTGCCAATGCCAAAGGCGCTCAACAGCCCCGCATCGGCGGGCAGGATGACGGTGCCGATGTCGAGCAGCTCGGCCACCTTGCAGGCGTGCAGGCCGCCCGCCCCGCCGAAGGCCAGCAGCGCGTAGTCGGCCGGATTGAAGCCGCGGGCCACCGAGATGCGGCGGATGGCGTCGGCCATCTTCTCGTTGGCGATCTGCTCGAAGCCGCGCAGCAGCGCCTCTGCCTCGACGCGCTCGCCCGTGCGTGCTTCGATGGCACGGCGCAGGGCTTCGAGCGCCTCGCGGGCCGCCTCGACCGAGACGGGGATGCCCATGGCGCCGGGGTCGAGCTTGCCGAGCAGCAGGTTGATGTCGGTGATGGCCAGCGGGCCGCCGGCGCCATAGCAGGCCGGGCCGGGGTCGGCGCCGGCACTCTCGGGCCCCACAAACAGGCGCTGGCCGTCGAAGCCGCAAATGGAGCCGCCACCCGCCGCTACCGTCTCGATGGCGAGGGCCGGCGCCTGCAGCTCCACGCCGCCCACCTCGGTGCGCCAGGTGTAGTCGAAGGCGCCGTCGTAGCGCGCCGTGTCGGTGCTGGTGCCGCCCATGTCGAGCGTGAGCAGGCGCTCGAAGCCCAGCATGTGGCCGATGCGGGCGGCGCCGGCTACGCCGCCGGCGGGGCCGCTCAGCAGGCTGTCCTTGGGCTGGTAGCGGTCGGCGCGCACCAGCCCGCCACTGCTGGTCATGACGTGCAACGTGCTGGTGCCCTCGGCAGCCCGAGTGGCACGCGCGATGCGGCCCAGGTAGGTGTCCATCACGGGTGTGAGATAGGCGTTGACCAGCGCCGTCCGGGCCCGTGGCAGCAGTTGCACCAGGGGCGACAGCTCCGACGAGAGCGAGATGCGTTGGATGCCGGCAGCGCGCAGCGCGCGCGCCAGCGCCTGTTCGTGTGCGTCGTTGCGATAGCTGTTGCGCAGGGCAATGGCCACGGCTTCGGGCCGACAGGCCACGACGCGCGCCACCACCTCGCGCAGCGCCTCCTCGTCGAGGGCCTGAACGACGCTGCCGTCGGCAGCCACCACCTCGGGCACCTCGACGAGTTGCTCGTACAGGAGCACGGGCTCGGGAATGTCGAGCTGAAAGAGGTGTGGCCGCTGCTGCGTGCCGATTTCAATCAGGCCGCTCAGGCCGGCCGTCGTGCAGAAAGCCACGCGCGCGCCCTTTTTCTCGAGCAAGGCGTTGGTGCCGCGCGTGGTGCCCAGCCGCATGCGCAGCGGCGGAAAACGGCCGTCGAGGGGCGTAGCGGTGGCCAGTCGCGCGGCCAGTACAGGCGCTTCCTCATCGGCCGTCAGCTCGAAGGTGCAGGGCGCCTCCGCCTCGATCGGTGCATCCGTTTCGATCAGCCTTTCGGCAAAATCGACCCGACGCACGCCCACCTCCGCGCCCGCCCGACCCGGCAGCCGCAGCCGGTAGCCGCGAAAAATATCGGTCTGGATGGGCCAGCGATGCGCGAACCGCCACATCGTGGGAGCCAGCCGCGCCTCGAGGCACCCCCGCAGACAACTGCTGCTCAGCACCTTGATGCGTTGCCATTTGCCGGAAGGCGACACGGCGATGCAGTCGGTAAAGGTGCCGCCCGTATCCACCCAGATATGCCAGAAGTCCTTGTCGTGCGTACTCATGCGGCCAAAATAGCGCGGTGCCTGCAAAGTGGGCACAGTGTCCCCGATCAACTGAGTTCAGAACCTGCTGAAAAAAGTCGAAAAATTCAAGTTACACACAGTGCCACTGAGCACACACTGATTTTCACAGAGTTGTAAACTCGCTCAACCCTACACGCTCAACCCTCAACCTGGTCAAAAACTGCGTTCAAACTGCGGCGCTCTGCGGCTGAAAGCTGCGGTTTTTGGCCGGGGAATCGAGGAGAGAGGTCAGTGAAAAAAACATAGTCTCGCGCAAAACCTGTTCCGACTCGTCGGAAAACTTGTTCCGACTCGTCGGAAAACCTGTTCCCGAAGTTTCGGAGCTTGTTCCGAGTCTTCGGAAACAGGCTCCGAGCATCGGGTTCGTCACGAACTCTTTTCAGTGTGCTCGGGGAAAAATCCGTCTTTTTCCGAAACCGATGCGCTTTGTTGCTGTTGGAACCATCGGAACCGGGCGTTGCCCACACAAAAAACCGCCTTTCATGGTACAACGACGCGAAGCACCTCGATGGAACGGCACGCGCTGGTATCGACCGCCCAGAGCCTTCCTCGATGATCAGCTCGGTTTTCCCTTGCGGAAAATGCAGGAGCTGGGCGAGATCTTCTGGTTCGACTTTTACCTGCGGCGCATCTTCGTCATCACCGACCTGGAAGCCATCCGCCACATCCTGCAGGTCAACCATCGCAACTACCACAAGAGTCCGGCCTATGGCCAGCTCAAGCTGGCCCTCGGCAACGGCCTGGTGACCAGCGAAGGCGACTTCTGGCGGCGGCAGCGCCGCATCATCCAACCCGTCTTTCACAAGCGAAACCTGCGCGGCCTCTATGCCCTCATGCAGGAAGAGACCGAAAACTATTGCCGCCGCCTCGACGGCCGGCGCGGACAAGCGCTCGACATGGCTCAGGAAATGATGGCGGTGACGGCCAATATCGCCCTGCGCACCCTCTTCAGCACGCAGAACCCCACCGACCAAGCCGAGATGTACCGCATCATGAGCGAGGCGCAGGAGTGGATCATGTACCGCACCACGCACCCGCTCTTCATTCCGCTGGCCTGGCTGGCGCCGCGGCATCGCCGTTTCCTGCGCGACATGCGCAAGATGGACGATCTGGTATACGGCATGATCGAAGCGCGCCGCCGCGCCGACGACTATCCCGACGACCTGCTCAGCATGCTGCTGCATGCCCGCGATGCCGACACCGGTGAAGCCATGACCGACCGACAGATCCGCGACGAAGTGCTCACCCTCTTCGCGGCCGGACACGAGACCTCGGCCACGGCCATGAGCTGGACGCTCTGGCTGCTGAGCCGCCACCCGGAGGTGGCACAGCGCCTCGAGGCCGAGCTCGACGAAGTGCTGGGCGGCCGCCTGCCCGAATGGGACGATCTGCCGCGCCTGAAGTGGACACAGCAGGTGCTGCAGGAAAGCATGCGCCTCTACCCGCCGGCCTACGCCATCGGGCGGCAGGCCCTCGTTGCCGACGAGCTGTGTGGCTATCACGTGCCGCCCCGATCCATCATGTTCATCAGCATTTACGCGCTGCACCGCCACCCGCGCTACTATGCCCGCCCCGACCGGTTCGATCCCGAGCATTTTGCGGAAGCAGCTGTGCGAGAGCGGCCCCGCCTGTCGTACATCCCCTTCGGTGCGGGGCCGCGCATGTGTGTGGGCAACCACTTCGCCATGATCGAGATGACGCTGCTGCTGGCTGCCCTCTGGCAGCGCTTCCGCTTCGAGCCCGTGCCCGACCATCCCGTCGAGCCCAACCCGCTGGTCACGCTCAAGCCCAAGTACGGCATCCGGATGGTGGTGCGGTGAGTGCGCATGCGCGACGCTGCTCATCCCCCGCAAAAGGCAAAAAGGCTGCCCCGCAGGACAACCTCGATGCCGTATGAATCAACACGCAATGGCTGAATGACAGGTGAAACCGCGCGCGCTGTGCCCGCCTTTTCCTCGTGCTTTTCTCGCCTCAGGCTGCCGGCTGCCGGTCGAATGCGCCTTCGCGCCACAGCTTGTCGAGCGTGGCATAGACGAGATACGGGTTGACGGCATTGGCGCCATAGCCGATGAGGGTGGCGAAGTGGTGCGTCTCCCACACGTCGCCCGCTTCGACGACCAGCGAGGTGCGCGTGCGCAGGCCGCGCGCCACGAGGTGGTGATGCACGGCGCCCACGGCCAGCAGCGAAGGTACGGGTGCATGACGGGCGTCGGCGCGTCGGTCGCTCAGGATGAGGATGTTGACACCGTTGCGCGTGAAGTCTTCGGCAGCGGCGCACAGGTGGTCGAGCGCTGCTTCGAGACGCCCTTCCTGGCCGTCGGCGGGGAAGAGCATGTCCACCACGCCGGCGCGCAGGTGGGGGTGGGCCAGGTGGCGCAGGCTGCTCAGTTGCTGGTTGGTCAGCACGGGATGTTCGAGGCGCAGGATGCGGGCGTGCAGCTCGTCGGGTTCGAGGATGTCGCCCGAGCTGCCCAGCAGCATGTGCAGCGACATTACGGAGCGCTCGCGGATGGGATCGATGGGCGGATTGGTCACCTGGGCGAAGAGCTGCTGGAAGTAGTTGGCCAGGTGTTGCGTCTGTTGGGAGAGCACGGGCAATGGCCAGTCCGCGCCCATCGAGCCTACGGGGTCTTTGCCCTGCTCGGCCATGGGCTGGATGACCATGCGCAGGTCTTCGCGCGTGATGCCGAAGAGCTGCTGGCGGCGGTGCAGCGACTGCGCGTCCATGGTGTCGGTGACGGGCTCGCCTTCGGGCAGGTCGTGGGGTGTGAGTTTGTTCTTTTTCAGCCACTCGCCGTAGGGCTTGTTGCGGCACACGATGTCTTTGACCTCTTCGTCTTCGACGATGCGGCCCTCGTCGAGGTCGGCAATGAGGATACGGCCGGGCTGCAGGCGCCCCTTGCGCACCACCTTTTCGGGGGGCACTTCGAGCACGCCGGCCTCCGAGGCCACCACCAGCAGGTCGTCGTCGGTGAGCAGGTAGCGCAGCGGGCGCAGGCCGTTGCGGTCGAGCATGGCGCCGACCAGGATGCCGTCGGTGAAGCAGATGCCGGCAGGGCCGTCCCAGGGCTGCATCAGGTTTTCGTGGTATTCGTAGAAAGCCTTTTTGTGTTCGGGCATGTCGTCGTCGTGCTGCCACGCCTCCGGAATCATCATCATCAGGGCATGGGGCAGCGAGCGGCCCGACAGCACCAGAAACTCGAGCACGTTGTCGAAGTTGCCCGAGTCCGACAGCTCCAACCCGCATACGGGCCAGATCTTCTCGAGTTCGTCTTTAGTGAAGAGGCCGCCTGCCATGAGCGGCTCGCGTGCCTTCCACCAGTTGAGGTTGCCGGCGATGGTGTTGATTTCGCCGTTGTGGGCGATGTAGCGGAAGGGCTGTGCCAGCTTCCATTTGGGCACCGTATTGGTCGAGAAGCGGCTGTGCACCAGCGCGATGGCCGAGCGCAGGCGGTCGTCGTGCAGGTCGGGAAAGTAAGGCCTGAGCTGCGTGGTGGTGAGCTGGCCCTTGTACACCACTGTCTTGTACGAGAGCGAGGCAATGTAGAACTGGTCGAGCGTCTGCGGAAAAGTCTGGTAGATGCGGTGCGAGGCGTATTTGCGCAACACGAACAGGCGGCGCTCCAGCTTGCGCTGGTCCATGTCGCTGGCGGGCCGCAAGAACAACTGCTCGATGCGCGGCTCGGCCGAGATGGCCGTATCGCCCAGCAGCTCGTTGTCGGTGGGCACCTTGCGATAGCCCAGTAGCTCGAAGCCCAGCTCGTCAATGTAGTCGTTGAGCAACACGCGGCACTGGCTGCGCAGGCTGCGGTCGGCGGGAAAGAACACGACGCCGACACCGTATTTGCCGAAAGGCGGCAACTCAAAACCCAGCTCTCTGGCCTTGGCGGCAAAAAAGTCGTGGGGCGTTTGGATGAGGATACCGGCGCCGTCGCCGGTGTTTTCCTCATAGCCCTTGGCGCCGCGGTGATCCATGGCCTGCAGGATGCGCAGTGCATCCTCGACGAGCTGATGCGAGGCCTGCCCTTTGAGGTGGGCAATGAGGCCGGTGCCGCAGGCGTCGCTTTCGAGTTGGGGTACGTAGAGGCCTTTCTGTGGAGTCATGCTTCACGCGTTTGCTGGCTTTATCGGGCAGGGCCTCTGCGAAAAGGGATGCGGCGCGGGCACCGTAGACGGGTGTCCGGACGCGTGTCCCGCGTGCTTCAAAAATAAAGAGGAACCACGGTGACCAGAGGACTGAATGTGATGGCAGCTTCCAATTTTCAAACGGCAAAGCGAGTGCCCGTGAGGCGGCCATCGAGCGCCTTGCGCAGGAAGTCTTCCTCGCCGCCGTTGACGATCCACATCTCCACGCCGCCTTCCTTGCAGATGAATGCCGCCTGCACTTTCGAGCGCATGCCGCCCGAGCCCCAGGGCGTGCCCGCCCCGCCGGCCATATGACGCACCTCCTCGGGGTGGCGCACCTCGCGGATGAGGCGGGCGTCGGCATGGGTGCGGGGATCTTGCTCGTACAGGCCGTCGATGTCGCTGGCCAGCACCAGCAGGCGCGCGCCCAGCAGTACGGCCACGTGGGCCGCCAGGCGGTCGTTGTCGCCGAAGTGGATCTCTTCGGTGGCGACGGTATCGTTTTCGTTGACGATGGGCACGTAGCCGTTGTGCAGCAGGGTGCGCAGCGTGTTGACGGTATTGGCGCGCGAAGCCGGCCGCGTGAAGTCGTCGTGCGTCAGCAGGCATTGCGCCACCTGCAAGCCGAAGTCGTGAAACACTTCCTGGTACAGCCGCATGAGCATGGGCTGCCCGATGGCGGCCAGGGCCTGCTTCACCTCGAGAGGCGAGCCGCCGTGCAGTTCCACCTGGTGGCGCGCAGCCGCGATGGCGCCCGAGCTGACGAGTACTACCTGCCACTCGTGGCGCAAGGCCACGATCTGCCGCGCCAGGTCTTCCAGCTTGCCGCGCGAGATCTGAGCGGTGCCGCGCGTCAGCGTCGAGGTGCCCACCTTGAGCACGAGGATGGGGCGTTGGTCGTTCATGAGCGCGTGTGTCCGTTACCGAAAACGTACCATTTGTTCGTCACGAGGTGCTGCAGCCCCAGCGGCCCCCGGTGGTGCAGCTTGTCGGTGCTGATGGCCAGCTCGGCGCCCAGCCCGAACTGGCCGCCGTCGGTGAAGCGCGTCGAGGCGTTGTGATAGACGGCTGCCGCGTCAATGGCATCCATGAAGCGGCGCGCGGCGGCCTCGTCTTCGGTCAGGATGGTCACCGAATGGCCGCCCGAGTAGCGGTTGATGCGGGCGATGGCGTCGTCGGTATCGTCGGCCAGGCCGATGACGATCTTCATGGCCAGGAATTCCTCGTACCACATCTGCTCGTCGGGCACCAGGGGCCACCCCCTTTCGGGAAACAGCGCCTGCACACACGCGTCCACCCACACCTCCACGCCCGCCGCCTCAAGGGCGTGGACCAGCTCGGCGAGGCGCTCCTTCAGCCCGGGCAGTTGCGCATCAACCAGCACCTTGTCGAGAGCGTTGCACGCGCTGATTTTGTGCGTCTTGGCATTCAGCACGACGGGCACGACCTTGCTCCAGTCGGCTGCGCGATGCACAAAGGCGAAGTTGTTGCCGCGGCCGGAGACCAGCACCGGACAGGTGGCATGTGCCTTCACGAAAGCGATGAGGCGTGCACCGCCGCGCGGCACGATCAGGTCGAGCGGCCGGTCGGGCCGACGCAGGAAGTCCTGCGTCTGTGCGCGGTCGAATTCCAGATACTGCACCCACTCGGTCGTACAGCCGGCCGCCTCGAGCGCCTCGTGCCAGCACTGCACCAGCACGCGGTTGGTGCGGTGCGCTTCCTTGCCGCCCTTGAGCAGAATGCGGTTGCCGGCCTTGAAGGCAATGGCGGCGGCCTCGATGGTCACGTCTGGGCGCGACTCGTAGATGATGAGCACCGTGCCGAAGGGCGCGGTCCGATCCTCGACCAGCAGGCCGTCGGGGCGCTCGTAGCGGTAGCGCACCTGACCCACCGGATCGGGCAGGGCAGCCACCTGTTCCAGCGCAGCGATCATGCCGTCCACTTTGCTGTCGTCCACCTTGAGCCGATCGTACAGGGCGCGGTCGGAAGGATCGCAGACTGCCACGTCGGCGCGGTTGGCGTCGAGGATGTCGCGGCGGTGGGCTTCCACGCTGCGGGCCGTGGCCCGCAGCACTTCGTTTTTGGTTGGCGTGTCCATGAGCTTTTTTCGGTTGTTTGCCTTTCGGCAAATGGCACCCGGCAGCGCAGGCCACATTTCCCGAAAGGGGAAAAGTGCCGCGTGCACCGATGGAGGGCGAGTATCTGCCTTTCCGGCAAACGGATCAAGGTGCGAGGCAGGCATTTTGAGGGGCAGGGGCCGACGTTCAACAGGCGGATTCAGCAGGCAAGCCACTCCGTGCCAGGGCCCTTGTCGCAGGGCGCGTCATTTGCCGTGAAAGAACCGCTTCAGTTCCTCGTTGACCTCATCGAGGTCAAAGTACTCGGGATCGAAGTCATCGCCGAGCCATTCGAACAATTCCTGATATTGCGGATCGTCCGGATGCTTCAGGGCCTCCAGAATGTTGGCGTATCCCCAGATGCCGCCGCAATCCTCGGGCGGGCAGGCCCGCTTGCCGGTAAGGCAGACGGGATATTGCTTCCCTTCTTCGAGCGGCAGCCGTTTCTCGACTGTCAATTGGTGTTCCCAGTAATCGCCGAAATCGTACACATAGAGGAATTTCTGTTTCGGTCGCAGCGCAAACTCCCTGATGCGGTAGTCCCTTGCATCGCGCTCATCCTCCATCAGGTCAAAATCTTCCATGACAAGCGTGTAACGATACCCCCCGAGGTGGAAGGCGTACAAATGGGCATTTTCCCAGCCCATGACGATCTGAATGACAAAATGCAGCTCCTCCAGCGTGAAGTCCTCCGGTACGAGGAAGCGCCGCCAGATGGGCGGCCGGACACCGACCAGGGCGACTTTCATCTGGAGCACGGAATCGGACTTGGTGGCCATGGTTCAGGATGGTTGTGTTGAATTTGATGAAAAAGTCGCAAGATCATTCAGTTATCCCCGTATCAAAGGGGTTGAGGGTTTAGGAACTATGTAAAAAACCAAGCTCTTTGACAAGAAAAAGGGGTAAATTTGGGGCAAAGAAGCAGGTCTTCCTTTGAGACCATGCTGTCCAGGCAGGCCCCAATGTGTGTGCTTGCCTGGTTGTTTTTTCAGGCAGCTT
>WFYJ01000278.1 GCA_015490175.1 Saprospiraceae bacterium | reverse complement strand
GAGATAAACCAGTGCCAAACTGGCACGGGTTTAGAGATAAACCAGTGCCAAACTGGCACGGGTTTAGAGATAAACCAGTGCCAAACTGGCACGGGTTTAGAGATAAACCAGTGCCAAACTGGCACGGGTTTAGAGGAAGAAACCCGTGCCAGTTTGGCACCCCCTAATCAGATTAAAACCTCAGATACAGAAAAAACAAATACCCAGATCAGATCTGATAGGGGGGAAACCCGTGTGTCTTTTGGTGTTGACGATGTAATTAACATTTTGAGTGAGTTCGGAATGCCGGCGGCGTTTGTTCGGCAGGACACAGACAGGGAGTTGATCGCGGAGTGGTTGGATGATGGATTGACTGAGGTGCGTCTTCGGGTTGCCTGTGATCGAGCCGTGAAGGCGAAGTCTGATGGAAAACCTATCGGTCCAAGGTATGTCGGAAAAGTGTTGCAGACCGTTGCCAGTGAGGAGAGCAAAAAAAATGGAAAGTTTTCAGGATTTGGTTCCAAGGATTACACCCAAGGTGTTTGGTAGTGGCCGTGATGTTTCCGGGCTGTGTGATGCGCATGGCCCATTCAATGGATTCGTTTTTTCCATCGCCGGAAAAGACATCGTGCCAAAGTGCCCGGCTTGCCAGGCTGAAGAGGATCGGCGAGCACTTAGAGCGAATGCGATGATGTTGGCCGAGGGGAAAAAGCTAAATCTCCGCACGACATTCGGCCATGCAGGTGTTCCGCCTCGGTTTTTGGCAAAAGGGTTCTCGACGTTTGAGGCTGATTCCGCTGACAAGGTTGCCGCTCTACAGGCTGCGCAGAATTACGCGGTTAATTTCAGCGATGAACTCCATCACGGCCGTGGCTTGATTTTCATCGGTGACACTGGGACAGGGAAAACACATCTGGCGGCGGCAGTCTGCAAGGAAGTGATTCGTCACGGGTACGTGGCGTTGTTTACCTCGGTGCTGGAATGCACCCAGGTGATCAAAGAATCGTACCGGAAAGATTCCAACCGCAGTGAGCGTGAGGCTATTTTGCAGTTTGTTAAACCGGATCTGCTGGTGCTCGACGAGGTTGGCATGCAGCGTGGTTCGCACACGGAATCGATGCTGATGACCGAGTTATTCAATCAGCGCTATGCCCAGATGAAACCAACAATCTTGTTATCAAACCTGACCGTCGATGAGATCGCCAATGTACTTGGTGACCGCATAATCAGCCGCCTCAAGGAGGTCAGTGACGTGGTTGTGTTTGGTTGGGGAGATTACCGGGAGAGGGCGCGCCCATGATCTTTTCCACTAGGCGTTGCACGCAAACCTTGTTGTGGCCTTATCCAACTCTAGCGCCTGTTGGGCGGCAGGGGCGTTATGGGGCGCAAGGTGTGGGGCTACTCGGTACAGGCACGAATGTACTATTCAAGCAATTGATTGAATACTCAAAGTGGAAAGCGCTGGGGTTATGCGGCTGCGGGGCGCGTGGTCATTGGGCTGCGGCGGTGGTGTTGGGGTGGGTACTGAACACCAGCGGCACCCCCCCCTCAAAGCTCAGCAGTGGAGCCCTTGGTCAGCACCCTAGTTCAGCCTCAAAAAATTGGTGGTATTCCATGGCCGCCCACAGGGGGGTGTGGGGGGAATACGGCCATGCTTGATATACCAGACCTTGATGGCCGCCTGGCCGTGACCTATGAGCAGCTGACCGCCGCTGGCGACGAACTGTCTCGCGTCCTTGCGCGCATCCAGCAGCGGGACATTACCGCGGCGCAGTTCGCTGAACTGGTCGAGTGGGCTGGTCATTTGCGGATCTCAAGGGGCCTGTCGCCAAACACGGGCGCGAATTACCTTGAGGGAGTGGCTTTGTTCGCCGAATGGGCGAAAGCCGCTCAGAAGGGCTTAGAGGACGTCTCAGGGCTGGACGTCGAACACTGGCAACAGGACCTCTACCTGCAGCACGGCGAGTCGCCCAGCACTCGCAACGTCAAGCTGACTGCCGTCCGCCAGTTTTTTGCCTGGCGAGAAAGCCAGGGCCGCGGGTACAACCCGGCCCGTAGTGTCCCCGGGCCACGCCGGGCAAAACTGATGCCTCGCAAATACAGCCTGAAACAGATCGAACGGCTACTGGCCGCGATGGATGCCCAGACGCCGCAGGCGATTCGGGATCGCACGATCCTGTTGTTTTTTCTCTACACCGGTGCCCGCCGCGAAGAGGTTGTCACACTCCGCCTGCAGCAAATCGAGCTGCGCCAAAAGGTCGGTGCCGTCCGGTTCTTCGGGAAGGGCGCAAAGGAGCGCGCGGTATCGTTTGGTGGCGCCCTGGTCGATGCCATGCACACATGGCTGGCAACCCGCGATAGCCTGCGCATCATCGATCACGATGCGGTCTTCGTAACGCTCCGAAAGGACGCCGGGCGCCAGATTGGCAGTGGCGGCCTCGATGGCGTCCTGCGCCGCGCGCACAAGCGGGCAGGCCTGGCCATGGAGCCAGGGAAAGCACTGCACAAACTGCGATCTACCTACGCCACAGCACTGTACGACGCCGGCCACGATGTGCGTGCCGTGCAGATTGCCATGGGTCACAACGACATCAACACGACCATGCAGTACATCGCAATTTCAAACAGGCAACTGCGTACCCGCTTGCCTGGGGATTATTTCACTGGAGGAACCCTATGAGCCAACAAAGCAAACAATCACTACTCGACTGCTTCGACGAAGACTACAACCAGCTGGTCGAACTGGCCCGCGAGATTGGCGTGGACAACGTCGACGCCGTATTACGGACATTCGGAGGACAGAAGCCGCACATCCCAATGCCGGAAAACTTCTGGGACGGCCTGCAACGTGAATTGCGAGACCGCGAGATCCGCGCCAAATTCCGCGGTGACAACTACGCCGAACTGGCCATTGAATACCACCTCACCGAAAGACGCGTCCGGCAAATCATCGACGGCAACGACAAGAACTACAAGCGCCAGCAGCCGAGCATGAACACCGCAAAGATCGCCGCCGCCGAATACGCATCGCTGGTGAGGCTCGCCAGCCACTACCAGGTCCCGGTCCACTCCGTGCTCACCGTCGTATTCCGCGAGGGCATCAAGCAGCCAGCCGTGCAGCAGGTGCTCAATGACGCCTTCGGCCAACAGGCCCAGCTGTTCGACTTCGATATTCACGCACATGAAGTGAGCCGGACGACGCAACCCATGACAGCACCGAGTATTTGACGTTATGAGCGACAAAAGCGACGACAAAACCGTATCGCAAAAGCGCGCAGAGGCCGGGCGGAAGGGCGGGCTCGCCGCTGCAGGCAAGCCGAAGACAATGACCGAGGCCGCATTGAAACAGCGTCGCGAGGCCGCCAAAAAATCAACCGGCCCTATCACCGAAGCCGGCAAGGCCGCGAGTTCGCGCAACGGCTACAAGCACGGCCTGTACAGCAAAAAAACCAAAGCCGACAACTGGGCCTCGATGGGCATGTTGGAAAAGCCCTGCAAATCGACCTGCCCGAAATTCGAAACCTGCCAGCCAGTCAAGGAAGGCCTGACGAAGCCCGGCCAGAACTGCATGGACAAACAGGTCTACGTTGAGGCCTTCATGGCCATCATGGACATCATGCAAAACGGCGACGGCGAATACGGCTACGGCATGCTGGCCAACATCGGCGCCAGCGCCATCGCCGTGCTGAACGACATGCGCGAACACATCGCCCACAAATCGCCCGTCATCATGCGGCCGGTCATCAACCGCCAGGGCGAGGTCGTCGTTAACCCGGAGACAGGCGAGGTGTACGAAACGCCAATTCTCAATCCCGTGCTCGTCCCGTACATCAAGCTGCTCGGCGAACTCGGCGTCAACCTGCCGGAGCTGATGGCCACCCCGCGCGCCATCGCCAGGGACAGCAACGAAAAAGACCTCGGCGATGCCGTCGTCGACCTGTTCAGCGGTCTGGGTGAAAAATTCGGCAACCGACGAATCCCACACACCATCGACGGCGAGGCGGACGAACTCTGATGGCCGCCAACCTGTCGCCAGAGATCAAACAGGTCTACGACCGCGAGGTGCTGGACCTCGACGGATTCGAGGCCTGGCTGGCCGCCCGCGATTATGTCTGGCAAAAAATTGACCGCGGTGAATACGGCTTCACGATCGCCGAGGCCCAGCTGCGCTACATCTGCGAAGACCCGGTGCTCTGGTGCCAGGCATTCCTCTCAGAACCCGACACCGGCGAACCATACACATTCTGGGACTACCAGCAGGAGAGCGTGCGCAGCTGGCACCAGGACGCCGTGCATCAGGATGGCGCAGAGGTCGGCAAGACGCGCGAGATCGTCGGCATCGTCACCTGGGGGATGTGCACCGGCTTCGGGTTCACCATCAAAAACCCATCGCTACTGGTGGCCGCCCCGCAGCAAACGCACCTCGACGAAATCATCATGGCCATCGAGGCGCACGTCGGCGAAGGCGATGGCGGAACAAAACCGCTCATCAACCGCTTCTGGCACAAGCCAAAGCGCGTCCCGCACACCATGTTCAAATTTAAAGGCCCGACGTGCACACGCGGCCAGGTCGGCCGCGTTTACTTCCGCCCGGCAGGCCACGACGGCGAGGCCTTCCGTGGCGTCCATGTCAACGCCGGCGGCCTGTTCGATGAGGCGGCCAAAGTCAAGAGTAAAGTCGTTTGGTCAGAATTCCACCGCGCCCTCATGCCCGGCGCCTTCACGCGCTATTACTCGGTGCCGGATGGCGACAACACCACGGAATATTACCGCTACACCCGCGAAGCCATCGAAGGCCTGCAGCCTGGCCAGCCTGGCCTACGTCTGTTCCACTGGCCAAAGTCACTGATGCCAGAACCATTCTGGTCAGACGACCGCGACCAGCAGATGCAGCGCCGCTACGGCGGCAAGGACACGCCGGGCTACCAGCGCAACGTCCTCGGCCTGCACGGCCAACAGGAAAACCCCGTCTGGCCTTGGGAAACCATCGAACCAAATCTGCGAGAGATCCAGGAATACCGCTGCATCAAACTCGTTGGCGACGCCGCACGCAACGAACTCAGCGTGCAGGCCTATGCCATCGACTTCAAAGTCACCGACGGAAAAAAGATCGGCCGCGAACGCTGGCTGGCAGATCGTGAAGAAGACCTGGACGTCTACAAAACCACAGACACCGAAACCGTCCGCCAGGCCGTGCGCGCCATCCTGCGCGAATTCGTCGAACCGCACGAAGCAGGCGTGTATTGGTTTGGCGCCGACCTCGGCGAAACAAAAGACCCGACCGAGATCGGCGTCTGGCGAGAGATCGGCGACGAGCTTCGCGAAGTCCTGCGCGTCCACCTCAAGGGCATCGGCTACGACGTCCAGTGCGAGGTCATCCACGCCGTGGACTGGCTGTTCGGGCACCAGGGTGGATGGGGCGTCGATTACGGCAACGCCGGCACCGCCATCGTGCAGATGATGCACAACCAGGAACAGTTCGAGGCCGGCCACTACGACGAACGCATGGTCGGATTCCAGTTTGCCGGCGCCATGGACGCCATCGACGAAGAGGGCAACGTCCTGTTGGAAGAAGACAAGCGCGGCAATGAAAAACCCATCCGACTGCCTGCCAAGGAACTGGCCACAAACCTCATCACAGCCCGCTTCCAGCGGCAGGGATTCGCCATGGCCTACGACAGCGAAGTGGTCGGCCACTACACCAACCACACCGCAAAGGAAGGCGCGCGCAACCGGATCTTCGACAAAAAAAATGATCACACCATCGACCGCATGCGCGCCATGATACTGCGCAAAGCATTCGATGAAGACATCGGTGGCGGGTCAGTGTTCAGTAGTGGCGTGCATAGGAGGGATGCGGCATGAAGCAGATCAGAATAGTTAGTGACGGGACAAGTAATGGCACACAAATTTTCGACGAAAATGGCATTGAAATGACAAACATCAAGTCAATATTAATCAGTCCAATTTCTGCACGCAGCGGCCTTGTTACTGCAAAGATTGAATTCGTGAATGTCCAGGTTGATATTCACGCCACCAGCGCTGAAGAATGCGCAGCCGAAGAGCATCGCAACACATGACCTGCTGGTCCTGCATCAGCTACCGCATCGACAGGCACGGCAAGCCGTACTGCAAGCGCGGCTTCTTCGCATTCCCTAAACGCTGTTATGTTTTCGAGTATGAACCTGGCAGTGACGAACAAGAACATCAGCACGAAACCAACGAGGGAACAACGCCATGAACCTGGCACAACTGAATCCGCTGAACTGGGGCCGTAGCGGCCGCAAGGCAAGCCCTGCCGGCGTGAATGTCACGGCGCGCGAGAGCAATGCAGAAGGACCATACGCCTCCATGTTCAACGACTGGATAGCCCGCGAGGTCAACCCGTGGCTGTACGAGGCAATCCGCGAGGCCGTTGCGCCCATCGACGGCGCCATTAACCGCCTCACCACCATGGACGGCATCGTGCGCGTAGAGGCCGCCACGGACAGGCTGCAGCGCACCATCGACGACTTCACCGAGTCCGTGCAGGTCAACGACATGGAACACGGCCTGCAGGCCTTCTACCGCAGCCAGAGCAACGAGATGTACGAGCAGGGATGCAACATCGGCGAATACATTCTCGGCGAAGGCAAGCAGGGTGTCATTCGCCTGCGCGTGGCAGACTCCAAGGGCATCTACTTCACGCGCGTGAAGAACGGCCCGCTGGAAATATGGTACAAGCCGCCTGGCCAGGCACGCGGGCGCCGTGATGGCACGGATCAGGTTGAGCGCGTCCTGCGCAACAGCTACCAACGCGCTACCAGCATCGCGTCAAACCTCGCCGGCGCCGGCTACAGGAGCATGGATCCATCCACACTTGTCTACGTCGGCTACAACAACGAGGCCGACAACCCCTACGGTGTCAGCCTGATGCGCTCCACAGAATTCGACGCCCGCGTCCTGCTCACCATGAAGAACGCCCTGCACCAGGTGTGGAGCCGTTTCGGTGATCCGTCATTCATCGTCAACCTCAAAACAAAGGCTCGCACACCGGCAGAAATCGACGACCGCCGCAAAACCATCGCCAACAACCTCGCCGAGGTGCTGAACATCAAACGCCAGGGCAACAGCGCCGATTTCGTCAACGCCATCGGACCCAGCGACGAGCTGGACATCAAAGTGCTTGGCGCCGACGGGCAGGTGCTGGAGATCGAAATGCCGGCCCGCCACGTCCTCGAACAGATCGTCGCAAAGACTGGGCTGCCGTCATGGATGCTCGGTTTCCACTGGTCCACCGCCGAACGGCTGGCCCAGCGCCAGGGAGAGCTGGTGCTGCAGGAATCCAAAACCCGCTTCGAGCAGCGCAAACCCGGGCTGGCGCGCATCATCGCCGCCGACCTGCGCGGCAAGGGTGTCACCTGGAACCCGGGCGACTTCCAGCTGGTGCAGGAACTGCCCAGCCTGCAGGACCTGCTCGCCGAAGCGCAGGCCGAATTCCTCGGCGCGCAAACTGAAATGATGCGCGGCGGAGCCGCGCCTGGACAAGGCGATGCTGGTGGAGCAGGCCCAAAAGCCGCCGCGTCTTTCGCTACCGTAACGGCCAGCGGTGAGATCAAATTCCCCACAGATGACATGACAGGCACGAACCATCACGACAAAAGCCACGGCAAGGCCACCTGCCGGCACAAAGCCGAAACATACGTTGAAGACGAAGACGCCCTCATGCGATTGGAGAACCGCGCCAGTCGCAGTCTGCAGGCCGCATGGGATGACCTGTTCGACGATGTGATCAACACGCTTGGCCTGGACAAGGCAAAATCCGCCAAGGCGCCAGAGCCCGTGTTCATCTTCGATCAGACCATGCTCGCCGGCCTGAACGACCTGCAGGACGCTTTCATCGCCACGGCCGGTTCCGCCGACGGCCAGCTGGCCGCCAGCATTTACGACGCATGGCTCCGTGGTGTTGGAAACGCCACCGTTGAAATTGGACCAGCTGCTGTGGAGGTAGAGCTGGCTGTGCGCGAACACATGCGCGGTGCCATGGCCACCCTAGGCATGGAACAGGTCAAGGACACCACCGTGCGCGCCCTGCGCGACGACATCATCAAATCGCTGGAAGATGGCGTCTACAACGGCCAGAACCCGAAGGACGTAGCCCGCGCGCTGAAGCAGCGCTTCACCGCCCACGACTACGACTGGGAACGCCTCGCCAGATCAGAGATCGCATCGGCCCAGAGCGAGGGAAAAATAACGCAGTACGCAGCCAGCGATATCGAGAAATACAACTGGGTGCCGGCCGGTGATGCCTGCCAGATCTGCATGGGACTGGTGGCAGGTGGACCGTACACGGTAGGGGCCGGGCCAATGCCGGTTCGGGACAGCCATCCGAATGACCGGTGCACTGTGGCGGCGGTGGTTGAATAGCGATGCGCCGCGCGAAACGAAACGGACGACAGTCGCCCACGTTATTCCTACGGTAATCGATAGAGTTAAAATCTCCGCCGGAGAGAATCATGAAAAAAACTATCTACATGCTGTTAGCAATGATCATTGCCCTGCTCATCGGCTGCGCGCCGAAACCGGAACCGTACACCATCCAGGCCTGCATCGATGGGCAGCAGGTGGCCGAGTTCCGCGACGCCTGCCTCGGCCCTCGGCCTGCTGACGGAGAGGAGCCGACCGACAGCCAGTATGATGCGGAGCGG
>WFYJ01000277.1 GCA_015490175.1 Saprospiraceae bacterium | reverse complement strand
TGTCGCGCAGTTTGCACAATCGGTCACTCCTTCACTCCGTCGCTCCATCTCTCCATCTCAAAATGACCATCGTCAAAAATCCCCAAATTGAATTGCGTTGAGGATACACCAATTGCACCCATTTCGCAAAATTCACTTACTTGCAGAGACATCTACCCGTTTGGCGAAAGCCAAATACGCTTCCTGATACCGATTTTTCCAACCTTAACCCTCACCCCCCATGCGTCTGCGTTCGCTCTTCGCATTTTGTCTCTGGCTGATTGCCTGTAACCCGCAGCCCGACACCCACGAATCGCCAATCGAGGCCACAGCCAACCCGTGGATCAACAGCTATACCTCCGGCATCATCAGCCGCACCGACCCCATTGCCGTGACCTTCCAGGCCGACGAGGCCGGGTGGGTGCTGCCGGACCAGTTGCCGAAGCGGGCCTTCGAGTTGTCGCCCTCGGCGGCCGGCCGCCTCGAACGGGAAGGCGACTACATGCTGGTGTACTATCCCGACGAATGGCTGCCGCCCAATACGGTGTTCACCGCCACGGTGCATCTGGACCGACTTGGATTGCCGGCGAAAGGTGCCGAGGCCACCTTTTCTTTCAGCTTTCAGACGCGTCAACTGAACTGGCACCTCGCTTCCGTCCAGTTGGAACCGGCGGAAAACGACCTCATGCGCCTCAGCGGCGACGTAGTGACAACCGACGCCGTGGATGCCTCGACCGTCGAGCGCGCACTCACGGTCCGCTACGAGGGGCAGGAGCTCGCCCCTGAATGGACGCATGCCAACGACTTCATGCTGCACCAATTCGCAATCCAGGGCATCGAACGCGGCAAAGAGCCGGCCACCCTCGAAATCGCGCTGCAGCCTCCCGACGGCAAGGCCCGGACGCGACGGCTCGAGGTGCCCGAGAAAGGCCACTTCGCAGTGGCGGGCCTCGAGGTGGTGCGCAGCCGGCCGCCCTGGGTGGAGGTGCGCTTCACCAACCCGCTCGACCCCGACCAGCCGCTGGCAGGGCTGGTCCGTCTGGGTGACGAGCTCGATGTGGATCTGATGCGGGAGGGCGCCACCCTGAAAATTTTTCCGCGCACGCAGGTCATGGGCGAGGTGGCCCTGCGCATCGACGGCGCGTTGCGCGACGCCAATGGCAAAAATCTGGGTTCGGTCTTTCGCCAATACGTCCGGTTCGAAACCCCCAGGCCCGCCGTGGAGCTCGTCACCGACGGCATCATCATGCCCGGTGCCGACAAGACGATCCTTCCCTTTCGGGCCATCATGCTTCGTGGCGTGGTGGTCGAGGTGTTCCGCATCCACAGCCACAACGTGCTCCAGTTCCTGCAGGAAAACTCGCTGCGCGAGTCGTACAACCTCAACTACGTGGGCCGCATCGTGGCGCAAAAGGAAATCGAGCTGCTCGACGAGGGATCCCTCGCCTCGGCCGCCCAGTGGAAGCGCTATGCGCTCGACCTGAGCGAACTGATCGAACCCGACCCCAACGCCATCTACGAGGTGCGCATCGGTTTTTTGCCACAGCACAGCCTGTATCCATGCGACGAGCCGCTCGAGCCCTGGTACCTGCCCGAGCCAGTGGACGGCGAATACGAGTCGATTACCAACTGGTGGAACGGCCCCTTCGGCTGGTACGAGGGCTACGACTGGGATGATCGCGAGCAGCCCTGCAAGCCCGCCTATTTCCACAGCGACCGCTTCATCCGCACACACGTCCTCTATTCCAACATCGGCCTGATCGCCAAACGCGGCCGCGACGGCCGACTTACCGTCATCGCCACCGATCTGCGTACGGCCGCGCCGCTGGCCGGTGCCACCATCGAAATCCTCGACCTCCAGCAAAGTGTGCTGGCCACCCTGAAGACCGATGCCAACGGCATGGCTTCCGCCAGAACGGAACGCAAGCCCTGGTTCGTTCGGGCCACCTTCGGCGACGACGCCGGCTACCTGCGCCTGCACGAAGGTGAAAGCCTGCAGATGAGCCGCTTCGACGTGTCGGGACAGGGCAGTCCGGGCGGCCTCAAGGGCTTCATCTATGGCGAGCGCGGCGTGTGGCGCCCGGGCGACAGCCTCTTCCTCCACTTCATGCTCGACGACCGGCGCCACCCCCTGCCCGACGACTTCCCCCTCAAGGCCGAGCTGCGCGACCCGCGCGGGCGCATCGCCTGGCAGGGCGTGCTCAGCCGCCACGTCGATCGCATCTATCCCTTGCGGCTGGCCACACAGCCCGACGACCCCGCCGGCCTGTGGCGCCTGACCATCAGGGCCGGTACGGCCCGCTTTCGCAAAAACCTGCGCATCGAGGCGATCAAGCCCAACCGGCTCAAGGTGACCCTTGCCGCCGGCGACGAGCCGCTGGGCATCTGGCAGGAGCCGCACCGCATCGCTCTGGACGTGCGCTGGTTGCACGGCACGCCCGCACGGCAGGCCCGCGTCGTGGTCGAGCTGGCCATGCGCGACCGGGCGCCCTCATTCGAAGGCTTCCACAACTTCCGCTTCTTCGATCCCACGTGCCGCAACGAGCCGCGCCAGGAAACGCTGTTCGACGGCATCACCAACGACGAGGGCAAGGCTTCCTTCACCCACACCTTTGCGCAAGCGGACAACCTGCTCGCCGGCATGCTCGATCTCGACTTCCGGATTCGCGCCTTCGAGCCCGGTGGCAACTTCAGCATTGTGAGCATCAGCAAGCCCTACCACCCGCGCACCGCCTATGCGGGCATCCGCATCCCCGAAAACGAATACGGATGGAAATACTTCTCGGCCGACAGCAAGGTGCCCATCGAGGTAGTGGCCCTGAGCGCCGAGGGCAAACCACTGCCCCATCGGCGGCTCGAGCTGGGCGTCTATCAGGTGGGCCGCTACTGGTGGTCGGAAGACTACGACGAGCTGTCGCGCTTCGCCAGCGCCGACCACCGGTCGGCATTCCGCACCGCCACCCTCACCACCGACCAGCGCGGGCGCGCCACCTGGACGCTCGACACCGACGTGAGTGGCCGCCTGCTGGTGCGCGTCTGTGACCCCGAGAGCGGCCACTGCACGGGCGACTTCCTCTATCTGTCTTCCTGGCAGTTTGAGGAGCAGACAAGCAAGGAAGAAGCCGCCATGATGGTTTTCGGTACCGACAAAAAAGAGTACGCCCCGGGCGAGACCGTCCAGGTCACCGTGCCGGCACCCGAGCAGGGACGCATCCTCATCAGCCTCGAAAACGGCAGCGGCGTGCTGAAAACCTTCTGGCACGAAGCCCAACGGGGCGACAACCACATCACTTTCGAAGCCACCCCCGACATGGCGCCGACCACCTACGTGTCGGCCATGCTCATCCAGCCCCACCAGCAGACCACCGCCGACCTGCCCATGCGCCTCTACGGCGTGGTGCCCATCACCGTCAACGACCCGGCCACCGTGCTCGAACCCGAGCTGGCGCTGCCGCAAACGCTGCGCCCCGAGCAGACGGCGACCATCCGGGTCAGTGAAGCCCGCGGCAGGGCCATGGCCTACACCCTCGCGGTGGTGGATGAAGGCCTGCTCGACCTCACCTCCTTCCGGACGCCCGACCCCCATGCCGCCTTCTACGCCCGCGAAGCACTCGGCGTCACCACCTGGGATCTGTACGACGACGTGGCCGGCGCCTGGAACGGCCCGTTCGATCGCGTGCTGGCCATCGGCGGCGACGGCGATCTGAAGCCGCCCTCGGCCAAGGCGCGCGCCAACCGCTTCGAGCCGATGGTGCGCGTGCTGGGCCCCTACCATCTCGATCCGGGCAAGACGGCCACCCACCAGATCGACATCCCCAACTACATCGGCTCGGTGCGCGTGATGGTCGTCGCCGGCAACGGGCAGGGCGCCTACGGCCATGCCGAGGCCACGCGCCCCGTGCGCAAACCGCTGATGGTGCTGGGCACCCTGCCGCGGGTGTTGGGCCCCGGCGAAAAGCTGCAACTGCCCGTCACCGTCTTCGCCATGGAAGACAAGGTGAAAAACGTGACCGTCACGGTGCGCGAGTCGAGCGGCCTGGCGCGGCTGTTGCGCAGCCGGCAGTCGTTTGCCGTCAAGGCGCCTGAAGAGCGCACCATCTACTTCCCCGTCGAGCTGGCTGCCGACCGCACGGGTGTGATGCGCTTCACCATCGAGGCCAGCGCCAAGGGCGAAAAGGCCAGCCACCACATCGAGATCGCCCTGCGCAACCCGCTGCATCACCAGATGCAGGTGACGCGCCTGCGGCTTGAGCCGGGTCAGCGCGAAGAGCTGGCCTACGAACCGCTGGGGCTGGCCGGCACGCGCTCGGCCACGCTCGAGCTCAGCACCCTGCCCCCGCTCGACTTCGGGCGCCTCAGTACCATGCTCATCACCTACCCCTACGGCTGTGCCGAACAGATCGCCTCGGCGGGCATGGCCCAGCTCTTGCTTCCGCAAATGGCCACCCTGTCGGAAGATCAGGCCGCCCAGTGCCGCATCGGCGTGGATGCGGCCATCAACCGCCTGGGCAAGATGCAATTGCCTTCGGGTGCCTTTGCTCTCTGGCCCGGCACCACCCACCTCAACGCCTGGGCCGACCTGTGGGCCGGCCACTTCCTGATCGAAGCGCGCAGGCAAGGCATGGCCGTGCCGCCCTTCCTGCTCGATCGCTGGCTGAGCCATGCCGCACGCGATGCCGCCGGCGCCGCGCAAGACCTGCCACTCACCCGGGCCTATCGCCTGTATCTGCTTGCGCTGGCCGGAAAAGCCGACCTGTCGGCGATGAACTACCTGCGGCAGCAGCCCCAACTCGATCCACTCGTGCGGGCCCGCCTCGCCGCCGCCTACGCGCTGGCCGGACAACGCGCCGCCGCCGAAGACTTGCTGGCGGGCGTACAGCCCGTAACCACGCACCAAGCTTCATCGTGGTGGGGCTACATCTACGGCTCCGAGCTGCGCGACTTGGCTTGCTACCTCGAAGCATTTGCGCAAGCGGAAAGAAAAACGGAAGCCTGGGAAAGCTGGCAAAAATTGGCCGACGCCATGGCCGACAGCCGCTGGGTCTCTACCCAGGATGCGGCATGGGCCATGCTGGCCGCAGCCCGTTTCCTCGAAAAATGGCCGCCCGCGAAAGGTGACGCACAATGCCGCATCCGCTGGCAGGGGCAGGATCAGACGATCGGCATCGAGCGCGGCGCCTTCCTGCTGGCATTGCCCGACGAACCGCAGACGATAGCGCTCACCAACACGGGCAGCGAGCCACTCTTCGTGCGGCTGGTGCGGCAAGGCCAGCCGGCGCCCGGACAAGAGCAGCCCGTATCGCGCGCGATACGGGTAGCGCACACGTTCACCGACGAAGCCGGCAACACCTTGCAGCCCGACAGGCTGCCCCAGGGCACCTCGTTCTATTGCCATACCACCGTCACCTTCACGGGCAGCCTGCCCTTTTCGCTGAGCGACCTCGCCCTCGAGCAGGTTTTCCCGTCGGGCTGGGAGATCCTGCCCGACGCGCACGAAGGCCTGAGCCGCGGCAGCGCCACCGTCCTGTTCCGCGACAAGCGCGACGACCGCGTGCAGACGTTTTTCACCAACTGGAGCGGCTATCAGAAAAACCCGAATACTGCGCTGACCTTCACCGTTCGGGTACAGGCCACCTACGAGGGGCGTTTCTACCTTCCCGGCCCATACTGCAGTGGCATGTACAACGGTGAGATCGAAGCACGCGCGCCGGGACAATGGGTCGAGGTGGTGCCGGCAGATCAAGTGCAATGAGGCGCCCGGCACCTCCCCTCGGCCTCATCCAGACACAAAAAAACGGGCGATGGACACGCGTGTCCATCGCCTGTTCGGTTCCGACGCAAGTGGATACCGACCTGTCGTCAGTTCCACACGGCGCTCGGCGGCATCTGCGCGATGACGCTGTAGTTGCCGCCCTTGTCTTGCAGGATGCGGCGCCACAGGCCGCGCGGCCGCATGCGGAACATGTAGTTGGCATCCATGTCGGCCAGCACCCACGACCCGTATTCCAGCTCCTCTTCGAGCTGGCCGGGGCCCCAGCCAGCATAGCCGACGAAAAAGCGAATGTTTTCGGGTTTGATCAGCTCGGCTTCGATGAGCACTTTGAGCTTGTCGAAGTCGCCGCCCCACCACACGCCGGGCGCCACCTTGCGGCTGCCTTCGAGCAGGTCGCCCACGTTGTGCAGATAGTGCAGAGTGTCCTGTTGTACAGGGCCGCCGTACATGACCTCTGAATCGAATTCCGGGAAATCTTTCACCAGACCGTCCACACGTACTCCCGGCAGCGGGCGGTTCATCACATAACCGAGGCTGCCTTCCTCGTTGTGTTCCACGACCAGCACAGTGGTACGCCTGAAATTGGGATCCATCATGAAGGGTTCGGCAACCAATACGTCACCTACCTGGACTTTTTTTCCGGTCATTGACTTTTGATCCATGGTTGCAGATTGCTTTTTCGGGTTCAAATAATCGTTTTTTACCGAAGTGTGCAAGCAAGCCAGACAGAATATTGCCGTGTCCGCGGCTTTCGGTTTGCCTTTCGGCAAATCATGCCTGCCTGCCGCCAAAATGCCCTTAATTTGGGCGCCACTTGCAGGCACGCACCATTCAATGGAAACAACAAATCAACCAACCCGAAGTTGGCATGCCGAATCAACTGCTCCAACGCTTTTTCTCCGGCTTTCGCCAAATGCTGCCCGTCCTCTGCGTGTGGGTGGCCTGTGCGATGCCGGCGCATACACAGCTCATCCGGACAGCCCGAACGGGCCTGCTCGTGCCTGAAAATTGACCGTAAGCCACTGACGAAAAAATCCAACCACATGAACCAACCACACCTGTCGCTACTGCTCGTACTGACTCTCTGGCTGATGACCAGTGCTTTTTCCTGCAAGGAAGAACCGGCCACATCCGAAGCCGAGGCCATGCCCGAGCTGCCCGTGCGTCTGACCCTCGCTGACTCGGCCACTGCCGCCCGCGAGATCCTCGACGACGACCTGCAGCACTTCTTCGAGCGCATCACGCTGATCGACATGGCCATCCAGATGAAACAGCCCATCGGGCTGGGCGAAACGCGATCCGACCGACTGCCCCGGTACCGCGCCTACCTGGCCGCCGATGTGGCCGATTTCTCGGAAGCTGAAGCCAGGCAGATCGAGCAGGTGACCCGCAAGGCCCTGGCCGACATCGCCCGATACCTCTCGGCCAAAGCCCTGCCCGACGAGCTCATCCTCGTCAAGACCAAAGGCAATCACTACGGCGCCGGCGTCTGGTACACCCGCGAGGAGTGCATCGTCATTCCCGCCGATGCACTCGAACGCGGCGAAGAAGAAGAACTCTACACCGTCATGCTGCACGAGATCTTTCACGTGTGGTCGCGCTATCACAAGCCGCAGCGCGACAGCCTGTACGCCATGATCGGATTCAAAAGCTGGGGCGACAAGGCGCTCGACCTGCCCGAATCGCTCGCCAGGCAGTTGTTGCTCAACCCCGACGGATTGGATGCAGGCTACTACATCACGCTGCAGGACGAAAACAGCACGCCCCTGCCGGCCATCCCCTTCATCTACACCCGATCGAAAAACTTCAGCCCGGGCAAACCCGACTTTTTCAGCTATCTGGCCTTCGACCTCTTTCCTGCTATCGATGCGGGCGAACGGGTCGTCGTACGGGCCAACGAGGATGGCACCTCGCCCATCGACCTGCGCCAACATCCCGAGTTTTTCCGGCAAATCACGCAAAACACCCAGTACATCATCCACCCCGACGAGATCATGGCCGACAATTTCATGTTTCTCGTCATGACGGAAAAGCAACCCGAAATGCTGGAACAGTTTCAGCCCGATGGCAAAGGCTTGTTGCTGAAGATGAAGGAGTTTTTCCTTCCGGAATGAGCTTTGCCATTTTCTGATTCGGCAACCGACCTCATTTTCTGCTACCTTTCGTCCATGATCACTCGCTTGCGCAAAATGCGTCGCTCGTACCGCGTGTGGATCATGGGCGGGCTGCTGGCGGCAGCGGTTTGGTGGATTGCATTTCCCGATCCGCTCTTCGACACGAGCTACTCGATTGTCGTGGAAGACCGGCATGGCCGGCTCCTCGGCGCGCGCATTGCTGCCGACGGTCAGTGGCGCTTTCCGATGCCCGACTCGGTGCCCCGGCGTTTTGCGGAAGCACTGATCGCTTTCGAAGACAAGCGTTTCTGGTACCACCCGGGCATCGACCCACTGGCCCTGTTGCGCGCCTTTCGGCAAAACCTGCGCGCCGGAAAGGTGGTCAGCGGGGGCAGCACCCTGACCATGCAGGTGATGCGCATGGCCGGCGGTCCGGCGCCGCGCAACATCTGGCGCAAGCTGTGGGAAACGCTCATGGCCTTGCGGCTGGAGCTGTCGGCGACGAAGGAAGATATTCTTCGGCTGTACGCGACCCACGCGCCCTTTGGCGGCAACGTGGTGGGACTCGAGGCGGCCGCATGGCGCTATTTCGGCAAAAGCCCGAGCCGGCTTTCCTGGGCCGAAGCGGCCACGCTTGCCGTCTTGCCCAACGCGCCGGCGCTCATCCATCCGGGCCGGCGGCGCCAGGCCCTCCAACGCAAGCGCGACCGCCTGCTGCGCCGCCTCTGCACGCAGGGCACCATTGACAGCCTCACCCTGCAACTCGCCCTTGCAGAGCCGCTGCCCCGGGCCCCCACGCCCCTGCCCGACCTGGCGCCCCACCTCACCGAACATCTGCGCCGCCAACATCCTGCAGGGGGGCGCTTCCGCACCACCCTCGATGCCGAGCTGCAGCGTCGGGCCACGGAGCGGGTGGCGGCACATGCCCACACCTGGGCCGGCAACGGCGTCCACAACGCCGCGGCCCTCATCCTCGATACCCACAGCGGCGCCGTGCGCGCATGGATAGGCAATGCCCCCGATTGCGGCCCCGAGCACGACGAATGGGTAGATATGGCGACGGCGCCGCGCAGCCCCGGCAGTACCCTCAAACCATTGCTCTATGCCAGCCTGCTCGACCGCGGCAAGCTGTTGCCCCGTCAGTTGCTGTACGACCTGCCGAGCTGGTACAACGGCTACCACCCGCGCAACTACCACCGCGACTACGACGGCCTGGTGCCCGCCGACGTGGCGCTGTCGCGTTCGCTCAACGTGCCGGCGGTGGGCTTGCTCAAGGCGGCAGGCGTGCCCGTCTTCCTCAGTCAGTTGCAGCGCTGGGGCTTCCGGCATCTCGACCGAACGCCCGACCATTACGGGCTGTCGCTCATCCTCGGCGGCGGCGAGGTCACCCTGTTCGAGCTGTGTGGTGCCTATGCCACCATGGGCCGCACCCTGAGCCACTTCGACAGTCTGGGCGGCCGCTATTTCGCCGACGACCTCCATCCTCTCGTCGTGCTTTCGCAAAATGCTACCCACCCGCAGCACCCCACCGACCAGCCGCCGATGCTGGGCGCCGGAGCCATCTGGTACACCTTCGAAGCCATGCAGCGCGTCACGCGACCCGATGCGTTCGGCAACTGGCAGGTGTTTGCCTCATCGCGGCGCCTGGCCTGGAAAACGGGCACGAGCGTGGGCTTCCGCGACGCATGGGCCATCGGCCTCGACCCCGACTGGACCATCGGCGTGTGGGTCGGCAATGCCGATGGCGAAGGGCGGGCAGGACTCGTCGGCGTAAAGGCCGCCGCCCCCCTGCTGTTTGCCCTCTTCGATCTGGTACCGCCGGCAAAAGCGTGGTTTCCGAAACCCCTCGACGATCTCGACTATGGCGTCGTCTGCCCCCAGAGCGGCATGCTGGCTGCGCCCTGGTGCTCCCGCGACACGGTCCTGGTGCCGCGCGCCGGTCTGGAAGGGCCGGTCTGCTCCTTCCACCATGTGTGCTGGCTCGACCCGTCGGGCCGGTGGCAAGTGCACAAATCCTGCGATCCCGATGCCGTGGCCGACACCCTGTTCATCGTGCCTGCCGTGGCCGTGCCCTGGTACGCCCGGCACCATCCCGAATACACGCCTCCCCCGCCCTTCCGCCCCGATTGCCAAACGGACCTTCCCGCCGACGCCG
>WFYJ01000276.1 GCA_015490175.1 Saprospiraceae bacterium | reverse complement strand
GGCGCTTTCATTCCTTCATTGAGCAGCGCCATGAGCTTCTGTCGTTGTTCAAGAGTAGTCATTACTTTTTGGCTTATTTTCGGCCAAAAGTTAGTACGACTTTTCTGGACGCTCAGTTAGTATGACTTAACTGGACTCTACAACTCTAAACTCTAAACCCTAAACCCTCAACTCAACCACTGCCACAGGATTTCCCAAACCACTTTGATTTGAGCACATGAGTGGAGCGCCGGCCTGATGGCCTGAGCGCAAGACTGCGCCGCGGCACACCGCCAGGTGAGCCGGCACCGCCTGCCCTGCACCCGTGATCACACGTCTTTCATGGAGAGCTGGATGCGCTTGCGCACCAGGTCCACCTCCAACACGCGCACCTTCACTTCCTGCTGCAGTTTGACCACATCGGCCGGATTGCGGACGTAGCGGTTGGCGAGCTGCGAGATGTGCACCAGTCCGTCCTGCTTGACGCCGATATCGACGAATGCCCCGAAGTTGGTGATGTTGGTGACGATGCCCGGCAGCACCATGCCCGGGCGCAGATCTTCGATGGAATGGACGTCGGCAAACTCGAAGGGGCGGGCTTTGCCGCGGGGGTCCAGTCCGGGCTTTTCCAGCTCGCGCATGATGTCAGTGAGGGTGGGCAGCCCCACTGCGTCGGTGACGAAGTCTTCGAGTCGGATTTTTTTGCGCAAGCTTGCATCGCGTATCAGCTCGGCCACGCCGACGCCCAGATGTGCGGCCATGCGTTCCACCACGTGGTAGCTCTCGGGGTGCACGGCCGTGTTGTCGAGCGGGTTGTCGCCATTGCGGATGCGCAGGAAGCCGGCCGCCTGCTCGAAGGCTTTCTCACCCAGACGCGGCACCTTTTTCAGGTCCTGGCGCGAGCGAAAGGGACCGTGCTCCTTGCGCCACTGCACGATATTTTGCGCCAGCGAGGGGCCCAGCCCCGACACGTAGGTGAGCAGGTGCTTGCTGGCCGTGTTGAGGTTGACGCCTACCGAGTTGACGCACGACTCCACCTCGCGCTCGAGCGCCTCGCGCAGCAGCGTCTGGTTGACGTCGTGCTGGTACTGCCCCACCCCGATGCTCCTGGGATCAATCTTTACCAGCTCGGCCAACGGGTCCATGAGCCGGCGACCGATGGACACCGCGCCACGCACCGTCACGTCGTGATCGGGAAATTCTTCGCGCGCCACTTCGCTGGCCGAATAGATCGAGGCGCCCGCTTCATTGACCATGAACACCTCGACGGGCCGGTCGAACGCGATGCGGCGACACAGGGCCAGCGTCTCGCGGCCGGCCGTGCCGTTGCCCACGGCAATGGCCTCGATGGCGTAGCGCTGCACGAGGGTGCGCAACGCGTCCACGGCCATGCGCTCTTCCCGCTGCGGCGGATGCGGGAAGATGGTAGTGTGGTACACCAGCTCGCCGCTGGCGTCCAGACACACCACCTTGCAGCCGGTGCGATAGCCCGGGTCGATGGCCAACACCGGCTTCTGGCCCAGCGGCGGCGCCAGCAGCAACTGGCGCAGGTTGCGGGTGAACACCTCGATGGCCTCGCGATCGGCCTGCTCTTTCGACAGGTTGCGAAACTCGGTCTCGATGGCAGGCTGCAACAGGCGCTTGTAGCTGTCGTGGATGGCCTGGCGTACCTGGTCGGCCGCCTCATTGCGCTTGCGCAAAAAATTGAACTCCAGCTTTTCGATGGCGCGCTCCTCGTCCGGTGCGATCCTGACGCGCAGAAAGCCTTCCTCCTCGCCCCGACGTATGGCCAGCAGGCGGTGTGAAGGAATGCGCGAAAGCGGTTCTTCGAAGTCGAAATAGTCGCTGTACTTGGCGCCTTCCGTTTCCTTGCCGCGGGCCACCTTCGCGCGGATGGTGGCTTCCTTGCGGAACAGCGAACGCACCAGCTTGCGCGCGCCCTCGTCTTCGCTGATCCACTCTGCGAGGATGTCGCGCGCCCCCTGCAGGGCCTCTTCCACGTCCGGAACCTCTTCGCTGAGGAAGGCGGCGGCAAAGTTTTCCACGCTGCCCTCGCGCTGCTCGAACAGCATTTGCGCCAGCGGCTCCAGCCCCTTTTCGCGGGCCATGGTGGCGCGGGTGCGGCGGCGCGGCTTGTAGGGCAGATAGATATCCTCGAGCTCGGTGGCGTCCTGGCAGGCTTCGATGCGCGCCCGCAGCTCGTCGGTCAGCTTGCCCTGCGCTTCAATGGTCTTCAAAATGGTCTCGCGCCTCTTGTCGAGCTCCTGCAGTCGCTTCAGCTCCTTCTGGATGTCGTGTATCTGCACCTCGTCGAGCGAGCCCGTCGCTTCTTTCCGGTAACGGGCAATGAACGGAATGGTGGCTCCTTCCGCAAGCAGGCGCAAGGTAGCCGCTACCTGACGCTCGGCAATGCCCGTGGCGCGGGCAATGATGGGTTCGTATCGCATAGGCCGGTCTTTGTGTTCGTGGCATCAGGAGGAAACGTATCGCCGCCCCCCTTCCGGAAAACGCGCGCAAATGTATGCGCTGCGCAGTACAATTCGGAGCGACGGAGTGACGGAGAGAGGAGTGAGGAGTGAGGGAGTGAGGGAGTGACTGCGCACACCGCGTCAGCGCTGCGTTTTCTGCGGCCGAAGGCTGCGGTTTCAATGCGTGAGGAACCGAGGAATCGAGGATTTGACAAAAAACTGGCAGTCAATAAGAAAAACTTTACAGCGCCGGCGAATGAAGTTGCGTGCAGAAGTATTTTGCATGGCGGCGGTCACGCGACAGGCAGTGACACAGTTGAGCGGGGCCTTGGCCCCAGGTTGAGACCGCCGGT
>WFYJ01000275.1 GCA_015490175.1 Saprospiraceae bacterium | reverse complement strand
ATTCAAGAGCCTTCTGAAAAAAGACTGAAAATCATCCAGTTACACAGAGCACCACTGAGCACGCACTGATTTTCACAGAGTTGCAAACCCTCTACCCTACACGCTCAACCCTCAACAACAGGTCAAAAACTGCGCTCAAACTGCGTTTTCTGCGGCCAAAGGCTGCGGTTGCAATGAGTGAGGAACCGAAGAACCAAGCAATTGATTCAAGAGCCTTCTGAAAAAAGACTGAAAATCATCCAGTTACACAGAGCGCCACTGAGCACGCACTGATTTTCACAGAGTTGTAAACCCTCTACCCTACACGCTCAACCCTCAACAACAGGTCAAAAACTGCGCTCAAACTGCGTTTTCTGCGGCCAAAGGCTGCGGTTTCGATGAATGAGGAATCGAAGAATCGATGATTTGATAAAACCCTGATAATCAACAACAAAAACTTTAAACTTTAAACCCGAAACCTTAAACACCTTTTCGGCATGCACGATCATCTGTTCAAGGACACCACCGCAGGAAAAACTACCGCTCCAGGTAGTGGCGCAACACGCGCAGTTGCCATCTGGCCACTTCGGGGTGACGGGGCGAGGCGTTGAGCAGGGTCAGGGCATAACCCAGGCGCGTGAGCTTGCAATCGCGCACCAGGCTGCCGGCACGCGAGGTGTACACGAGCCGGAAGTGGCGCTGCACGGGCTCCCCGCTCTGCTCACAGGCCGTCATGGCGCGGCGCACGGCCTCGACCACCTCGGAAGGGGTGAAGCCCCTGTCGAGCAGATCGCTGGCCAGATGGGGCATGTGTGCGCTATACCACAGGTCTTCGAACGCCTGCAATACGTCCGCCATCTCTTCTTCGAGGCGGAAGGGTATGAGTGATCGGTTCATGATCTTCCTTTTTTGGCTGAATGAAATGCGAGCACTGGCCTTTTCCCGAGTGCTGCGGTCCTATTCCACCTCGATCCAGTACTGCTTGCGCCAGCGCTCGTAGTTCTTCTTCAGGCGGCGCACCTGGAAGGCCACGCCGATGAGGAGCAGGCCGTTGAGCAGCAGGAAGGCCGCGATGAGCCAGGCCAGCAGCTCGGGAAAGATGAAGATGAGCACGGCCATCAGCACGAAGTTGATGCCGATGAGCAGATACATCCACCAGGGCGAAAAGAGGTGGTCGGTGAGGTTGTCGTAGAATTCTATGTTTCGAAACATGGTCTTTTCGTTTTTGGTGATACAAAAAAGGCCGCCCCGTAATGAGGCGGCCTGATAGTGTTACTGTACGGTTTCGGTTTCGGCTTCGGCCGCCACTTCCTCGCCCGGACGCGGGGCTCGGAAGACGACCTTGCCGTCGAAGATGTCGAGTACGACGTGCCCTTTGGGCTGTACTTCGCCACGCAGGATGGCTTTCGACAGCTCGTTGAGCACTTTGCGCTGGATGAGCCGCTTGAGCGGGCGTGCACCGAACTCGGGATGGTACCCTTCGGTTGCGAGCCAATCCACTGCGGCGTCCGTCCAGGTGAAGTGGATATCCTGCTTGGCCAGCGTCTGGGCCACGCCTTTGAGTTGCAGCGCTGCAATCTTGCGGATATCCTCTTGCGTCAGCGGACGGAACATGATGATCTCGTCGATGCGGTTGAGGAATTCGGGCCGCAGGCTGCGCTTGAGCAGCTCGAACACCTCGTCGCGCGTGCGCTCGTACACTTCTTCGAGTTGCTCCTTGCGGGCATTTTCAAAGCGCTCGCGGATGATGTCGCTGCCGAGGTTCGACGTCATGATGATGATGGTGTTGCGGAAGTTGGCCACGCGCCCCTTGTTGTCGGTCAGTCGGCCGTCTTCCAACACCTGCAGCAGGATGTTGAACACATCCGGATGCGCTTTTTCGATCTCGTCGAGCAGGATGACGCTATAGGGCTTGCGGCGCACGGCCTCGGTCAGTTGGCCGCCTTCGTCATAGCCCACGTAGCCCGGAGGCGCACCGATGAGGCGCGACACGCTGTGCCGCTCCTGGTATTCGCTCATGTCTATGCGCGTCATCATGCTCTCGTCGTCGAACAGGTATTCGGCCAGGGCCTTGGCCAGCTCGGTCTTGCCCACACCGGTGGTGCCGAGGAAGAGGAACGAGCCGATGGGCCGCTTCTCGTTGGCCAGGCCGGTGCGTGCGCGACGGATGGCGTCGGCCACGGCCTGTACGGCTTCGTCCTGCCCTACGACGCGCTTGTGCAGCTCCTCTTCGAGGTGCAGCAGCTTTTCGCGCTCGCTCTGCATCATCTTGCTGACGGGGATGCCCGTCCACTTGCTCACGATCTCGGCCACGTCTTCGGCATCCACTTCGTCTTTGACGAGCAGTTTGCCCTCTTTCTTCATTTCCTCGAGGCGCGCCGTCAGCTCCTCGATGCGCTTCTCCACTTCGGGCATCTTGCCGTAGCGGATCTCTGCGGCGCGGTTGAAGTCGCCCTCGCGCTCGGCGCGCTGGCTTTCGAGCTTGAGCTGCTCGAGCTCTTCCTTGGCCTGCTGCAGGCCGAGTACGACTTCGCGCTCGGCTTCCCACTGGGCGCGCAACTGGCTGCGGCGCTCTTCGAGGTTGGCCAGCTCTTCGTTGATCTTCCTGAGCTTGGCCTCGTCGCCTTCGCGCTGCAGGGCCGCCTTTTCGATTTCGAGCTGACGGATGCGGCGTTCCACCTCATCCAGCTCTTCGGGCATCGAGTTCATCTCGAGGCGCAGTTTGGCGGCAGCCTCGTCGATCAGGTCAATGGCCTTGTCGGGCAGGTGCCGGTCGGTGATGTAGCGATGCGACAGTTGCACGGCGGCCACGATGGCCTCGTCCTTGATGCGCACCTTGTGATAGGTCTCGTAGCGCTCCTTGAGGCCGCGCAGAATCGAGATGGCGTCTTCGGGCGAAGGCTCATCGACCAGCACCATCTGGAAGCGGCGCTCGAGCGCCTTGTCGTTTTCGAAATACTTCTGGTATTCGGCCAGCGTCGTGGCGCCGATGGCGCGCAGTTCGCCGCGTGCCAGTGCCGGCTTCAGGATGTTGGCGGCGTCCATGGCGCCCTGCGTACGGCCGGCACCCACCAGCGTGTGGATCTCGTCGATGAACAGGATGATGCGTCCTTCCGAGGCAGTCACCTCGTTGACGACGGCCTTGAGGCGCTCTTCGAACTCGCCCTGATACTTGGCCCCGGCGATCAGCGAACCCATGTCGAGGGCCCAGATCTCTTTCTCGCGCAGGTCTTCGGGCACGTCGCCGTTGACGATGCGATGGGCCAAGCCTTCGACGATGGCCGTTTTACCCACGCCGGGCTCACCCACGAGGATGGGGTTGTTCTTGGTGCGGCGCGCCAAGATGTGCAGCACGCGCCGGATCTCCTCCTCGCGCCCGATCACGGGGTCGAGCTTGCCGGTGCGGGCACGCTCGTTGAGGTTGGTGGCGTACTTGCTCAGGGCGTCGTACGTGTTTTCGGCGCTGGCCGAAGTCACGCGACCGCCCTTGCGCAGCTCCTGGATGGCGGCCTTCAATTCTTTCTCGGTCAGGCCGCTGTCCTTGAGCATCTGCGCCACGGGGTCGCTCACGCTGATCATGGCCAGCAGCAGGTGCTCCAGCGCCACGTATTCGTCCTTGAATTCACGTGCCAGGGCATTGGCTTTTTGCAACACCTCGTTGGCCGGCCGCGACAGATACTTGCCGGCCTCGCCGCCGCCGGCTTTGGGATATCCCTCGATGATGCGGTCCAGCGCCTGTTTGACCATGTTCAGATTGGCGCCCAGCTTGCGGAACACGAACGGCACCACCGTCTCGTCCACTTCGAGCAGTGCCTTGAGCAGGTGCCCCACCTCGATGTTGGGGTTGCCCTCCGCCATCGCAATCTGCTGGGCCCGCTGGACCACCTCTTGCGATTTTATGGTGAAATTGTTCAGATTCATATCTCTTTTGGTTTTGGTTTACAATAATTTCTTTCGCCTTTCGGCAAATGGAACCCGGATCCGGCTGTCAGCCGTTATCCTTGTCCACTTCATCTGCGGGAACGATCAGCTCCCAGTTGGCCATCATGCCAAAGAGCGGGGGCAGGTAATTGCCCGCGATCATCAGCACGGTCAGCAGTGCGATCCAGAGCAAGCTTTCGAGTATCATGGCTATCGTTTTTTTGAGCGATGAGGCCCCTGAAAAAACCCATGGTCTCGCGCAAAACCTGTTCCGAGTCTTCGGAAACCTGTTCCGACTTGTCGGAAAGCTTGTCCCGACCAAAGTCGGGAACGCAACGATTCGCAATGTGTTTTTTATTTTAATTCAGTTTGTTATTTATGATGTTACGCGTCATGCGTTACCCCGACTTTCGGGGCCATCACGGGCTTTTTTCAGTAGGCTCAATCTTCGCTTCCTCAAATCCTCGATTCCTCGCTTCCTCAAACCTTTACGCGTAAGCACCTTTCTTTCTCGTCTCGTACTTCTCCTTGAGCTGCCGGAAGAGCTTCTCTTCTTCGGGCGTCAGGTCGGTCGGCATATCCACGTGGATGCGCACCAGCAGGTCGCCGTACTCGTTGGGGCGGTCCTTTTTGGGCATGCCCTTGCCGCGCACGCGCAGCAGCTTGCCCGAGGTGGTCCCCTTCGGGATGGTCACCTTGACGGGGCCACTCATGGTGGGCACTTCGACCTTGCCGCCCAGCACGGCAGTGAACAGGTCGATGTGTTTGTCCACGATGAGGTTGTCGCCCTCGCGCCGGTACAGCGGATGGGGCTGCACGCGCAGGATCAGATAGAGGTCGCCTGCGGGGCCGCCGCCCGCACCGGGGCGTCCTTTGCCCTTGATGCGCAGCTTCTGGCCGTCGTAGGCGCCCGCCTTGATCTTGATGCGCATCTTCTGGCCGTCGAGCTCGAAGGTGCGCGTACTGCCGTGGTATGCCTCTTCGAGCGTGATGGGCAGCTCGGCCTGTACGTCCTGGCCGCGCCGTGCGCGTGACTGCCGACCTGCCCCCCGCTGTCGGCCCATGAAGGCCTCGAAGGGGTCGGCGCCGCCGCGGGCCCCGCGCCCGAAGAACATCTCGAAGAAGTCGGAGAATCCGCTGCCGCCGCCCCCACCGAAAAACTCGGAGGGGTCACCCTCGAACACGAAGGTGTAACCGCCCTGACCACCCGGGCCGCCCTGGCCGGCGTACTGCGACCAGTCGAAGCCGCCCTGTTCGAAGGCCTCCCAGTTGGCGCCCAGTGCATCGTATTTCTTGCGCTTTTCGGGGTCGCTCAATACCTGGAACGCCTCGTTGATGTCCTTGAACTTCTCCTCGGCTTCCTTGTCGCCCGGGTTTTTGTCGGGGTGGTATTTGGCAGCCAGCTTCCGATAGGCTTTCTTGATTTCCTTCTCGGAAGCGTTTTTATCCACACCCAGTATGGCGTAATAGTCTTTGTACTTCATAGTCTCTTTCAATCTTCAACGACGGGTTCGTACTTCATCCGATCCAGGTGCTCGGCCAGCACGGGCGAAGCATAGGGCCCGTACGCATCCGACACCCAGCCGCGTGTGCCGTCATCGGCTTCGAGCACGTAGAGCACCGACAGGTCGTCGGGGTCGGTATAGCCCTCGAAGCGATACACGTCGCGAATCACCAGTTGCTCAGGTCGGTACGTCTTGCCCGTCACCAGGTCCTTGAGGCCATCCGCTTTGGGCACGAACTCGTGTGCGTAGCCCAGGCGCTCCACGAAGGCGATGGCCTCTGCAAGCGTGGACACATCCGGCATCAGTTTCATACTGTGGTTTTTCATGGTACTGTTTTTTTGCTTATCCACGCTCGGCATGCCCCGGCGGTTCACTGCACCTCGATCTTGCGACTGCGCGGTGAAGGTGGCATGGCTACGGGAATGTGCACGTGCAATATACCATTTTCGTAGCTTGCCTGCACGTTGTTGTAATCGAGCCCTTCCGGCAAGGCAAAAGAACGCTCGAAACCGCTTGCCGCAAACTCGCGACGCAGCCACTGACCTCCGGGCACTTCGCCGCTTTCAGCAGGCTGTGCCTTGATGCTCAGCACGTTGCCATCGAGCGTCAGCTCGAACTGGTCTTTGCCGTAGCCCGGCGCAGCCAGATCAATGTGCAGTCCCTGCTCATCGAGCAGAATGTTGACGGGCGGCACGCCCTGACGCGAAAGGGCGCGGCTGCGCATCAGCCGCCGGCTCATATCGGGCTCGTACCAGAGTCTCGTCGCCATGGTTTGCTTTTTTTTGTGAACAAATGCACGCAGTCGGATACACGCCCGACTTCCCTGCCGGTGGTGCGGCACAGGTGTCGGGATTTTTTGCGCAGACTTTTCGTTGAAAATTTTTGCCTCCGCGAGAAGTGTCCGAATCGTTTCGCCTCCCCCTGTTCAAGTCACGTGCCAGCACCCCACCCCGGACTTTTTAGCCGGAAAGGCCGGGGCGGGCCTGACATTGCGTCGGGCACTCCAGGATTTTGACAGCCAATATGTCACAAGGTGCACCCGGGGGCTGCGGATTCACCGCAAGAGCACCAGGTCGCCCGAATAGACCAGCTCGACGCCGTCGATGAAGCGCACGCGCGCCATCCAGGCAAAGACGGCCGGTTGCATGGCCTGCCCGCGGAAGGTGCCGTCCCAGCCGAGCGTGGGGTCGTTGGGCGCTATGTTGGACGCCTCGAAGACCAGCTCGCCCCAGCGGTCGAAGATTTTCAGTTCGGCGATGACGTCCACGGCCGGACCGGCGAAGGCCGTCCAGCGGTCGTTGAAGCCGTCGCCATTGGGCGAGAAGGCATTGGGGAAGTACACGGGCCGGTCGGGGCGGATGAAGACCGTCACCTCGTCGGCTGCCGGGCATCCGTTTTCATCGAGTACGCTGACGGTATAGGTCGTCGTACGCACGGGCATGGCTTCCGGCGCCGGGCAATCGGTGCAGCTCAGGCCGTCGGGGGGCGTCCAGCTATAGGTAACGCTGGTGCCGGGGGGCGCCACCACGGCCGACAGCAGCGTGCCGAAGCCGAGCTGGAGGGTGGTGTCGGGGCCGGCATCGACGATGAGGGGGGGCGGCTCGGCGAGTGTGGCTTCCACGGTGTCGGTGCAGCCGCGGCTGTCGCGCACCGTCACGGTGTAGGTGCCGGCGGGCAGCCCTGTGAGGGCCGTGTCGGGCTGGAAGGTGAGGCCGTCGGCGCTGTATTCGTATCCGGGCGTGCCGCCCTGGGCCTGCACCACGATGCGGCCGCTGGCATCGCCAAAGCACAGCACATCCACGGTGCGGACGAGCTGCAGCGCGAGCGGGGGCGGCTCTTCGACGGTGGCGGTGGCCGTACGGGCGCAGCCATTGGCGTCGGTGATGGTGACGGTGTAGTCGCCTTTCGGCAAATTGAACACGTGCTCGGTGGTGGCGCCGGTGCTCCACAGATAACTGTAGCTGCCTGCTCCGCCATTTGCGGAAGCGAAGACCTCGCCGTCCTGTTCGCCGAAGCAACTGATATCAATGGCCTCGGCGGAGACGTCGAGCACGGGAAAGTCCACGATTTCGATGTCGAAGATGCCCGCACAGCCGGCCCCGTCCACTACCGTGACGCTGTAGCTGCCCGCCGGCAGGTCGGTGAAGATGCTGTCGGGCTGGGGGCCGTTGCCGATGTCGTAGGTGACGGGCGGATTGGCCACCTCGAGCGAGATGATGATCTGGCCGTCGCTGTCGCCATTGCAGGTGGGCGGCACTACGGGTTCCACCTGGGCGCTGAGGGCCAGCCCTTCGGGCACCTCGACCTGCTGGTCGAAGGTGCAGCCGTTGGCGTCCTGCACCACGAGGTCGTAGACGCCCCAGGCCAGGCCCGTGAAGGTGCTGTCGGGGCCGAAGGTGGCGCCGCCATCCAGGCTGAACGAGAACGGGGCCGCACCGCTGGTGGCATGTACCACCACGCTGCCCGTCTGGGCTTGGGCGCCGCAGTAGTCGGGATGGATCTCGAGGCTGACCTCAACGGGATCGAAGACTTCGACGTACTGGATGGCCGTCACTTCGCAGCCGGCCGCATCGAGGATGGTGAGCGAGATGGCCTTGGTGCCGGCCGTGGCGTAGCTGACCTGGTGGGGTCCTGGCCCGCTGGCCGTGGCGGGGCTGGCACCGATGCCGAAGTTCCACGTCCACTCCTGAATGCCGGCCAAGGGGGTGGAGATGTCCTGCACGCTCAGCGTCTCGCCGAGGCAGAGGGCGGGCTTGTCCACCTCGAAGGCGGCCTGTGGGCCGAGGAAGGTGCCGGTGCCGCCGAATTCGATGGAGAAGCCGTTGCCGGTATTGCTGAAGTTGATGATGGCCACGGCGTAGCTCTTGCCTGCCTCCATGTTGAGTGCCGCCACGAAGTTGTCGTCGCCGCTGGCGCAGCCCGGAAACTCCTGTGTGTCGGTCGAGGCTTCGCTCAGGCCGGTGGGGCCGGTACAGGGCTCCCAGGTGGGGAAGGGCGCTCCTATGTTCTCGCCCGACGACATGCAGCGCAGCTCGACCTTGTCGGTGCAGTCGTCGAGGCCGTTGGGCAGCTCGAAGACGATGAAGTCAATGTCGTCGCTGGGGTTGGTGGGGGTGATGGTGAAGGTGAGGGTACCGGGCTGGTCGCACGTCCACTTGTACCATGCCGAGCTGAACTCCTGCTGGATGCACGAGCCCTCGGTCAGCTCGTTGGGGTCGTTGCCGGCGCCGACGATGCTCTGCACCGTGAAGGCGTCCTTGTTGCACAGCACCACGCCCGTGGGGCAGTCGGACGAAGGGTCGGGCACCGAGTTGAAGTTGTTGATGCAGAGCTGGAAAGTGCCTTCGTTGCCGTTGCGCGCATCGACGCGGATGTAGTAGGTCTGGCCGATGGTCAGGCCGCTGAGGAAGGTCTCGACGATGTGGTATCCGAAGCCGTCGGAGGCGCACTGCAGCTCGGTGAAGCCGCCCGAGCAGGTGCCGCTGTAAATGGCAAACTGGGGCTGCTGGAGCGTGCCGCCCGGTCCGCCCGGCCCGCTGGTGTTGCCCACCACGGTGACGTGCACGTCGGTGGCCTGGGCCACGAAGCGGAACCACACGTCGTGGGTCTGGTCGGGCCAGCAGGAGGGGTTGGTCAGGCCGGCATCGAGGGTGGCGCCGCTGTTGGTGTAGGCGCCCGGCGGCGAACACCAGTTGTCGAGCTGCGTCAGTTCGATGGCGTCGGTGCAGGCGTCGTTGGCGGGCTGCGCCAGGGCTGCATTTGCCGAAAGGCAAAGGCAGAGAATCAGCAAAAACAGGAGGTAATGGTGCTGCATGTGTTTGCGTTTGGATGAAAACGCCCCGATACGGGCAAAAGTACCATATGCCGGATGCTTTGCCGGGCTTTTGACGGCCACCCGTCAATTGACGGCTTGGCCAAAGAAGCAAAAAAATGGCGGCAGGGGCAGCACGAGCGCGTACCTTTGCGCGCATGTATGCATCGGGAAAGACCGGTGCGCATGGCTCAATCGTTGGCAGACCTATGAAAAAACACTTACCCAACTTCATCACGCTCGTCAATCTGCTGTGCGGGGCGCTGGCCCTGGTCAGTCTCTTCGAAGGGCAATACATGCAGGTGTGCTGGTTGTTGCTCGTCAGCGGCCTGGCCGACTTTGCCGACGGGCTGGTGGCGCGTGCCCTCGGCGTGCATTCACCGCTGGGGCGCGAACTCGACTCGCTGGCCGACGTGGTGTCGTTCGGGCTGGTGCCGGGCGCCATCCTGTACGTGCTGCTGGTCTACGGCTACCACCCGACCAGCGTGCCGCCCGACGGTCTCTACTGGCCGGCGGCGCCGGCTTTCGCCTTTACCATGGCAGCGGCCTGGCGCCTGGGCAAGTTCAACCTCGACACGCGCCAGAGCGAGCACTTCCTGGGGCTGAGCACGCCTGCCGCCACGGTCTTCGTCGTGGGGCTGCTGCTGTTGTTCGAGCGCGACACCCGGGGCCTGGCCGGCCTGGTGGTGGCGCCCGGCTTCGTGTGGACAGTGGTAGCCGTACTGAGCGTGCTGATGGTGTCGGAAGTGCCGATGTTCAGCTTCAAGTTCAAACGACTGGGCTGGAGGGGCAACGAGTTTCGGATTATCTTTGCCGCCATTGCGCTGGGCCTGTTGTGGTGGCTGCGCGAAATGGCCGTGTCGCTGGTCGTCGTGCTTTACGTTTTGTTCTCGCTTGCGCAAAATGCCACCCGGGGGAGAGGGAGTGATGGAGTGAAGAGTGATGGAGTGAAGAGTGAAGAGTGAAGAGTGTCTTCACATCGGGAAGTTGCAATCATTGCCGTACCACCTTTTTCAAAAGATGCCGAATGAAATACATAGCCGAAATTGACGTGATGCCGCGCGAGGAGCTGCTCGACCCTCAGGGCAAGACCGTGGCGCGCAACATGAAAAACGTGGGCGTGGCAGGAGTTGAAGACGTGCGCATCGGCAAGCACATCCGCATGGTGATTGACGCCGCCGACGAGGCCCACGCCCACCGCATAGTGGAGACAGCCTGCGAAAAACTGCTGGCCAACGTCATCATGGAGACGTACACCTACGAGCTCTTTCCCGAAGAAGAAGCGTACTAGCCTCCTTCATGGGTCGTGTCCCCGATCAACTGATTTCAAACTGCGTTTTCTGCTGCCGAAGGCTGCGGTTTCAATGACTGAGGAATCGAGGAACCGAGGAACCGAGTATTTGACAAAATACTGATAGTCAACAAGAAAAACTTTAAACCTTAAACTTTAAACTTTAAACTCTAAACCCTACACGCAACACCTTTTGCAGCCGGTCCATTTTCAGGATGCGCAATCATCTATTTAAGGACACCACCCCTTCATGTTGTACCTCATTCCCACGCCGGTAGGCAATCTCGAAGACATCAGCCTGCGCGCCCTGCGCCTGCTGAAAGAGGTTGATCTGATCCTCGCCGAGGACACGCGCACCACGCGCAAGCTGCTGGCTCATTACGACATCCACACGTCGCTCAAGGCCTATCACGCCCACAACGAACATCGCCTCACGGAAACGCTGGTCGCGCAGATGGCTGCCGGCAGCACCTTTGCGCTGGTGAGCGATGCGGGCACGCCGGGCATTTCCGATCCGGGTTTTCTGCTGGTGCGCGCCTGCGTGGGCGCCGGCGTGCCCGTCAGCGCCCTGCCGGGCCCGACGGCCTTCGTGCCGGCGCTGGTGGCCTCGGGCCTGCCGTGCGACCGCTTTTTCTTTGAAGGTTTCCTGCCACACAAAAAGGGCCGACAGGCGCGCCTGCAGTGGCTGGCCGAGCTGCCTTACACCTTCGTGCTGTACGAGTCGCCGCATCGCCTGCAGAAATGCCTGCTTCAGCTTGCCGAGCACTGCGGTGCCGCGCGCCCGGCCTGCGTGGCGCGCGAGCTGAGCAAGGTGCACGAAGAGTACGTGCGGGGCACGCTGGCCGAGCTGCGAGCGCATTTCGAAGCCCATCCGCCTCGCGGCGAAATCGCGATCGTCGTCGGCGGCAAGCCGTAGGGGGCCACCGGCAACGCGGCAGCATTTGCCGAAAGGCGCCATTTGGCGAAAGCCCGAGGGCGCGGTTCCATCGCGCGCTGTCACGCCATCGCTCTGTCGCTCCGTCACTCCGTCTCAAAATTCCCGAACCGGATTGCACTGAGTATATACTCAACGCAATTCGGTTCGGGAATTATTGACGATAGTCAATGGACGATAGACGATGGACATTTTTGATTGAGCAATCGAGGAACCGAGGAATCGAGGAATCGAGTATTTGACAAAAGCATGATAATCAACAATAAAAACTTTAAACTTTAAACTATAAACTCTAAACCCTCAACGCTACACCCTCAACCAATACAACAGGATTTCCCGAACCACTTTGATTTGAGTATAGCAGGTAGATAGTAAGGGTGGCCGATACGTGGCATCCCCTACCTTTGCCGAGGGCGCCTTTGTAAAAATGGATGCGTGTGAAAAACAGTACGGTTCGCGGAGTGCTTTTGCTGGGTGCGGTGGCCATCGTCAGCGTCATCGCTATCCAGACGTGGCTGGTGTGGAGCACCTGGAACATCAAGGAGAAAGAGTTCGACGACAAGGTGCGCATTGCATTGCTGAACGTGGCGCGCGAGTTCGAGCGCATGGGCAGCCCCTTGCCCACCTACGACCTCATCAACCGCGTGTCGGCCAACTACTACGTGGTCAACGTCAACGACGTGATCAATGCCAACAATCTGGAGTACTTCCTGCGGCGCGAGCTGGAGGCCGTGGGCCTGAACGAGGATTTCGAGTACGGCATCTACGACTGCGCCACCAACAAGATGGTGTACGGCAACTACATCAGCTACCAGCCGGGCGTGGACAGCACCCTCATCCGGCGCGACCACCTGCCCGTGTACGACAAGTTCACCTACTACTTCGGGGTGCACTTCCCCAGGCGCACGTCCTACATCCTGGGCAACATGAAGCTCACCACCATCTTTTCGTCCATCCTGCTGCTCACGGTGCTGTTTTTTGCCTATGCCATGTTTATCATCTTGCGCCAGAAGCGCCTTTCCGAGATGCAGAAGGATTTCATCAACAACATGACGCACGAGTTCAAAACGCCCATTTCCACCATCGGCATCTCGGCCGACGTCTTTCTGCAGAGCCCCGAGGTGCAGCAACAGCCCCGCCTGTTCCAGTATGCCCATATCATCAAGGAGCAGAGTCAGCGGCTCAACAGTCAGGTGGAGAAGGTGCTGCAACTGGCACGCCTCGAACGCGACAATTTCCGGATCAACAAGGAGCCCATCGAGCTGCACGAGCTGCTCGAACACATCCTGCCCGCACTGCGCACCAAAGTGGAAGACATGGGAGGCACGCTCGAATGCCGGCTGGATGCCGCGCACCATTGCGTGGAGGCCGACCGCGTCCACCTGACCAACATCCTGCACAACCTGCTCGACAACGCCGTCAAATATTGCCGCAACGTGCCCCGCATCGAAGTGCGCACGCGCAACGAAGGCGCTCTGCTGTGCCTGTCCATCCGCGACGAAGGCATCGGCATCGACAAGGCGCACCAGCAACGCATTTTTGAAAAATTCTACCGCGTGCCCACGGGCAACGTGCACAATGTCAAGGGCTTCGGCCTGGGGCTTTACTACGTGCGCAGTATATGCGAGGCCCATGGCTGGAAGATCCGCCTCGACAGTGCGCCCGGCCGAGGCACGACCGTCACGATCCGGATGAAAACTTGCACACCATGAGTCAAACCGACACCGACGCCAGGGCGCGCCTCCTGTACGTGGAAGATGACCCGCAACTGGGGTTCGTGACCCGCGACAACCTCGAACTACAGGGCTTTGAAGTAGTCTGGGTGCAGGACGGCCAGGCCGCCCTCGAGGCTTTCGCCAAACATGCGTTCGACCTGTGCATCCTCGACGTAATGCTGCCCCGGCTCGATGGCTTCACGCTGGCCGAAGCCATACGCAAAGAAGATCGCGACGTGCCCATCCTCTTCCTCACCGCCCGCTCGCTGAAGGAAGATCGCATCCAGGGGCTGCGCCTCGGCGGCGACGACTACATCACCAAGCCTTTCAGTATCGAAGAGCTGGTGCTCAAAATCGAAGTGTTCCTTCGACGACGCAAGGTGGTGGAGACCGACCAGCCCGAGCATTTCGACATCGGCGACTACCATCTCGATTATCCCAATCTCATGCTCACCCACCCCGAACAGGAGCGCCGCCTCACCCCGCGCGAGGCAGAAGTGTTGCGCTATCTGGCGGCGCGGGCCGACAGGGTGGTGCCCCGTTCCGAAATCCTGAAAAACATCTGGGGAAAAGACGATTATTTCCTGGGGCGCAGCCTCGACGTGTTCGTCTCGCGCTTGCGCAAATACCTGCGTCGCGACCCCCGCGTCAAGATCGAAAACATCCACGGCGTGGGCTTCCGACTCGTGACGCAAAACTGTGAGGAGTGAGGAGGGAAGAGTGAGGAGGGCGTGTGAGTTTGCCGATTACACCGATTGGACGAGACGGTTCATTCATTACAGCGTGCCCGCAAATTGCCAACCAAACTGCACTGAGTGCCAAAGGCAGACAGCCCGGCACGCCGCTCCGCAGATGCTTGTGGTTTTATTGTTATTAACAGAGTTTAATTTTTCGAACCCGTAATTTGTTGTTTTTGAGTGTTTTTATTAGCATTGTGGCATTGTTTTTGAATATGTAGTGAATGACTGCCGATCCTCGATCGGGCCACGCATCATCCATACAAGAACTTTCCCCCCATCCCTGTCTTGTTGCGGTTGGAATGCCCCCCAGGTTTCCAACCGCTTTTTTCGTTTTTCTGGCTACGGTTCGGGCCTCGAACAGATCTGCATTCCGGAAGAGCTCGCTGGAAAAGGGGTGGGCGTTGAGGGCAAGTCTCCGTGTATCGGGGTATCAACATTCGCCCTGTTCCCGCACGCAGTTTCAACCTCGCTCAAATCTCAGATTGCTCAATCAAAAGACGGTAGTGTCCCCGATTACAGCGCCGGCGAATGAAGTTGCGTGCAGAAGTATTTTGCATGGCGGCGGTCACGCGACAGGCAGTGACACAGTTGAGAGGGCCTTGGCCCCACGTTGAGACCGCCGGT
>WFYJ01000274.1 GCA_015490175.1 Saprospiraceae bacterium | reverse complement strand
CGCGCCGAAAAGCTCATCAGCCGCAAGATCCGATACATCGTCTATCATCCCGACGAGGAGGACGAGATCGACTGGTCGCGCTTCGAGCCCGAACCACTGCTGCTGTGGGCCGAAAACGGGACGACATGAAGAAGTGCGACGTGGCGGTGATCGGCAGCGGGATCGTAGGCCTGGCAACGGCCTGGCAACTGGCGCAAAAGGCGCCGGATTTGAAAATATGCGTGCTGGAAAAGGAGGCCGAGGTGGCAGCGCATCAGTCGAGCCACAACAGCGGCGTCATCCATTCCGGCATCTACTACAAGCCGGGCAGCCTCAAGGCGATCAATTGCCGCGAGGGCTGGCGCCGGCTCATCGCGTTCTGTGACACCTACGAGGTGCCGTACGAGCTGTGCGGCAAGATCATCGTGGCTACCGACGAGGCCGAGCGGCCTTACCTGCACACCATCTACGAGCGGGGGCAGGCCAACGGCCTCGAGGGCATTCGCCTCATCAGCGGTGAAGAGGCGCGCGAATTTGAGCCGCATGTAGCCGCCGTCGAGGCGATCCACGTGCCGCAGGCCGGCATCACCAGCTTCGGTCGCGTGGCGAAGAAGTACGCCGAGCTGCTGCAAAAGCGCGGCGGCGAGGTGTGGACCGGCCATGCCGTGATGGGGTTTTCGCCTTCCGGCAAACGCCAGGTGGTGCAGACCACCGCCGGCGACGTGGAGGCGCGACTGGTGATCAACTGCGCCGGACTGCATGCCGACCGGGTGGCCGCGATGGCCGGGGCCAGGCCGGAAGTGCAGGTGGTGCCGTTCCGGGGCGAGTACTACGAGCTCAAGCCGGAAAAGGAACACCTGGTGCGCAACCTGATCTATCCGGTGCCCAACCCCAAATTCCCGTTCCTCGGCGTGCACTTCACGCGCATGATCGAGGGCGGCATCGAAGCCGGACCGAACGCGGTACTGGCATTTGCCCGAGAGGGCTATCACCTGACGGACGTGCACCCGGGCGACCTGTTCGAGGCGCTGAGCTTTCCCGGCTTCTGGAAAATGCTGGGGCGCTTCTGGCGCGAGAGCCTCGACGAACTGCATCGCTCGGCATCGAAACGGGCCTTCGTAAAGGCCCTGCAAAAGCTGGTGCCCGAGGTGCAACCCGACGACTTCGTCAAAGGACGAAGCGGCGTGCGCGCCCAGTGCATCGATCGCCACGGCAAGCTGGTGGACGACTTCCTCTTCGTCGAGCAGCCGGGCTACGTGCACGTGCTCAACGCGCCCTCGCCGGCAGCCACCTCATCGCTCGCCATCGGCGACAAGGTGGCGGGGATTGCGCTCGAAGAATTGAGGAATCGGTAGTTGAGGCCACTGAAAAAAAACATAGTCTCGCGCAAACCTGTTCCGCCCAGCGGAAAGCCTGCCCCGACCCTTGGTCGGGGCCGCAAAAGCCTGTCCCCGGCGAGCCGGGGCAGGCTCCGACTCAAGTCGGGAACGCAACGATTCGCAATGTGTTTTTTATTTAAAATCAGTTTGTTATTTATGATGTCACGCGTCATCTCGAGAAGTCGGGATTGTCACGTTGTCACGCGTCACGCGTCACGTTGTCACGCGTCACGGACTTTTCTCATCAGGCTCAGACTGGATTGCGGTGAGCAGCACATGGGTTCAATAACACTGCCCCAATGATCGAAGATTTACGACAGAAGAAAAAGAGAATCAGCGTGACCGGCCTCGGTTATGTGGGCCTGCCGCTGGCGCTCGAGTTGGCGCGGCATTTCGCCGTCATCGGCTTCGACATCAGCGAGCCGCGCGTCGAGATGATGCGGCGGGGCGAGGATCCCAGCCGCGAGCTGCCGCCCGAGGCATTCGAGGATGCCGACATCGAGTTTACGGCGGATCCGGCGCGACTCCGCGACGCCCACTTCCACATCGTGGCCGTGCCCACGCCCGTCGATGCGCATCGCGTGCCCGACCTCAAGCCCGTGCTCAGCGCCACGCGCACCGTCGCGGGCGCCCTGAAAAAAGGCGACTACGTGGTGTACGAGTCCACCGTCTATCCGGGCTGTACCGAAGAGGACTGTCTGCCCATCCTCGAAGAGATTTCCGGGCTGAAGCTGGGAGAGGACTTCAAGCTCGGCTACTCGCCCGAGCGCATCAACCCCGGCGACAAGAAGCACACCCTGCGCAATATCGTCAAGGTGGTGGCGGGCAGCGACGAAGAGGCGCTCGATACCATCGCCGCCGTCTATGGCACCGTCGTCGAAGCCGGCGTGCACAAGGCCTCGAGCATCAAGGTGGCCGAAGCCGCCAAGGTCATCGAAAACACGCAGCGCGACATCAACATCTCGCTGATGAATGAGCTGTCGATCATCTTTGACAAGCTCGGCATCGACACGCAGGAGGTGCTCGAAGCGGCCGGCACCAAGTGGAACTTTTTGCGCTTCTATCCCGGCCTCGTGGGCGGCCACTGCATCGGCGTCGATCCCTACTACCTCGTCCACAAGGCCCGCCAGGTGGGCTACGAGCCCCAGGTCATCCTCAGCGGCCGCAACATCAACGACAACATGCCGGCCCACATCGCCAAGCGCCTGGTGCAGATGCTCATCCAGAAGGGCAAGAACCCGCGCGACTGCCGCGTGCTGGTCATGGGCTTCACCTTCAAGGAAAACGTGGCCGACATTCGCAACTCGAAGGTGGCCGACCTGGTGCGCGAGCTGATGGACTACTCGATCAACGTGCACATCGTCGATCCGCATGCCTCGCCCAACGAGGTGGCGCACGAGTACAAGCTCACCCTGCTCGACGAGCCCATGAGCAACTACGACGCCGTCATCATTGCCGTCAACCACGACGAATACAGGCAATACGACTACGATTACTTCAAGAGCCTCATGAACGGCTCGCCCATACTCATGGACCTGAAAGGCCTGTTGCCCAAACCGGCACAGGACAACGGACTGACCTACTGGCGACTCTGACAAACCCCGATTGACCGCACACAAAACGAATGCTCATGCCCGGCGCTACGCACGCACAGGAACCCGTCAACCAGTTGCACCCTACCGAGGCGCGCTGGTTCGCCGTGCGCACCAACTACAAGCGCGAAAAACTGGTCAAGCGCCTGCTCGACCTGAAGGGCATCGAAAACTACCTGCCACTGCGCGAGGTGACGCGGCGCTACACCCGCAAGATCCGGGTGCTGCAATTGCCGCTCATCAGTTGCTACATCTTCGTCAAGATCGTGCGCAAGCAGTACGTGCCCGTACTCGAAGTGCCCGAAGTGCTGGGCTTCATCAAGATGCGGCGCGACCTGCTGGCCATACCCGAAGAAGAGATCGAGCTGCTGCGCCGCATCGCCGGCGAAGGCATCGAAGTGGAAGCCGATCCCGCCCAGTACCGCGAGGGCGACTGGGTGGAGATCATCGGCGGCAACCTGACCGGCCTGCAGGGCCGCCTCGTAGAGATTGACGGTAACAAGGAGTTCGTCATCGAACTCGAACACATTGGATACTCGCTGCGCATGCGCGTGCCCGCAAAACTTTTGCGAAAAGTGCGCATGCCGGCCTGAATTTCGCATATTCGCCGCGGCTTTCGCCAAATCGAAAGTCGCCATAAAGCATGAATGCTTTGTTTACAGGCCTTTCGGCAAATTTCGCCTGCCGGACGGCCTGCGGTTCGGGTCTGTTTTTTCTGCGGTGTGCCCCTGCGACACATCGTCGGCGAAGCCTTGTGTTCTGGTTGAGGGTTGAGGGTTGAGAGTTTAGGGTTTAGAGTTTAAGGTTTAAAGTTTTTCTTGTTGACTATCAGTTTTTTGTCAAATCCTCGGTTCTTGAGCGCACTGAAAAAAGTTCAAATCTCACGCAAAACCTGTTCCGACTTGTCGGAAAGCTTGTTCCCGGTAAACCGGGACAGGCTCCGACACCGGTCGGGGACGCAACGATTCGCAATGTATTTTTGATTTTAAATCAATTTGTTATCTATAGCAGGCACGTGTCACGCGTCACGCGTTACGCGTTACGATGTCACTGCTTGCTCCCGGCAAGCCGGGACAGGCTCCGACTTTCGGGGCCGTCACGGACTTTTTTCAGCGCGCTCAGCAGGCTCTTGAATCAAATCCTCGATTCCTCATTTATGTCTGCCATCCCCATGGTTGACCTCGCCGGCCAGTACCGGCGCATCAAAGACGAAATCGATCAGGCCATCCTCGACACGGTCGCCTCGACGGCCTATATCCGCGGGCCGCAGGTGGCGGCCTTCGAGCAGGCGCTGGCCGACTACCTCGGTGTGCGCCACGCCATCGGCGTAGGCAACGGCACCGACGCCCTGCAGCTCGCCCTCATGGCGCTCGACCTCGAGCCCGGCGATGAAGTCATCGTGCCGGCATTTACGTTCATCGCCACGGCCGAGGTGGTGGCGCTGCTGGGCCTCACGCCCGTCATGGCCGACGTGGATGCCGACACCTTCAATCTGACGGCCGACACCATCGAGGCAGCCCTGACGCCCCGCACCCGCGCCATCATGCCGGTGCACCTGTTCGGGCAGAGCTGCGACATGGAGCCCATCCTCGCCCTGGCCGAAAAGCACGGCCTCTACGTGGTGGAAGACAACGCCCAGGCCATCGGCGCCGAATACACCTTCAGCGACGGCACGCGCAAGAAGACGGGCACGATGGGACACATCGGCTGCACCTCGTTCTTTCCGTCGAAAAACCTGGGCTGCTATGGCGACGGCGGCGCCTGCTTCACCGACGATGCCCGCCTGGCCGAACGCATCCGCGTGCTGGCCAACCACGGCATGAAGCGCCGCTACTACCACGACGAGATCGGCATCAACTCGCGCCTCGACAGCATTCAGGCGGCCATCCTCGGCGTCAAGCTGCGCTACCTCGACCAGTACAACGCCGCCCGCCGCCGCGCCGCCGACCGCTACGATGCCCTGTTTGCCGAAAGGCAAGACATTCAGACTCCGGTGCGCCACCCGCGCAGCACGCACGTCTTCCACCAGTACACGCTCAAGGTGCCGGCAGCCCGTCGCGACGCGCTGCTGGAGCACCTGCGCCGGAAAGGCATCGGCTGCAACGTCTATTATCCCGTGCCGCTCTACCGCCAGCAGGCCTTCGCCCGCTGGTTCGAAGGGCAGTCCCTCCCCGTCACCGAGCAGCTCACGCGTGAAGTGATTTCGCTGCCCATGCATACCGAGTTGAATGAGGAAGTTGTTGAAGAGATTGCGGGGGCTGTTTCCGGTTTCCTGGAGGGTTGAGACGCAGCCCTCGCGGGCTGCGATGTTGATACGGTTCCGACAGCGGTCGGAACCGGTGTTGAGATTCCGACAGGATCGGAACACGCGCCGCTAAAGCGGCGATGTTGAGTCCGATGCAATAGAATAGCACCTCTTTCATCTGCCGCACATGGGTAAAGATCGCTACGAATACGGCTTTGAGCGCCTGCAGGTATGGCAAGAGGCGCGGGAGTTGGCGGTACGGGTCTTCAAACTGACGGAAGGCATGCCTTCCGGGATTTCATGGGAGCTTGCGGCTCAGATGAGAAAATCGGCCCTTTCGATCCCTTCGAACATTGCTGAGGGCAGTAGCCGGACCAGTGGCAGGGAACAAGCCCGATTTTATTCGATTGCTTATGGCAGTGCCATCGAGTTGCTGAATCAGCTCATCATTGCAAAGGATCTGGAATATTTGCCGGCATCGGATTACGACGACTTGCGCGAGAGAATCCACGCGATCACCTGGAAAATTTTCAGGCTGAGAAATTACGCAAAAAAAGACTACCCGGGCGTGGAAGAATCAGAGGGGGTGTATTCTGCGGACGCTTCAGATGAAGAGGATCTCAACACCGCGTCCGGCGGGCGCATCTCAACACCCGAAGGTCTCAACAGCGAGCGCAGCGAGCATCAACCATCAAACCCTAAAATTTTCATCCACCCATCCGCCATCGTTGATGAAGGCGCGCAGATAGGCGAAGGCAGCCGCATCTGGCACTTCACCCACGTGATGGGCGGCGCGGTGATCGGCCGGGGCTGCTCCCTGGGGCAGAACGTCTTCGTGGCCAAGGGCGTGGTGCTGGGCGACAACGTCAAGGTACAGAACAACGTCTCGATCTACGAGGGCGTCATCTGCGAAGACGACGTCTTCCTCGGGCCGTCCATGGTGTTCACCAACGTGCGCAACCCGCGCAGCGCCGTCAACCGCAAGAACGAATACCGCCCCACGCGCGTGGGGCGGGGCGCCTCGATCGGCGCCAACGCCACCATCGTCTGCGGACACGACATCGGCGAATACGCCTTCATCGGCGCCGGTGCCGTGGTCACCAAAGACGTGCCGCCCTATGCTCTTGTCGTCGGCAACCCCGCCCGACAGATCGGCTGGATGAGCCGCCACGGCGAACGCCTCCACTTCGACGACGAAGGCCGTGCTACCTGCCCCGGCAGCGGCGAGGAATACCGGTTGTGGGAGGGGAAGGTGGAGTGGGTGAGTACGTGACCCTTCCCGGATCAGGTATGTTCAAGCTGAAATGAAAAAAGCCGGTCTTTATTTGACCTTTTTCTTTTTACTGGGGACAGTTACCCTGTTGTTGTGTGAGCTTGTGCTCAGACTTTTCCCCGGGCCCTGGAATCCCGAAATCAGGTGGGTAGATGGCCGCCATCCAGGGATTATTGATACCATCATGGGCCCATGGAACAAGCCGAACTTTACGGGAAGCTACAGAACCAGTGAGTTTTTTGTCCGGAATATTCATTGGAACCAATTCGGCATGCGTGATCTGCCGCGACAGATCGCAAAAAAAGAAGGCAGAAAGCGCATTGCCGTGCTGGGTGATTCATTTATGGAAGCCGTTCAGGTCGTTGATACACAGACAATGGCACGACGGCTTGAGGCCAGATTGTCTCCGACCTGGGAAGTACTGAATTTTGGCAAGGGGGGAATCGGTACGTGTGAAGAGTATCTGGTGTATCAGTACAAAGCCAGGCAGTTTCAACCCGATGTGGTGTTGCTGGTTTTCTGGCCAGGCAACGACATATTGAACAACTCTCTCGAACTGGTTGAGGGAGCAGAGGGCCTGAACAAGAGGCTCATCCATGCTTATTTTGTCAGGGATTCCGCTGCAGGAGGGTGGAGGCTGAAACCCGCAAGTCCCCATCCCGACCTGCCGCCCGTGAAAAGAGATTTCAGGTATTTCCTCAAGCAGCACACGGCGCTGTACAGGTTCTGGCGGTTTTTTCGGGATACCTGGCAGCCGAAACATGCACCCCCGTGGCTGGGAGGGCGCCAACAAGCTCTCGCCCTCCGGAAGGAGGCAGAAAGAAAGGCGCTACCCTTCGAGTTGAGATGGAAAGGGTATGGTCAGTATGTACCGCCCCGTACCCGGCAATGGCGCGAGGCATGGGAAGTAACTGCCTGGTGTCTGGAAAAACTGAGGGAAGCAATTGCACAGGATGGTGGTCGGTTGATCATCGTGGCAATACCACCCGTAATCGATACCCTTGGCAGAAGAGCGCATCTTGCACAGGCTGTCGGCGAAAGTCTTCCACCTGATTTCTCATGGACGCTTCCTGCCCGAAAAATGAGGGAAATAGCTGATACGACCGGCATTGCTTTTGTTGACCTTTTGCCCGGCTTCCTTGAGTATGCGCGCACGACCTCCTGTGAGCCGCCCTGTTTTTTCTGGAAAAGAGACGGGCACTGGAATGCCGTCGGGCATGAGGTCGCTGCGGATATTCTGGTTGAGGAGTTGGGGAAAATGGGCATCTTCAAGGATCCTTCCCCTCCGCAGTAACAGGTGTGTCTGAAGGAATTGCTCTGAATTTTGTGACAACATGCACTTCCGGCGACTCGGGTTGCATGATATTTCGTTCGCGGACTCTTCAGGTGAAAAACATACATAAGTGTGCCCGGGGCGGTGGCTGTCGCAGCAGGTGCAGGTCATGCGACTTGGGAATTATTGACGATAGTAAATGGACGATGGACGATTTTTTGAAATGGAGAGAAGAGAGATGGAGCGAGGGAGTGACCAACTGCGCAAACTGCGTCCGCGCGGCGTCTTCTGTGACTGAAAGATCATTCAGTTATACAGAGAACACTGAGTATACACTGATTTTCATGGAGTTGTAAACACCAAACACTACACCCTCAACCAATTACCGCAGGACTTCCCAAACCATTTTGATTTGAGTATATGAAAAACTTTGCCCTTATCGGTGCAGCCGGCTATGTGGCGCCTCGCCATATGCGTGCCATTCGCGACACGGGCAACCGGCTGTTGGCGGCCTATGACCCCAACGATTCGGTAGGTATTATCGACAGTTATTTTCCGGAAGCAGACTTTTTCGTCGAATTCGAGCGTTTCGACCGCCACGTAGAAAAAATGCGTCGTGCCGGTCAGCCTGCCCATTACGTGAGTGTATGTTCGCCCAACTACCTGCACGATGCGCATATCCGCTTCGGGCTGCGCATTGGTGCCGATGTCGTTTGCGAGAAGCCGCTGGTGCTGAACCCCTGGAACGTGGATGCCCTCCGCGAACTGGAAGAGGAATATGGGAGAAAGGTGTACACCATCCTGCAGCTTCGCCACCATCCTGCCCTCCTCGCACTCAGAAAAAAGCTGGGTGCCAATGGCATGGATCGCAAACACGAAGTCGATCTGGGGTACATCACCTCGCGCGGCAAGTGGTACTACGCCAGTTGGAAGGGCAACCTGCAGAAGTCGGGCGGCATCGCGACCAACATCGGCATTCACTTTTTCGACATGCTGGTGTGGCTCTTCGGTCCCGTGCAGGACAACGTGGTGCACCTGCACACCCACGACCGCGCCGCCGGCTACCTCGAGCTCGAACGCGCCCGCGTCCGCTGGTTCCTGAGCATCAACGCCGAGACATTGCCCGAAGCGGTGCGCGCCGCCGGCCAGCGCACCTGGCGCTCCATCACGGTCGATGGCGAGGAGATCGAGTTCAGCGGCGGCTTCACGGATCTGCACACGCGCAGCTATGAGGCCATCCTCGAGGGCCGCGGCTTCGGTATCGAGGACGCAGCCACCGCCATCCAGATTGTCCACGACATCCGCAATGCCCGCCCCGTGGGCTTGAAAGGCGACTACCATCCGATGGCGAAGTTGCCGTTGAGTGAGCATCCGTTTGTTCGAGGTTGAGCGTTGCCATCGAGCAACCGCAGCTTTCAGTCGCAGTTTTTCTCCGCAGTTTTCCGCAGTTGATGAATCAGCTCAATCGCATTACGGGAACTATCGTGAAAAAGGCTTGGAAAGTACATGAGCAACTTGGTCCGGGCCTGCTTGAGTCGGCATATCAGAATTGCCTTGCGTATGAGCTGGTAAAAGAAGGACTAAAAGTAGAAATGGAAAAAGCAGTCCCTCTCGTATACGAAGAAGTAAAGCTCAACTGCGGGTTTCGGGTAGACATACTTGTTGAGGAAAAGGTTGTGGTCGAGGTAAAAGCTGTGGAGGCCATAGCGCCGGTGCATGTGGCGCAGGTGGTGACTTATCTGAAATTGCTCAACTTGTCTGTTGGGTTGTTGTTGAACTTTCACGTGGTATCAATGAAAGAAGGCATAAAGAGAATTGTTCATAATTTTCAGGAGTGAACTCCCCATTGTTCGGAGCTGAATCAATACGTCGAAAAAAACTGCGTCAAACTGCGTAAGCAACTGCGTTTTCTGCGGTTGATAAAGCAACCGAGTCTGGTGCCTAAGTCGCAAGAGTATTCAGTTGAGGAGAGTGGTCGTAGATTAATTCTCACTGGTTTTTCAAGAGTTAAAAAAACTGCGTCGAACTGCGTAGGCAACTGCGTCCTCTGCGGTGAAGAAACTTTATTGAAAACAACCCAAATCCCATCCCTTTGAAGATTTTAGTAACCGGAACGGCCGGCTTCATCGGCTATCATCTCGCCAACAGGCTGCTTGCGCGGGGCGATGAAGTCGTCGGCCTCGACAGCATCAACGACTACTACGATCCCGAGCTCAAGTACGCCCGCCTTGCCGAGGCCGGCATCCCGCGCGAAGCCATCGAGTGGAACCGGCCCGTACAGAGCACCCGCCACGCGGGCTACCGCTTCGTGCGCATGCAGCTCGAAGACCGCGACGCCATGGAGCGCCTGTTCGCAACGGAACGGTTCGACGTGGTGGTCAACCTGGCGGCACAGGCCGGCGTCCGTTACAGCCTCGTCAATCCGCATGCCTACGTGCAGAGCAATATCGTGGGTTTCATGAACGTGCTGGAGGGCTGCCGCCATACGGGCGTCGGGCATCTCGTCTATGCCAGCAGCTCGAGCGTCTACGGCCTCAACGAGAAGATGCCCTTCTCGACGCGCGACAACGTGGACCATCCCGTCTCGCTCTATGCCGCCAGCAAGAAGAGCAACGAGCTCATGGCCCACACCTACAGCCACCTCTACGGACTGCCCGCAACGGGCCTGCGCTTCTTTACGGTCTATGGTCCGTGGGGACGTCCCGACATGGCGCTGTTCCTCTTCACCAAGGCCATCCTCGAAGACGAGCCCATCAAGGTGTTCAACTACGGCAAGATGGTGCGCGACTTCACCTACATCGACGACATCGTCGAAGGCGTGGTGCGCGTCATCGACCATCCGCCCCAGGGCCGCCCCGACTGGGACGGCAAGCAACCCGACCCATCCTGCTCGCGCGCGCCATGGAAAGTCTATAACATCGGCAACAACAACCCCGTCCGGCTCATGGACTTCATCGAAGCCATCGAGCAGGCGCTGGGCAAGGAAGCCAGGAAAGAGCTGCTGCCCATCCAGCCCGGCGACGTGCCCGCTACCTTCGCCGACGTCACCGACCTGGTCGAAGACCTCGACTACCAGCCCGCCACGCCCGTAACGGAAGGGGTGCGCAGATTCGTCGAGTGGTACAGGGAGTATTTTGTGGGGGTGGAGTAGGGGAGGAAGTTTTGGTGATTGGTGTAATGGGTTCAATGACATGAAGCTTTCCGACATCATCCATCTGTACAAGCGTGCAGGCTTTGGACTTTCCCGGTCCGAGCTGGAGGCGGTGCGTCCTTTGTCCAAGGATGAGATTTTGCGGAGGATATTTGACGCTGCTTTGTCGGAGGAAGATGAGCTGAAAATTGACTTGACCCGGGACATACAGGTGCCCACACGGGATTTTTCCCTTCCACTTTATGAAGAACGGCGGGCAAAGCAAGACCGGCGTGCGCTCTTGCAGAATGTCTGGCTTGACTGGATGCTGGAAAGCCCGGCCTTTTTGAAGGAAAAAATGGCCTTGTTCTGGCACCATCATATGCCCATGGGCGGACAGAATTTTACGCTGACAAAGTTGTATCTCGAAATTTTGCGGAAGCATGCGCTCGGGAAATTCAGGGATCTGCTCTTTGCTGTGGCCAAAACGCCGGCCATGATGCGGTACCTGGATAATCATCATTCGCACAAGGATGCACCAAATGAAAACTGGCCAAGGGAGTTGATGGAGTTGTTCACGCTCGGTGTGGACAACTATACGCTGGATGATATCAAGGAAGCGGCAAGAGCCTTTACCGGGTGGCGCTATGATCATGACATTAATGTATTCTATCTGGATGAAGAAGCCCATGATGATGGGGTGAAGGTGTTCCTGGGCCGGCGGGGGCACTTCGGCGGAGAGGATATCATGGATATCATCCTGGAACAGCGTCAATGTGCGCGGCATCTGGTAAGGGCTGTCTGGAAGTTCTTTGTTTGTGCCAAATATGATGAAGAAATCATCGCACAGTTGGCGTCGGACTTTTATGATTCCGGTTATGACATCGGCAAGTTGATGCTCGACATTTTTTCTTCAGACTGGTTCTATGAACAGCGCTTCCGGAACAGTCTCATAAAAACCCCGGTAGAGCTGTTGGTGGGATTTCAGAAGCAAACAGGTGCGAAACTGGTTGGAATCAAAACCCACGACTATTTGATGCGCATGATGGGCCAGCGCCTGTTTGCACCGCCCAATGTGGGTGGGTGGCCGGAGGGCAAGGAATGGATAACGACAAGCACCATTTTGTTTCGGACCCGCTTTCCAGTGCTGGTGTTCCGCATTGCCAACCGAAACATTTCTCGTGAATCAATAACGTACAAGGTATCCTCTCGTTTGGATGCACCGGAATTCCGCCGTTATCGCTATTTCATGGATGCCGTTTTCGACCGGGAGCAATTCGAACGGAACGCTGCTGAAATGGGCGTACCTCTTGCTATGTGGTTCTGGGGAGCAGAAGAGGTGCCGGAGTGTCTGTCCGCCGATGCGTCGGATGATCTGTTGTATTTTCTCACCCACTATCGTTATCAGTTGAACTGATGGATCGCCGGCAATTCATCAAAAACAGCACGTGGCTGGCCGTTGGTACGGCCATGGTGCCGCAATTTCTGGCATCGTGCAATATAGAACGACAGGCATTCAAGGGGAAACGAGTCGTCCTCATCCACCTCGAAGGAGGAAATGACGGCCTGAGCACTTTTGTTCCCTATCGCAATGATCACTATTACCGGTACCGCCCAACCTTGGGTATCGCCCCTGAGCGTATCGTGCCTCTGACCGACGAAATCGGAATACCTGATTATGGCTCGGCTATGGCCCGGCTTTTTCTGGATGGGGATATGGCCGTTTATAACAATGTAGGCGCGCTTGAGCCGAATACCTCTCATTTCAAATCGACGGATATATGGTATTCGGGCTGGCTGCCTTCTGAACAAAAACCCTATGACACAGGATGGGTAGGCCGATTCCTCGATCGGGAAAAGCATGCCGACGTGCCGATTTCGGCACTGGGCATTGAAGTCCGCAATACGTTCAGTCTCTTGCTCAAAGGGAAGCAGGTCTGTGGTGCCAATCTGGAGTTCATTGAGCATTTTGCCAGGTTTGAAGCTCACGAGCCAGCGTACGATTTCAGTTGCGATGGCGACCATCCGGTAGCTCAATACATGGAAAAGGTCTGGAGTGAGGCGGTTTTTTCTGCAAAAGCGCTTTCAGCATGGTATGAGCCCAGTCGCTTCGATTATCCGGAAACACCCCTCGCCACAGATTTGCGGAGGGTAGCCGGATGCATCAAGAATGGGGCACCGTCAATATTCTATTTCGTCCGACAGGGGGGATATGACACCCATCTTGGTCAGAGCAAACGGCATCCCAAACTCATCGGTGAATTGGGCCATGCACTTGCGGCATTTGTCCAGGATTTGAAGGGGGCCGGCTTGTTTGAAGACACATTGATCTTCGTCTTTTCTGAATTCGGGCGCCGCGCGAAGGAAAATGTGAATTACGGTACGGACCACGGTGTGGGTAATAATGTTGTTTTACTTTCCGGCGCCCTCAAGCGTCAGGGCATCCTCAACGAACCGCCCGACCTGGAAACGCTGGCATATCGTCAGGATGTAGCCGTCAATCTGGACTTCCGGCAGATTTATGCCACCATTCTGGAGCGCTGGCTCGAGGTACCTGCCGACCAGATACTCGGAGCGCGCTTTCCCCTGCTCGACTTTGTGTGAGCACAGCCAGAGGGCATCCTTTTGCGCAAGGCGAAGGGGTTTGAGCGGGATGTCCCTTGGCAGGGCATACGGGCAAGGGAAAATTGCACGGCAGTGTACCGATGCAGGCCCGGAACCGAACGAGGCCGAAGCAATTCAATGGCTTTTTCGTTACACAAGCTCTTTGGCTCAGCCCTTGAAGTCCATCGCGACCTCTCGGTACTGGGCGCCGACATGCACGCCCACTTCGTGCCCGGCATAGACGACGGAGCGCCCGATGCCGCCACCGGTGCCGATCTGGTGGAAGCCCTGTACCGACTGGGCGTGCACCGCTTCTGGCTGACGCCGCATATCTACCGCGAGTACTATCCCAACACGCCCGAGACCATTGAGCCGGCCTTTCGCGCACTGGTCAGTGAGGTGAGGCGCCGCAACCTGCCCGTGCGACTGTACTACGCCGCGGAGTACTTCGTGGACGAATATTTCGAGCAGTTGCTCGAGCAGAAAACCCTGCTGTGTCTGCCCGGTGCGCGCGTGCTTGTCGAGCTGCCCTTTGTGTCGGCGCCGCACGGTTTCGACGAGCTGCTTTTCCGCATGCAGGTGAAAGGATATCGCCCCGTGCTGGCCCATCCCGAACGCTACGGCTACTGGCACGGTGACCTGAAGCGCTTTGCGCGTCTGAAGGAAAAAGGCTGCGCCCTGCAGGTCAACCTGCTGTCGCTGGCCGGCGCCTACGGACGGCGCGAGCAGCAGATGGGCGAAAAGCTGATCCGCGCCGGACTGGTTGATTTTCTCGGCACCGACTGCCACCACATGGAGCACGTGAAGCTGCTCGAAGACTGGCTGCGCAAAGGGCGGTTTCGTTTGCCGAAAGGCAAAAGCTGGGAGAACGGGCAACTGAAGTGAGGGAGCGAAGGAGGGACAGAGTGAAGGAGTGAAGAGTGAAGAGTACTGCGTAGCGCTGCGGCTGAAAGCTGCGGTTTTTGGCTGAGGAACCGAGGAACCGAAGAACCGAGGATTTGACAAACAACTGATAGTCAATAATAAAAACCCTAAACTCTAAACCCTAAACCTTAAACCAATACCCTCAACCTTCCCCCATGCACAGACCGCTCTTTTTCCTGCTGATCATTCTCATGAGCACCTCCTGTGTGCGCTATCGCGACCTGCTGGTCTTCAACGACGGCCCTGCGTTTCCGGAAGGGCCCGTACCGGTGGAGGCCGACTTCCGCCTGCGCGTGCAGCCCGATGACATTCTCTACATCAGCATCCATACGCTCGACGAAGAACTGAGCAAGCCCTACAACCTCATCATCGGCACCAATGTGACCAACATCGGGAACAATGTCGGCCAGAACCCGCTCATCGGCTACCTCGTCGATCCGAAAGGCTATATAGATTTTCCGGGTCTGGGGCCCCTGCACGTAGGAGGCCTGACGCTCGAAGAGGTCAAGCAGCTCGTACTCGAACGCCTGCAACCGTACCTGCGCGACCCTGTGGTGCGCGTGCGCTTCCTCAACTTTCGCGTCAACGTCATGGGCGAAGTGCGCAGCCCCGGCGTGCAGAACTTCACCCGCCAGCGCGTGACCATCCTCGAGGCGCTGGCCCAGGCAGGCGACGTGACGGAGGTGGGCCGCCGCGACAACATCCTCATTATCCGCGAAAACAACGGCCTGCGCGAATACGGCCGCATCAACCTGCACGACCGCAACCTGTTCCAGTCGCCCTATTTCTACCTGAAGCAAAACGACATCATCTACGTGGAACCGGGCCGCGCCAAAATGCTGACGGTAGTGGATCCGGTGCAAAAGGTGGGGCCGTGGCTGGGCGTGTTGTCGTCGCTCATTTCGCTGGCATTGATTCTGACGCGGTGAGCAATGCTTTCAGTTTCACTGAGTGACTCAGAGTGCTCCACAGAGAAACACTGAGTTGTGTACAAAGAGAGCAAAATAACCGGTTTGATCATTGGCAAGGCTATCGAAGTTCATAGTGCTCTGGGACCGGGCCTGTTGGAATCATCGTACCAGCGTTGCCTCAAATGGGAACTGGAATCCATTGGTTTGCAGGTGGAATCAGAACGTCCCATTCCGGTCATCTACAAAGAAGTGCATCTGGATTGTGGTTACAGGGCGGATTTGATTGTTGAGCGAAAAGTTCTTGTCGAGTTGAAAAGTGTAGAAGCGCTTACGGATGTGCATGTAGCACAAGTGTTGACGTATCTTCGGTTCGGTGGTTTTCCTGTGGGATTGTTAATCAACTTCAATGTGAAGAAACTCACGGATGGTATTCGCAGGCTTGTTTTGTAATAAATAAGGCTGTGAAACTCTGTGTGTGCTCTGTGAAACTCTGTGTAACCTTTCTCTACCATGCATAACGGCCAATCCAACCATATCCCTCCCTACCCCTTCCTCGAAGAAGAAAAACCCGTCGATCTGCGGCG
>WFYJ01000273.1 GCA_015490175.1 Saprospiraceae bacterium | reverse complement strand
GTCTCAACATCCGCTACGCGATCTCAACCTTGAGCCTACTGAAAAAAGTCCGTAACGGCCCCGAAAGTCGGGGTGACGCGTAACATCATAAATAACAAGCTGAATTAAAACAAAAAACACATTGCGAATCGTTGCGTTCCCGATACTCGGGACAGGCTTTTGCGTCCCCGACTGGCGTCGGAGCCTGTCCCGGCCACCGGGAACAAGCTGTTGCGTGAGATTTGGTTTTTTTTTCAGTGGCCTCAACCTTCAAACCCTCAACCATCGAACCCAGCCTCAACGCATACGCACCAGCCGCTCGACGTAGCGGCGGCCGCTGCGCGTGTCGGTCAGCTCGACGAAATAGACGCCTGCGGGCCAGCGGCTCAGGTCGAGCGTTTTGCGGAAATCACCTTCCCACACGGGGCGGCCCGTAAGGTCGCGCACGCGGAGCGACCAGTGGGTGGAAATGCCGGCACGCGGCTCCAGATACACCATTTCACCGGCCGGATTGGGATACAGGCGCACCAGCTCGGAAAGGGTGCCCACCGTCTGCGTGCCTGCCGTGGTGTTGGGCGGGGTGGTGCTGCCCACCACCGGCCGGATCATGATGGCGCCGCGCAGGTTGTCGGGGAACGGCTCCCAGCCACCGCCCAGATTGACGAAGTTGACGCTGTCGGGCTGGTGGTCCAGGTCGAAGCCCACGGGGATGCCGTACTCGACCACCGACACCTGCTGCCAGCCCACGAAGAAGTCGCCTTCGGGCAGCGCCACGGGCGTGGGGTTGCCCGCGATGTCTTCGAGGCGATAGGTGGTGAAGCCCTGCAGCGTATCGGTCTTCTCATCGGCATAGAAGGGGCGCAGGAGCTGCGCTTCGTACACCGGTTCGCTGTCGAGGGAGCCGACCCACACCTTGAGGTTGAAGAGCTGGGTGGTCACGTCGCCATTGGCGTGCGGGAAATGGAGTTGGATGGCGCGCAGCGTGTCGGGCTGAAATGCCGTGAAGCGCACCGCCACTTCGGGGTTGTCGTTCTGGGCGTTTTGCAAGTAGATGTACCATTCGGCCGAGCCGTCGTCGTAGGCGAAGTAGTTCTCGAAAGGCACCGAGGTGCGCACCGTGTCGTTTTTGCGGAAGCGGGCGTCCTGGGCGTCGAGGGCGAGCCAATAGGTCACCTCGAGGCGGCGACGCCCCGCGTCGGGGATGTTGGCCGTGATGTCCACGATATTGCCGTAGAGGGCGGCAGGAATGTCCTTGTCGCGCCACACGTGTTCTTGGGGCGGGATGTTGGCGTTTTGGCCGTCGGCCAGGGTGAAGTCCTGGTTGTAGTGGGTGTTGGTCGTCGCCTCGCGATACAGCACGCGCGAGTCGTCGAGGCTGAGCGTGGCGTCGGTGTGGTTGTAGAGGCCCGCCCCCGCGCGCGGCACCAGCAGTTCGGCCTCGTGATCCTGCAGTTGGTACCACGGCAGCGCCGTATAGGGAGCGGTGGGCGTGAGCGGGCGCGTGGTAAACGCCACGTCGTCGAAGAAAGGCTCGGGCGTCTCGTTGCGGTCGAGCCAGACATAGTCCAGATGCCACAGGTCGGAAATGCCGCCGGGCGAGGTGAAGCCCGTGAAGCGGAACTGGAAACCGCTGTGGAAAAACTCGGGCTGATCGACGGGAAAAGCGTAGAAAGTGAAGGGCGGCACCGAGTCGGTGGGCACCACCTCGTCGAAGCCGGGCCAGGTGTAAATGGGGCGCCAGGTGCCGTCGGCCGCGCGAAACTCGAGCAACAGCGAGTCCTGCTGGCTGGGGCCGAGGCCGCGCCCCTTGGGCGCCACGAAACACTTGAGCCACACGTCGTCGGCAGGGCTGAGGCCGCTCAGATCAATGCGGTTGGACGTGAGGTGATCGGCGGCGCCGGCGATCAGGTCGTAAGGGCGCCCCGAGGCGTCGAGGCCGTCGAAGGTGGCCATGCCCACCGAGGGCGGGTTTTGCGCCAGCGTCCGGTTGACGAACACCTGGTCTTCGAGCCACAGATCGGGATCGGGATAAGGCCCTTCGTAGCTGAAATCGTCGAAAAACGGCAGGCTCAGCGCAGTGCCCTGCACCGTGAAAGGAATGGCAAAGGTGTCGCAAATGGTGAATTCGTCGCACAGCACGACGCAGACCGTGTCGGTGCCGGGAAAACGGGAAGAGACGTACACCAGGCAGGGGTCGGGTTGCGCGTAGGTGGTGAAGTAGGCGTTCTGGAAGCCGTCGCCATCGTAGGTGTCGCCGCAGTCAATGATGCGGCTGCAGGCCAAGGCGCCGGGCAGGTCGAGCTCGTCGTCGAGGCAATAGGGCGTGTAGGTCTGCGGCTGGACGGGCTGCTCGTCGGCCACGATGCGCCGGCCCGGGCGCTTGACGACGAACACGAAGCGGAGCGGCTTGCAGTCGGTGCCATTGGGACAGAACTGCACACATACCGTATCCATGCCGGCCACCACGTCGGGCAGGGCCGTGTAGGTGAGCGTGATACTGTCCTGACGTGCCGTGCCAAAGTGCAGCATCTGGCCACAGGCCTCGGCGGTGAGCAGGTCGTCGGCATGGCCGCCGCCCAGCCCGAAGGTGTCCACCTCGATCTTGATGCTGTCGCCCGGAGGGAGAAAATAGCGATCGAAAAACTCGGGTGGGCAGTCCTGGGGGCCCCGCCAGGCATTCGAAGCGTAGTCGGTATGGGCTGCCAGTGCCTCCTCTTTTTCCGCCGAAGCCCGGCGCAGGGCCGGCCGGTCGGGGTTGGGAGCATAGCGCAACTGTGCGAAAGAGCAGGTGGCGCCTGCGAGCAGCAGCAGCGTCCAGATATAGCGCATGTGGATGTCTTTTTGCTCAAAAAAAGCGGCCAGCAATAGATGCTGACCCTGTGCTCTGGCCAGATGGCGTGCCTTTTTATTCGCCTTTGCGGCAAAAATATTGGCTGCGCCCCGCGCTTTAATAGGCCGGCAAGAGGTGTCGTTTGCCGAAAGGCGGGGTCAATACGCGTCATTATCGGCAGTGTCGGGGCACTGGGCCGGCCGCTCCTGCGACAGCCAGATATCGATGCGTTCGCCCATCTGGATGCGGGCGCCGGGCGAGGGGGCCGGTTGCTGGCGCACGACCCAGGCTGTGAGGCGGTCGAAGACGGTATCGTCTTCCTCGATGCGCCCCAGCACCAGGTTGGCGCTGGTGAGCGTGAAGGCGGCCTCTTCGAAGGTCATACACACCACGTTGGGTATCTCGACGGTGTTGGCGCCGCGCTCGGTGACCACCGCTTCGATCTCGCTGCCCATGGGCACCTTGACGCCCCGTTTGAGGTCTTCTTCCGTAATTTTTTCACCGTTGTAAAACAGGTACAGGATGGTGTTCGACTCCTGTTTGGGGTCGAACACGCGCTCCCTCACCCTGGGCTTGAGGTAGAGGCGCTTGAGCTTGCGGGCATACTGGTTGTAGTCATACGAACCTGTCAGTGCCGGCAGTTGCACCATGTCAGGTTCCGACTTGGTGACGGTCAGGTAAATGGTGCGGCCCTCCTTGACGCGGCTCAGCGGGGCGGGGTTCTGTTCGAGCACGATGCCGGGCTCCTTGCCCACGATGAACACCGAGTCGGTGAGGACCAGCTCGAAATGGCGCGCCGCTGCCAGCTCGCGCACCTCGTCGAGGGGCATGCCCGTGAAGTCGGGCACCTGCACCGACTCGCCCAGGCGCGTGTAACAGGTCAACCAGTAGAAGGTCATGAACCCCAGCAGCACGACCACGCCCACCATGGCCGCAAAGTTTTTCAGAAAAAACATGCTGGTGAGGAAAGCCCGGGCTTCGCGTCCCCACTTGCGGGCGCGGTCCCGAAAGCTCTCGAGATACTGGCGCAGTGCAGGCTTGTTCATCTCGTGGCTCGGTTTGTTGTGGCGCTTGCGCGCAAATGCCGTTTTTGCCGAAAGGCACACAAAGAAAACAAAAGCACACAACAGGGCATGAGGTCAAATTGTGCGCTTGGGGCTATGCCTGCTTCAGGTATTCGGGAATCCACACCACCATGCCGGCCTTCTCGCGCTCGGGCACCTTCCGGTCGAGCAGCTCGGCGGCGTAGCGGTGCAAGGCCTCGATTACCTCGCCGCCTTGTTCGAGGATGGCCTGCACGCGCGCATCCGTTTCGATCAATTTCATGACCTGGTCGCGCGCGGGCACCTCGTGCAGGCCGGCCAACAGCCCGATGTGGTTGCCGGTGAGCACGCGGCTGTGGCGCACGTGCTCGGGCAGGCTCGGGTAGCCGATCACCATTTTGGTGACGGGCTGCACGATCGTATAGACGGCATCGCCCGAGGCGCGCACGTACCAGGCGCGTCCCAGGCGGCCCATCAGGTCGATCTTGTGGGGATCGATGCGGCCGCGTTCGTCCACCACTTCTTCGGCGATGTGCAGGCGCACCACCTCGCAGATGATCAGATGACCGGCACCGCCGTGCTCCCCCAGCGTGATGATGTCGCGCACCTGGCACTCAAGCTGGGCCGGGCTTTCCCCCACGCGGGGCGGGCGCACCACCTCCGAGGGAATGGGGGTGAGGCCCGACTGTTCGAACTCGCTCACTCCAGCCGGAAACTCGACGCTGCACACGGCCATCTGCCGCACAATGGCGTAGTTGACCATGTTGATCACGGCCTCGCCCGTGGCGCGAATGTTGTGGAGGGTGTCTTTGGTGGTGTTGTCGGTGACGCGCCGGTTGGAGCTGAACACCACGATAGGCGGGTTGGAACTGAAGGCATTGAAAAAGCTGTAGGGTGCCAGGTTGGGCCGCCCCTCGGCATCGATGGTGCTCACAAAGGCAATGGGTCGGGGCGCCACGGTGCCCAGAATGAACTGATGCAGGTCGCGCGTGGCAATGGCTTTCGGATCGATGTGCAGCATAGGGCCTGATGGTTTTGCGCCGCGAAGTTAGGGCGGGGCGGCCACTTCGCACCGGGTTGAATGGTGGAGTGCACGAGCGACAACGCACAAATGGCGTGTGGATGGTGGCGGTGGCACCTATTTGAGTGCTGGCGCCATTTTCAGGAAAAATTTCACAGAGCACTTTGAAGTCCATTTACCTTTGCGCCATCATGATCGAAGCCCTGAAAGACAACCCGCTGCTGCTGCTTTTCCTCACCATAGCGCTTGGCTATTGGGCGGGCAAGGTACAGGTGCGCGGCCTGAAGATGGGTGTAGCGGCCGTGTTGTTCACAGGTCTGGCGCTCGGCTCGCTCGACCCGGCGATGAGAGTGCCCGACGTAGTCATCCTGCTGGGGTTGTCCATATTCGTGTACACCATCGGGCTGAGCAGCGGCCCCGGCTTCTTTGCCACCTTCCAGCGGCGCGGCTTCCGCGATGTGTATTTCATGATCGGCATGCTGTGCGTGTATGCCCTCATCGCCTCGGGCCTGGCCTGGCTGTTTGGCTTCGATGCGGCCATCACTTCGGGCCTGGTGGCGGGAAGCTATACCAACACTCCTTCGCTGGCCGGGCTGCTCGACCTGATCAACAACACGCGGCCGGAAGGCGTGCGCGAGGCGCTGAGCAACGAGGCCGTGGTGGGCTATTCGCTCTCCTATCCGATGGGCGTACTGGGCGTCATGCTGGCCATTCAGGTGCTGGAACGGCTGATGAAAGTCGATTACCGCAAGGAGGAGGAAGCGCTGCAGGTCTGGTATCCGGTGCGCGAGCGGCTGGTGCGCCGCTCGGTCGAGGTGACGCGACCCGAAGTCGAAGGCATGACGCTGCGCGCGCTGTTCCACCGCTTCAACAAGCGGCTGGTATTCGGGCGCATGGTGCGCGGGGGCGAGCAGTTTTTGCCGCATATGGACACGCGGCTTCAGACGGGCGATCGGCTGGTACTGGTGGGCAGCAAAAAGGTAGTGGACGAAGCCACGCAACTCATCGGGCGCCCCCTCGAGGTTGAGCTCAGCACCGACCGCAGCATTTACGACGTGCGGCGCTTCTTCGTGTCGAAGCCCGAAATTGCCGGACAGACGCTGGCCGCCCTCAACCTGCCCGAGCGCTTCTCGGCCCTCATCACGCGCGTGCAGCGCGGCGACATCGACCTGCTGGCCAGCGGCGACACGGTGCTCGAGCTGGGCGACCGCGTGCTGGTGGTGGCCCGCCGCGACGACCTGCCGCGCCTGGCCCGCTTCTTCGGCAACTCGTACGAGGCGCTCAGCCAGATCAACCTGCTGTCGTTTGGCAGCGGCATGGCACTGGGCTTGCTGCTGGGCATGGTGACTTTTTCGCTGCCCGGCGGCCTGCAGTTCAACCTCGGCTATGCCGGCGGCCCCCTCATCGTGGCGCTGCTGCTGGGAGCGCTGCGCCGCACCGGCCCCATCGTCTGGACACTTCCCTTCAGCGCCAACCTCACGCTGCGCCAGATCGGGCTCAGCCTCCTGCTGGCCGGCATCGGTATCCGCTCGGGGCACACGTTTCTGCTCACCATGACCGGCGGTGGCGGCGGGCTGCTGTTCGTGTGCGGGGCCATCATCGCCACGGTGGCGGCAGTGTGTACGCTGGTGGTGGGGCACAAGCTGCTGCGCATCCCCTTCACACTGCTCACCGGCATGGTGGCCAACCAGCCGGCCATCCTCGACTTTGCCGTGGAGCGCTCGGGCAACAAGCTGCCCACCATCGGCTTCACGACTATGTTGCCCATCACCATGATTGTGAAAATCCTGCTGGTGCAGGTGTTGTTTATCTTGCTGTCATGACGTTTGCACGCGCATCAAAGTGGTTCGGGCAATCCGGTTGCGCACGTGATGCAATCGGTGCAATCGGTGTAATTGGTGTAATCGGGCAAATCGGTGTAATCGGCACTCCCTCGCTCCCTCACTCCATCACTCTATCACTCCGTCACTCCATCACTCCCTCGCTTGTTCCGGGATCCTTCAGCATAACCGGGCTATGAAGAGGAGTGCACCCGACGGCCGCCGGGCTCTTTTTGCCGAAAGGCGGAAAAAGATACAAGGCGTAACTTCGGCACTCGGAAGCAAAGGCATTTTTTCATTTCAACCTGAAAATGTATGAAAAAGTCCATCCTGCTGGCCTGCGCTTGGACCCTGATGGGGTGGAGCGTGGCTGCCGCCCAGTCGTCGCCCGTGGGCGTGTGGAAAACCATTGACGACGAGACGGGCGAACCCAAGTCTTGGGTCGAGATCTACGAACAGAACGGCAAGTTTTACGGCAAGATCGTCAAGCTGCTGCAAAAACCGCCCGACACGGTCTGCGACAAGTGCCCGGGCGACAAGAAGGGCAAGCCGCTCATCGGCATGGTCATCCTGTGGGATCTGCGTCCCTACGACGACTACTGGAGCTACGGCCAGATCATGGACCCGAACAACGGCAAGACCTACAAGTGCAGTATCTGGCTGGAAGACCCCGACACGCTCAAGGTGCGCGGCTACATCGGCATCTCGGCGCTGGGCCGCACGCAGACGTGGCATCGCGTCAAGTAGCCCGTTGGAACGACACCGACTTTTTTCAAAACCAAATAAACCGAAAAAATGAACATGGATTTCCTCAAAAAGCTGGGCCTGAAGAAGTACAACCACGGCACCAGCACGGGCATGGAGTCCTCGTCTTCGGGCAACTACATCAAGTCGTACTCGCCCGTCGATGGCGCCTACATCGGCAGCGTGAGCAAGACGAGCCGGAAAGAGTACGAGCACGTCATCGGCAAGGCGCAGGAAGCCTTCCTCGAGTGGCGCCTCGTGCCGGCGCCGCGCCGCGGTGAGATCGTGCGGCAGTTTGGCGAGATCCTGCGCAAGTACAAGGATCCGCTGGGCCGCCTCGTGTCGTACGAGATGGGCAAGAGCCTGCAGGAAGGCTGGGGCGAAGTGCAGGAGATGATCGACATCTGCGACTTTGCCGTAGGCCTGTCGCGTCAGCTCTACGGCCTGACGATCGCTTCGGAGCGGCCGCAGCACCGCATGTTCGAGCAGTGGCATCCGCTGGGGCCGGTGGGCATCATCTCGGCCTTCAACTTTCCCGTGGCCGTATGGTCGTGGAACGCCATGATCGCCCTGGTGTGCGGCGACACCGTCATCTGGAAGCCGTCGGAGAAGGTGCCGCTGTGTGCGGTGGCCGTGCAAAACCTGCTGCGCAAGGTGCTGCAGGCCAACGACGTGCCGGAAGGCGTGGTCAACCTGATCAATGGCGACTACCGCGTGGGTGAATTCATGACCAAGGATGCGCGCGTACCCCTCATCTCGGCCACGGGCAGCGTGCGCATGGGCAAGATCGTGGGGCCCACCGTGGCGGCGCGCCTGGGCCGCACCATCCTCGAGCTGGGCGGCAACAACGCCATCATCGTCACGCCCAGCGCCGACATGAAGGTCGTGCTGCCGGCTACCGTCTTCGGCGCCGTGGGCACGGCCGGTCAGCGCTGCACCACCACGCGCCGCCTCATCGTGCACGAAGAGGTATACGATCAGGTGAAGGAGGCCCTGGCCAACGCCTACCGCCAGCTCCGCATCGGCAACCCGCTCGACGAACGCAACCACGTCGGGCCGCTCATCGACACCGATGCCGTCGAGACCTACCTCAAGGCGCTCGATGCGATCAAGGAACAGGGCGGCAAGTTCGTCATCGAGGGCGGCCGCCTCGAAGGGCCGGGCTACGAGAGCGGCTGCTACGTCAGGCCCTGCATCGTCGAGGCCACGCCCGACATGCCCATCGTGCAGCAGGAGACCTTCGCGCCCATCCTCTACCTGATGAAGTACCGCACCATCGAGGAAGCCATCGCCATCCAGAACGGCGTGCCGCAAGGCCTCTCGTCGGCCATCATGACCAACAACCTGCGCGAGTCGGAGCTGTTCCTTTCGCCGGCAGGCTCGGACTGCGGCATCGCCAACGTCAACATCGGCACCTCGGGCGCCGAAATCGGCGGTGCGTTCGGTGGCGAGAAGGAAACGGGCGGCGGCCGCGAGAGCGGTTCCGACGCGTGGAAAGCCTACATGCGCCGCCAGACCAACACCATCAACTACGGCACCTCGGTGCCGCTGGCGCAGGGCATCAAGTTCGAGATCTGACAGCCGCTTCTTTTTCGGCTTTCGCCAAAAAGGGTATGGCCCCAAACACGGGTCATGCCCTTTTCTGGTTGCGCCTGAAGCGCGACGACTCGCCTCCACGGCGCCGCCTCACACGTAAGCCCGCTCGTCTCTGTTTTCCATGTAGTTGATAAAGGCGCGATTGACTACGCGATTGCCTCCCGGCGTGGGATAGTTGCCCGAGAAATACCAGTCGCCCCGATGGTGGGGGCAGGCATCGTGCAATCCTTCGAGCGTCTGGTAAATGACTTTCACCTTCGCAGAGAGGCCCGGGGGCGTCACGATCTCGGCCACCTTGTCCGAAATCTGTTCATAGGTAAAGAGATCGTACAGCGGCTGCACCTCGTTTCTGACCTCCTCCTTGGGCAGCGCTTCCTGCGCCTTGCACCGCTCGTAGGTCTCCTGCAACAGGTGTTCCTTGCCGTGCGCTTTCAGCAGTGCGACCAGGGCGCGGAAGGCCACGAAATCTTTCATCTTCGACATGTCGATGCCGTAGCAATCGGGGTAGCGGATCTGCGGGGCCGACGAGACGATGACGATGCGCTTGGGCCGCAGCCGGGCCGCCATGGCGATGATGCTGTTCTTGAGGGTGGTGCCCCGCACGATGGAGTCGTCGACGAGCACGAGCGTGTCCTTGTCGTTGCGCACGATGCCGTAAGTGACGTCGTAGCCATGCGTCACCATGTCGCCGCGCGAGTTGTCGTCGGCGATGAAGGTGCGGAGTTTGGCGTCCTTGACGATGATCTTTTCCACTCGTGCCCGCAACGACAGGATCTTCTGCAGCTTTTTGGGCTTGATGTCGTCGCCCATTTCGCGCACCTTCTCGATTCTGATTTTGTCGAGGCGCTCTTCGATGCCCTGTACCAGGCCGTAGAAGGCAGCCTCGGCCGAATTGGGCACGAAGGAGAACACCGTGTGCTTGAAATCGTAGTCCACAGCTTCGAGCACGGCATCCACGAGATTGTGCCCCAGCTTTTTGCGCTCCTCGTAGATATCCCGGTCGTTGCCCCTCGAAAAATAGATGCGCTCGAACGAGCAGGCCGTGTGTTTGCCCGGTTCGGCAAACGGCTTGACGTCCACTTTTCCGTTGCGCTTGATGAGGAGGGCATGTGCGGGCGGCAGCTCTTCTACCCTGGAATAGTGGACGTTGAACGCCGTCTGGATGGCCGGGCGCTCCGAAGCGCAAACGACCACCTCGTCGTCCTGATAGAAAAATGCCGGCCGGATGCCGTTGGGGTCGCGTATGACGAAGGCATCGCCATGGCCGATCATGCCCGTGATGACATAGCCGCCGTCGAATTTCTTGGTCGCACGCCGCAGCATGCGCTGCAGGTCGAGGTGCTCGAATATCAGGTCGTTGATTTCCTGGTTGGTGTAGCCGTCGGGCTTGAACCAGGTGTGCAGGCGCTGCACCTCGTCGTCGAGGAAGTGCCCGATTTTTTCGAGTATGGTGACGGTGTCCGATTTTTCCTTTGGATACTGCCCATAGCCGATGAGCTCTTCGAAGAGCTCGTCCACGTTGGTGAGGTTGAAGTTGCCGGCCAGCACCAGGTTGCGGTTGATGTAGTTGCTCTGGCGCAGGAACGGATGCACCGTCTCGATGCTGTTGCCGCCATGGGTGCCGTAGCGCAGGTGCCCCAGCAGCAGTTCGCCCACGTAGGGAAAATTGGCCTTGAGCCATGCCGCGTCGGCCAGTTGTTCACGCGTCAGCCCCTTGAAGCAGGCATACACCTGCTCGAACACGTCGCGCAGCGGGTCGGGCTGATTGCTGCGCTTGCGGCTGATGTAGCGCTCGCCCGGCTGAATGCCGATCTTGATGGTGGCGATGCCGGCGCCATCCTGCCCCCGATTGCGCTGCTTCTGCATCATCAGGTGGAGCTTGTGGAGGCCATAAAGCGCCGTGCCATACTTGTCTGCATAGAAATCAAGCGGCTTGCGCAAACGAATGAGGACGATCCCGCATTCGTGTTTGATTTGCTCACTCATGTGAGGAAGAGGTTTGATGTATTTGCGTCCGGCCCAAAGGAAGGGGCAAAGTTATACTCAATGCAATTTGGTTCGGAAATTTTTGACGATAGGCAATGGACGATTTTCTGAGATGGAGTGACGGAGAGATGGAGAGATGAGGCCCCTGAAAAAAGCCGAAAATTTATTCAGTTACACAGAGTATGCGCTGATTTTCAAATAATTGCAAACCCTCAACCCTACACGCTCAACCCTCAACAACAGGTCAAAAACTGCGTACAAACTGCGTCTTCTGCGACTGAAAGCTGCGGTTTCAATGGATGAGGAACCAAAGAACCGAGGAATCGAGGATTTGACAAAAATCTGATAGTCAACAAGAAAAACTTTAAACCCCAAACCCTCAACTCTCAATCATTGCAACCGGATTGCCCGAACCACTTTGATTCGGGTATATTCGGATTTTTACACAAAAATTTGCGAAAGCATCCCCCCTGATTGAAGGGCGGTTTACCCTAAACGACACATTGCATGGATAAAAAAGCACGCCTCGAAGCGTTGAAGAAAGAGCTCGAATCGTACCTGCCGGCCCTGGGCCAGGCTGCCGATACGATACGCAACGAAGGAGTATCCAGATACCCCATTCTCGTACTGCACAAGCTCGACGTGGACATTGGTATTCCGATCATCGATCGTCATCGCGTGCAGGGCGACTGGTCGGTCAATGCCTCTACGCTGGAAGAATTTGTCACAAAGCGTCTGGTGCAGCCCGAGCAGGTGGACCACTTTCGGAAAGTGTACAAGAACCCCGACGAGTTCGTTTGCCTTTTCGTTTTGAGCGATCTGGGGGCCAACTTCGTCTTCCTGCCCCGTGGCTGATCGCCCGCCGATGTGCTGCCGGAAACAATGCGTGCCCCTCCTTGAAGTCACATTTTGCACGCTTTTTGCTCTTTCCACCCCTGCCCGGGCCGTATTTTTTCGGCTGACCAGGATACCCCACAGTGAAAACAATCTCACAGAACGCGGCACATCGTGAACCAGGACTTGTACCATACTTTGCCTGAAGAAAGCAGCAACGACCACCAGATCATCGAGCGCACCCCCGACCGGGTCTTGCTCATCGAGGACAACCCCGGCGATGCCACGCTGGTGCGCGTGATGTTGCAGACGTCCGACCTCGTCAACTGCGAGCTGATCCACCGCAAAACGCTGGGCGAAGGCATTGCTTTTCTGGAAAAAGAGCATGCCCGCATCGAAGCCGTGCTGCTCGACCTCAGTCTGCCCGACAGCCGCGGCTTCGTCACACTCGAAAAGCTGCTCGAGCATTTTCCCGCGCTCAACATTATCGTGCTCACCGGCACCTCCGACAAAGAGCTGGGGGTCAAGGCGGTGAAAGCAGGTGCACAGGACTTCCTGGTCAAAGGCACCTTCGACCACGATAACGACCTGCTGGCCAAATCGTTGCGCTACTCCATCGAGCGCAGCCGCGTACTCAAGCGCCTCGAAGAGACCCAGCAAATTGCCCAGATCGGGAGTTGGGAATGCATACCCGACAAAAACCTGTTCACCGCCTCGGCACAAGTGTACAAAGCGATGGGACTGGACCCCTCCCATCACCCCGTGCCGTTGACCGAAATGGCCGATCCGGCCCACCCCCTGCATCGCTTTTACGAGTGGTATCAGGAGACGATCCGTGAAAAAAGCATCATTCGCGACGAAGAAATTCGCGACGTCAGTGGGAAATACCACTTCGTCCATCTGCGTGCGCGCGTGAGCACCAACTCCGACGGGGTGTTGATGGTGCAAGGCATCCTTCAGGACATCACCGAGCGCAAACGCGCCGAGGAAGAGCTGACCAAAAGCCAGATGCGCTATCAGCAGATCTTTACCCAGTCGAAAGACGCCATCCTCATTGCGCGCTACGACGGCAAGCTGATAGATTTCAACCAGGCACTGACGCATCTGACGGAGTTCTCGAAAGAAGAGCTGCACGCCATGGACAGCTACCACACTTTGCTGCGCCCGGAAGAAAGCGTCAATGAATTGCTGCTCAAGATCAAAGCCGGCATTGGCGTAAAAGACTTTCCCGTCAAAGTGGGTACAAAGAACAACGAGGTGCGCGAATGCATCATCACGGCCAATGCGATTTCCGAGCCCGACTTCGAGGGGTACAACTGCATCATCCGCGACATCACCGAGCAGGTCAATGCCGAGCGGCTGCGCAAAGCACGCGACCTGGCCCGCCAGTCGGAAAAGATGAAAGAGCAGTTCATCGCCAGTGTCAGCCATGAGATGCGCACGCCGATGAATGCCATCCTCGGCATGAGCAACATCCTCATCCAGACACCGCTCAACGAAGAACAGTACGACCTGGTCAAATCCATCAAACAATCGTCGGAGATCCTGCTGGGCATCGTCAACGACATCCTCGAGATCTCTGCCATACAGAACGGCAAGATCACCTTCGAGCACGACACGTTCGACCTGTACGACCTGCTCGACAACCTGGTCAACGTCATGCAGTACAAGGCCCAGGAAAAGGACCTGTTCTTCGAAGTGCATATCGACCCTTCGGTGCCCCGCCTGATCGTGGGCGACAAATTGCGGCTCAACCAGATCCTGTACAACCTCGTGGGCAACGCCATCAAGTTTACCGATGAAGGGTTTGTGAAAATCTATGTGGAAAAGCTGCACGACATCGGCGACGACAGCGTGCAGCTCAAGTTCACCGTAGAAGACAGCGGCATCGGCATTCCCGAAGACAAGCTCGACGCCATCTTCGACACGTTCACGCGTGTGCGCACCAAAGACCGACTGTATGAAGGCACGGGGCTGGGCCTGTCGATCTGCAAGAACCTGGTCGAACAGCAGGGCGGCAAGATCGGCGTGGAAAGCCAAGTGGGCGCAGGCTCGAAGTTCTTCTTCGATCTCATTTTCGAAATCGGAAAAGAAAAAGCCGAAGCCGAAGTTGATCCATCCCCCAACGACATTAACTTTGACCCCGCTACTCCCTTCCGGCTGCTGCTGGTCGAAGACCACAAGATGAACCAGTTGGTGGCCACCAAAACGCTCGAACGCAAATTCCCCCATATCGAGCTGGTACTGGCCGAAAACGGCAAGGAAGCCATCGAACGGCTGGAAAAAGAAGATTTCGACATCATCCTCATGGACATTCAGATGCCCGTGATGGATGGCTACGAAGCCACCGCCTGGATCCGCAAAAACCTCCCCCCACCAAAATGCGATACTCCGATCCTGGCCATGACGGCTCATGCCTACATCTCCAAAGACGAAAAGTTCCGGGAGCACGGCATGAACGACTACGTCCTGAAGCCTTTTGATCCGGAGGATCTGTTTTTCAAAATTTCCAAATACATCAACAAAGGGAACCGCGATGAATGACACACAACACACACTGATCAATCTCGACTACGTCGAGTTGATGTCGGGGGGCGACAAAGACATGCAACGAACGCTGCTGGAGATGGTGCTGCAGGAGTTGCCCCGGGAGCTGGCCCTGCAACAGGAACACGCCCGCACGCAAAATTGGGAAGCACTGGGCGAGATCAGCCACAAGATGAAGTCCACACTCGCTTTCGTGGGCAACGAACAACTGACCGAGTGGAACAAACAGGTCGAACAAAACGCCAAAAGACACCAGAACCTGGATCAGATCCCCGAGCTGGTAGCACAGATCAACCAGCTTGCACCCCGCGTCATCGAGGCGCTCCAGGCTGCGCTGGAAAAGATGGGCTGATCGAACTGGCGACTGATACCCAAAGCAAAAAGCGGGGCACCTGAGCATTTGCCCCGCTTTTTCGATTTTTGGCTCCGGCTTTCCATTATGAATCACCCTCAAAACCACCACTCAATGAAAGGAATCATCCTTGCCGGCGGGCTCGGCACGCGCCTTTACCCCCTCACGCTGGCCGTGAGCAAGCAGCTCATGCCCGTGTACGACAAGCCCATGATCTACTATCCGCTCAGCACTCTGATGGAAGCGGGCATCCGCGACATCCTCATCATCTCGACGCCGCACGACCTGCCCAACTTCCAGAAGCTGCTGCGCGACGGCAGCGAGCTGGGCTGCTCGTTCAGCTATGTGCCGCAGTACGAGCCCAACGGCCTGGCGCAGGCCTTCGTGCTGGGCGAGAGCTTCATCGGCGACGATGCCGTGGCCCTCATCCTCGGCGACAACATCTTCTACGGCAACGGCCTGGAAACGCTGCTCGAGCAAAGCATCGATCCCGATGGCGGCGTGGTGTTCGCCTACTGGGTGGCCGACCCCGAGCGCTACGGCGTCGTCGAGTTCGACGAGCATTTCAACGCCATTTCCATCGAGGAAAAGCCCAAAGAGCCCAAGTCCAACTATGCCGTACCCGGCCTGTACTTCTACGACAATGACGTGGTCGAGATCGCCAAAAACCTCAAGCCCAGTGCGCGCGGCGAATACGAGATCACGGACGTCAACAAGACCTACCTCGCTGCCGGCAAGCTGAAGGTGCAAGTGATGGGCCGCGGCATCGCCTGGCTCGACACCGGCACGCACAAGTCGCTCATGCAGGCCGGTCAGTTCATCGAGGTCATCGAAGACCGCCAGGGCCTCAAGATCGGCTGCATCGAAGAGGTCGCCTGGAAAAATGGCTTCATCGACGACGAACAGCTCGAACGCCTCGCACACAAATACATGAAGAGCGGCTACGGCGAATACCTCATGCAGTTGCTGCGCCAGAAACGGAGCTTCCCCGCCCAGCTCGAATAGGCAGCGCACGCCTACGCAAAACGAGCAAGATCCTCGCCCCGAATGGCTGCGGCCATCACCTCGGGAAAGGCATCGGGCGTGGTGGAAAAAGCCGGCACGCCGAGTCGCCCGAGCCGATGGGCCATGTCGCGATCATAGGCCGGGCGCCCCGCATCGCTCAGCGCCAGCAGGGCTACGAGCCGCACGCCAAGGTGCACGAGCTGAGCGGCCTCCGTTTGCACCCGCTGTTTGCTGAGCCCTTCGTACAGGTCGGAAATGAGGACCACGATCGTTTCGTTGGGCGCATGCACCAACTGGCGCACGTACGCCAGCGCCTGTCCGATGTCGGTGCCGCCGCCGAGCTGAGTGCTGAACAACAGCTCTACGGGATCGTCCAGCAGCTCACTCAGGTCGGCCACCGAGGTGTCGAACACCACGAAGTGGGTGCGCAAACTGGGCACTTGCGCCAGTATGCTTCCGCAAATGGCGCTATAGACCAGCGACTCGCCCATCGAGCCGCTCTGGTCGATCAGCAAAATGAGGTGGTGCAGCGCCCGCCCCTTGCGCTGCTGTCCGATGATCGTTTCGGGAATGATGGTGCCCAGCTCGGGCTGGTAGTGCTTGAGGTTTTTTCGGATGGTCTGATCCATGTGGATGTCGGACGGGCGCGGGTGGCGCGTGCGCTGGCGGGTGCGGCGCGCGCGGTGCAACGCCTGCAACAGCGGAAACTCGAGCTTTTCGCGCAGCTCGTCGGCCAGGCGGCGGATGAGCTGACGCGCGTGGTCGAGGGCTTCGTCCGACAGGGCCCCCTTCAGCGAAAGCAAGGTAGCCGCCAACTGCACGTCGGGGGTGAGCGTTTCGAGCAGCTCGGGCTCGGTGAGCAGCCGTTCGATGCCCAGCCGCTGTACGGCATCTTGCTGCAGCACCTGTACCACTCTTTTCGGAAAATACTTCCGGATGTCGTCGAGCCACTGCCGCAGCCTCGGCGCCGAGGCGCCCAGCCCGCCCTGCCGCTCGGCACGGGCGGCTTCGCCTTCCTCGTACAGCAGTTCGAGCGCTTCGTCAATGGTTTCCCACGCCCCTTCGAGGGCCAGCCCCTCATCTGCTTCCTTGCCCAGGATGAGCCGCCATTTTTGCTCGTGCGTGAGTGGTTCCATTGCGGGCTTTTTGACCAAAAAATGATCGGGGATGACAATATTCACGATTTCCCGAAAGGGTGGTCCACAAGTTTGCAAAAAAGCGAGTGTTATGGGAAATGCAAGCGGAAGCCCGCTCGAGGCGCTCGACCTGCGGGGCCTGAGCAAGTTCGTGCAACCGGCCGTCGGGCGGAACAAGGGCCCCGAGTCCGCTACACAGGCTGAAGTGCCCGGAATCGAAATGGATGTTTCCGGCACTTCGGCTTGCGTATATCTTTGCCGCGCAAAAAAACCGACGGCCCGATGAGCCCCGACGAGCACGAGATCATAGAACGCGAGTTTTCGCAAGAGCAGCAGGAGGTGCTCCGCTCCCTGCGCGGCACGCGCGTGCTGCTGCCCGTGCTCATTGGCTTGGGCGTGGTGGGCTGGCTGTTCTGGCGCCGCTTCGACCCCGAAGAGTTTCGACAGATCGAGTGGTCGGGCCATGTGCTCTTCTGGGTAGGCATGGCCGTGGTGCTACTCGTGCTACGGCATCTGGCCTATGCCACGCGCCTGCGCATCCTTTCACAGGGTGCCTTTTCGTGGCGCAAGTGCATCGAGCTGATTTTTATCTGGGAGTTCAGCTCGGCCGTTTCGCCCACCAGTCTCGGCGGCTCGGCCGTGGCCTTCTTCGTGCTGGCACAGGAGCGGCTGCCGGTGGCGCGCACCGCCACCATCGTGCTTTACACCATCGTGCTGGATACCTTCTTTTTCGTGGGCACGCTGCCCCTGCTCTATGCCCTCTTCGGCACCAACATGATTCGGCCCGAAATGAACACGCTGGCCGAAATGGATGCCTGGGGCTACTATTTCGTGTTCGCCTACGGGCTGATGGCCACCTATGGCCTGGCGTTTTTCTACGGGCTGTTCATCAGCCCCGTACAGATGAAGCGCATTCTCGTGGGCGCCACCCGCCTTCCCTTCCTGCGGCGCTTTCGCGCAAATGCCGTCGAGCTGGGCAACGACCTGATGCTGGCCTCTGACGAGCTGCGCCGCCAGCCGCGCGGCATTCACCTGGTCGCCTTTCTGAGTACGATGGTGGCCTGGTCGTTCCGCTTCCTGCTGATCAATTGCCTCATCATCGCCTTCGTGCCCGACATGCCGCGCGACTTCTGGACACAGTTCGAGCTCTATGCCCGGCTGGAGACCATGTTCGTCATCATTGCCTTCAGCCCCACGCCCGGCGGCGCCGGCTTCGTGGAAGTACTGTTCGGCGGCTTTCTCACCGATTACGTGCGCACGAGCACCGTAGCCACGGTCATCTCCACGCTCTGGAGGTTGCTGACTTATTATTCGTATCTCATAGCCGGTGCCATCATCATTCCCGACTGGCTGCGCCGCATCCTGGCCGAGCGCCGACAGCGCCGCAAGCGAAAGAAGACGCAGACATCCGCTCAAAACGACATCTGACATGGGTCCCGAAATCATCTGGAAATACTTTCCCCATCTCGACGCGTACCAGCGCCAACAGATCGAAGCGCTGGATGGGCTGTACCGCGAGTGGAACGCCCGCATCAACGTCATTTCCCGAAAGGACATCGACAACCTCTACCTGCACCACGTGCTGCATTCCATGGCCATCGGCAAGGAAGTGGCCTTCGCGCCGGGCGCGCAGGTGCTCGACCTCGGCACCGGCGGCGGCTTTCCGGGCATCCCGCTGGCCATCCTGTTTCCCGAAACACAATTCACCCTCATCGACGGCACCGGCAAGAAGATCAAGGTGGTGCAGGCCGTGGCCGAAGCACTGCAACTGGACAACGTCGAGGCCCTGCACGTGCGCGCCGAAATGCTGAAGGGCCGCAAGTTCGACTTCGTGGTGAGCCGCGCCGTGGCCGCCCTCGACAAGCTGGTGATGTGGAGCTTTCCGCTCCTGAAAAAGCAGATGCAGCATGCCCTGCCCAACGGCCTGCTCGCCCTCAAGGGCGGCAACATCCGATCGGAAATCGCCGCACTGCCGAAAGGCTCCTACACCGAGCTCTTCCCGCTCACCGACTATTTCGACGAGCCCTGGTTTGCCGACAAGTACCTGGTGTACGTGCAGCAGTGATATACCTGAAACGAAGTGGTTTGGGAAAACCGGTTGTGAAAGTTGAAGTTGAGGGTTGAGCGTGTAGCGTTGAGCATTTGGTACCCCCTCAGCGAATTTCGTGCGCTCGGTCACTCCTTCGCTCAGTCGCTCCTTCACTCCATCTCAAATTCCCGAACCGGATTGCGGTGGGTATGCCAAAGAAGGGCAAAAAATTCAGGGGCCTGGCCGAACCGCATCCTGCCAGGCCCCGAACGCACTTGTGGCCAAAAGCTCAAAGACTGTCCACAACGCGCTTGAGCTTCTGGCGAACCTCCGAGGCAATGCCCAGCAAAGCATCATTGGGCACACTGGTCATGGATGCCACGGGATCGACAGCCGACACTTCCACCTTGCCGTCTTCGTGCTCCTCCACGACCACATTGCAGGGCAAAAACACACCGATCTTGTCTTCCGTCTGAAGTGCCTTGTAGGCAAAGTTGGGATTGCAAGCTCCGAGGATGCGGTACTTTTTGAAATCTACATCCAGCTTTTTCTTCAACACGCCCTTTACGTCAATCTCGGTCAGCACCCCGAAACCCTCGCCTTTCAGGGCTTCTGTCACTTTTTCGATAGCTTCCTCGAAGCCGGTTTGCTCCAATACCTTGCTGTAATAATAACTCATGGCTACAGACTTTTTGAAAGGTGAAAAAATTTGTCAGGAAACCTGAAACCTGCTCATGCAACAAGACCGATGGGAGAAGGTTCACTTCCACAATGACAACCGAATCACACAAAAAAACATCTTTTGGCAGCGAAAAATCTGTTCGTTATCGGGTGGTGTTTGTGCTTGCTGTGATCAGCAGTTCCTTGTCCAGACCATGGTCTATGGTTTATAGTCTATAGACGATAGTCAGTTTTTCCCGGGGGGAATAGAAGAACCGAGGATTTAGCGTACGGAAAAAGTTCGTGACAAGCCCGAAAGTCGGAGCCTGCTTTTGAAGAGTCGGAACAAGCTTCGAGCCATCGGGGACAAACTGTTGTGTCCTTGATGCACGAGTCAAGCTGTTGCCTGAGACAATTGCCACTTTTTCACTGACCTCAATTGTCATGAATTTTACATTCAACCAATTTAACCAAAAAAACATCACACATTTTCAAAAAACAAGGTATATTTCACTGTATTTTACTCAAACAACAAAAACAGCAACAAGATGAAACTACTCGCCCCCCCCATTTGCTCATCTGATTTTTTTGTTTCTGCTTTTCTTGTCCGTTGACCTCTCTGCCCAAATGGACAAGTGGATACTTTACCCACATGAAATAGACTTCGACTCCGGAAGTGTTTATCCGCTAAATTTTGGTGCCTCAACACCTTACAAGGTGGAAAACGCTGTATACAGTAATGGAGAACTTCTGTGCTACATCCAGGATGGTGCTGTATATGACAGTAGCGGCAACTTCCTCTTCTCGTTCGGCTATGATTACGCCATGCTCAAGGAAATGGCAGTGGCCCCCTTGCCGGGCACATGCAATACCTGGTGTCTGTTTTGGCTGGAAGCCACTCCCCTGACTACCCTGGAATTTCATTTTCAAGAAATCAAGATTGTTGACGGAAATATCGTTCAAGGATCAAGTGGACTTGTCAGTGCAGGCGAGCTCTTTGGAAGCACGGGTGGTATTGCGGTATCACAGCCGGTTAACAATATGGGCGATCGGTACGTTTATCTGGTGCACTATCAAGGCATATGGAAATACCGACTCCAGAGTAACGGCCTGTTTCTGGAAGATACATACTCTTTTTCCGAAGGATTCGAATGGATTGCGGAAGCCGATCTCAGTCCGGACGGAAACCTTTTGGCTTGGGGCGATGAAAACCGGGTTCATGTGTATGATCTACAAGGTGAAGAATACTTTACCTATAGTTTGGGTACCCCCTCTTCCTTTGTTTTCGGTATAGAATTTTCGGCAGACAACAATTACCTGTACATATGCCATTCGGAACAAGGGCTTCTGCGGTGGGAATTTGAGTCAGTCGGCAGTATGCCCAAACCCGTCGAGGGGGCAAAAAATTTTGTCAATACGCATTTGGAGCGGGGAAAGGACGGGTATATCTACGCTGTACGCGCCGACGGAATGTTGGGTGCGGTTGATGATCTCGGGGTCACGTTCTTGCCTTTCGAGCTTACCGCCAGTTCTTATCTTGCCGATCCCAATTGGGACAAGCTTTTTGCCCTTCCCGATCAGATAGATGGTGAAGATTACGGAAGTTTTCTGGGGGTACCGTTGCCCGTAATTGAAAGGTTTGACATAAATGGACAAATTGTTTGGGAGCTCATAGATGAATCACACCCGCCCTTGCTGGTGTACAATTGTGCCCCCATACTGCTAAACGATTCGATTTCAGGGCCTTATTCGGGTTACACTATACACGTGTATCAAACCGATCCTACAAACGGTCAACAAATTTCCGGGCCCGGCTTCCTGGATACTTCTTTTCACTTTTTCGACACCCTTTCTTCGTCCATTGATATCCGCTGCCTTGCCGACCCGATGAACTGCGACCTGTTTGACGATTACATCAACCCGCCCTACAACACCTTTGCCGTAGTCTTGCAATTGGAGGGTCGGTGTGGGTCTGTCCAGAGCACCGGCCAGATAGAGGTCCAGGATGCGCCCGCACCAGCCGATATCGGGCTGGAGATCAATGACACCCAAACCGGCCTTCCCTGTCCGGCAGCCCATGACGTCGCTCAAGCGTGCAAGGCAGGCATCTATTCAGCCAGTATCAACCTTGCAAACAGTAATGGAGACATTACCTTTTACCAATTGGCTATTGACGAAGTGAGCTGCGAAAATGGTTCGTTGCTCGCCAATGTTTACACAGGTGCTCCGGTATCGGTAAGCGGCGTATCCGGTCTGACCGCAGTTGCCCTGAATGCCTTGGAAATCAATGACACCACAGGCTACTTCGCCGATCCTTCCTGGCTGGGCAAGTGCCTGAAGGTCCATGCCACCGTGGGCAATGACTGCGGATATTCAACCGACTTTTCCTTTCTAAAATTCGACGGAACCTACATTGGAACGCCTGTCCCTGACGACAGAGCCGACCTCAGGCCGCACCCAACTCGCCCCGACAATAGAAAAGACAGGCTCGTTGTTTACCCCAATCCTTGCACCGACAAGCTTCATGTGACATTTTATCCGGAAGCACCCGGACCCACAGAGGTACGCCTGCTTTCCATACACAACCGGCAATTGGAACTTCAAGCGATTCCGTCTCGAAGCAACGTGCTCCATTTCGTTTTTGAGGATCTCCATCTGGCTCCCGGCATATACTTCGTCATATGCCGCAATGGCAGCCAGCAGTGGACCGAGAAAGTGATTGTCCGGTAATCGGTCCTTTGCCTCTTTGCGCACAGACCACAACAAAAAACATGAAGCACCTGGCTTTTCTTCTGTTCATGATGTGCCTGTTGCATTCGGGTGCCGCACAAAATCTCGTACTCAATGCCGACTTTGAGGAACACGAGATTTGTTTCTACGGCATCAACTCGTGGATGGAGTGGTACGTAACCGATTGGGACATCACCCCTTCGGCCGACTATTACCACCCCTGCAATGCCCCGGGCCCAATGACAGTTCCAGAAAACTTGTCAGGCTTTCAGCACGCCCAGAGCGGTCAGGCCTATACCGGAACAATTATTTATGCGCCTCCCTGGGAAGACGAAAACGACAAGCTCCACGAATACCTCATCGGACGCTTGTCCGAACCCCTGCAGGCAGACTCCTTTTACCGCGTAGCCTTGTTCGCCAGTCTTGCGGAAGCCAGCCAGATTGCCTGCGATTGTATCGAGGTTTTGCTCACCCCCGACTATCCGCCCGTGGACTCACCCATCATTTTCGGTCGTATCGATGCAGCCCCCCAACTGACGGATGCACCGCTCATTACCGATACCGTCAACTGGACGAAGGTGTGCTGGATTTACCGGGCAAAGGGAGGTGAACAATTCCTCACCATTGGCAACTTTCGACCCAATACCGAAATAACGGATACCGTCCGATTACCCTTTAATACTACCTATGGGATAAGACCAGTATGGACATATTACTACTATGATAATTATCTGTAGAAAAAATTCCCTATCATCTCGCTGCCACAGGTTTGCCTGAACACCGCACGATTTGTCCCGATGAACTGCTTCGGGACACCCTGCATGCTGCCGGGTTCTACGATCGCTTTCTTTGGAGTACCGGCGACACTACCCCCGGCATCGTCGTTACCGAGCCGGGTATCTATACCCTCAAAGCCTGGTCCGAGGCATGTCAATGGACCGAAGAGCTCTTCTTTGAAGCTGTGTCTGAACCGGAAGTATCACTGGGCCCTGATACCTCATTCTGTCCTGATGGGGGCAGCCTCACACTCAAAGTGCCCGGAAGTTTTGACCAATACCTTTGGAACACTGGTGATACCCTCCCAAGCATCATCACAGACAGTTTCGGGCAGTACTGGGTACAAGCTACTTACGCCTGTGGCACGTTATATGACACCATCAACATAAGCCCACCACCGAAACTGTCGGTAATGCTGCCTGCCGACACCATCCTTTCCTTGGGGGAAGCCCTCAGAATAGTCCCCCAACTTACAGGTGATGTAGAGGAATGGATGTGGTATCCAACTGATTTTCTGGACTGTACAGGCTGCATTAAGCCTTATGCGAGCCCCACCCACGACATCACTTACCAGCTTGAGGTGCGCGATAAATACGGATGTATCCGCCACGACAGCATCCACATCACAATCCTCAATGCCCAACGTTTGTATATACCCAACGCCTTCAGCCCCAATGGCGATGGCGTGAACGACATCTTTTCCATTTTTGGTGGGCCTGAAGTGGAGGAAATCACCCAACTGTTGGTGTTTGATCGATGGGGCAATCTGATATATCGAGCCGGACCACACCTGCCCGCCACTGCTCATGGATGGGACGGCACACGCAATGGCATCCCTATGCCTGTGGGTGTCTATGTCTGGATGGCGCACGTGCGCTACCTGGATGGTACGGAGGCAAGACTGTCAGGTGAAGTACTATTGGCCAGATAACCTCAACAGCATGGCCTCCCCAAAACAGGCACAAACAAAATTCCCCTTCCGGAAATGAAATCCGAAAGGGGGAAAACACCCCGCCGGGTATCAATAGAAAGCTCAACTTTTTGCTTGCTCTTCTTCTTTGCCCTTTTCGACGCCATTGGTGTCGGGCAGCTCCTTGCCGAGGATTTTGGCCTTGATCTTCATTTCGATCTCGTGAGCCAGCTCGGGATTGTCCTCGAGGAACTGCTTGACGGATTCGCGTCCCTGGGCAATCTTGGCACCGCCATAGCTGTACCACGAACCGCTCTTCTGGATGATGTCGTGATCGACGCCGAGGTCCACGATCTCGCCCACCTTCGAGATGCCCTCGCCGTACATGATGTCGAACTCGGCCACGCGGAAGGGGGGCGCCAGCTTGTTCTTCACCACTTTCACCTTCACGCGGTTGCCGATGACGTTGCCTTCCTTGTCTTTGATGGCGGCACCCGAACGGCGGATGTCCAGACGCATCGAAGCGTAAAACTTCAGGGCATTGCCACCGGTCGTGGTTTCGGGGTTGCCGAACAGCACGCCAATCTTTTCGCGCAACTGGTTGATGAAGATGCAGCAGCAGCCCGTGCGGCCGATGGCGGCCGTGAGCTTGCGCATGGCCTGCGACATGAGGCGCGCCTGCAGGCCCATTTTCGAGTCACCCATCTCGCCTTCGATCTCGCTGCGCGGCACCAGCGCCGCCACCGAGTCGATGACGATGATGTCTATGGCACCCGAACGGATCAGGTTTTCGGCGATCTCGAGCGCCTGCTCGCCGTTGTCGGGCTGCGAGATGAGCAGGTTTTCGACGTCCACGCCGAGCGCTTCGGCATAGTTGCGGTCGAAGGCGTGTTCGGCATCGATGAAGGCAGCGATGCCCCCTTGCTTCTGGCATTCGGCAATGGCGTGAATGGCCAGCGTCGTCTTGCCCGAAGACTCGGGGCCGAAGATCTCGACCACGCGCCCGCGCGGAAAGCCATTCACACCCAGTGCGATGTCGAGGCTCAGCGAGCCCGTAGGAATCGCATCCACCTGGGTCACCTGCTTGTCGCCCAGACGCATGATCGCACCCTTGCCATAGGCCTTTTCGATGCGATCCATGGCCATCTGCAGCGCCTTGAGTTTTTCATCTCTTTTCTTGTCTGACATGGAAGTGAATTTTGCATGCTCCGGAACGGGAAAATCCGTGCTTCCGGCGAGAATTTGTTTCAAAAAGACACGGCAAAGATAATTTTTTGTTTCAAAAAAGAAAAACTGTTTTCCAAAAAGGAAACAAAAAGTTTCTCAAAAAACCGATCTCTGACCGCGTCCGAACAGGTAGAAAGTTAACTACTACGCCGGGAAAAACCATGGTCTGCTTTCGCCTTTCGGCAAATGCCGCCCTGCCGCAAATCTGCCGGATTCGGGTTTGCTCATTCAGTTACACAGAGCACCCACTGAGTATGCACTGATTTTCACAGAGTTGAAAAAACTGCGCCAAGCTGCGCTTTGTGCTCCGTCACTCATTCACTCCTCACTCCTCTCTCCATCACTCCCTCACCCCAAGTCGCGTCCTACCGCATCCACTCTGCGGGAAAGGCCTGCAGATCGATCTGCCACACCTGGCCCAGCAACAGCCAGATGAGCAGGGTGGCGATGAGGGTTGAAACGACGTTCATCACCACGCCGGTACGGGCCATGTCGCGAATGCTCAGGTAGCCCGTGCCGAAGACCACGGCGTTGGGCGGGGTGGCCACGGGCAACATGAAGGCACACGAAGCCGCTATCGTGGCACCCACCATGAGTCCCAGCGGATGCACGCCGATGCTGAGGGCAAGCGGCGCCAGCACGGGCAGGATGATCGAAGTGGTGGCCACGTTGGAGGTGATTTCGGTGAGGAAGTTGACCGACAGCACGATGGCCAGCAGCAACGCCAGATAGGGAAAATGCCGCAAGCCGGCGAACTGCTCGCCGATCCATCGGGCCAACCCGCTTTGGCTGAAGCCGGCCGCAATGGCCAGTCCCCCGCCAAACAGCAGCAAGATGCCCCAAGGCAGCCTGGCGGCCGTTTCCCAGTTGAGCAGCCGCCCGTCGGAAGCATTGGGTGCCGGAATGAGGAACAGCACCACGGCCGCCGCCACGGCAATGATGGCATCGTCAATGGCCGGGAGGAATTTTTTCAACACCAGCGACCGCAGGATCCAGGCCAGCGCCGTGCACGCGAACACCGTCAGCACGCGCTGCTCTTCAGGCGTCAGGGCCCCCATCAGGCGCAGTTGGCGGGCAATCTCTTCCCGCCCCGTGCGAAACTGCTGCCCCCACATGGGAAAGGCAAAGCGCGTCAGATAGACCCAGCACACCGTCATGAGCAGGGCGCTGAGCGGAAAGCCCACCGCAAACCATTCGTTGAAGGTGATTTCGTAGCCATACAGCTCTTCCACCACGCCGGCCAGCACCAGGTTGGGCGGCGTGCCGATGAGCGTGGCGATGCCGCCGATGGAAGCGCTGTAGGCCACGGCCAGCATGAGCGCCTTGCCGAAGCGCTTTTGCTCGTCCTCGGGCGTGTGCGGGTTGTCGGTGAGCTGGTGGATAATAGCAGCGGCGATGGGCATCATCATGACGGCCGTAGCCGAGTTGGAGATCCACATCGACAGAAAGCCGGTGGCCACCATGAAACCCAGCACGATGCGGCTCATGCTCGTGCCGATGAGGTGGATGATGTGCAGGGCGATGCGGCGATGCAGGCCCCAGCGCTCGATGGCTATGGACAGCATGAAGCCGCCCATGAACAGGAACACGATGCGGTGGCCGTAGGCGCCGGTGGTCGCCCCCAGGTCGAGGGCGCCCGTCAGCGGAAACAGGACAATGGGCAACAGCGAGGTGACGGCCAGGGGCACCGCCTCCGTAATCCACCACACGGCCACCCAAAGCGTACAGGCCAGCACGGCCACGCCCTGCGCACCAAGCCCTTCCGGACGAAAACCGATCAGCGTAGCGACAAAGAGCAAGGGGCCCAGGATTTGCCCCGCCTGGCGAAAAGAAACAGACATGGCGCGTTGGTTTTGCCGAGGCAAAATACAAAGCCCCGCCTGCTTCACTCCAGGCGGGGCCGTATCGGTTTTTCGGGGCCGACCTACTGTTTGTGATGCTTTGCGTAGCGCAAAACGGATTCTACAGAAGCCTCAGAGGGTTGGAACACCACTTTGGGCAACGCACGCAACGTGGCTTGCATCTGTTCGATTTCGTCCAATACCTCTTCCGGCAGATCAGGGCCCTCTTCAGGGGATAGCTCTTCCGGGAAGGCGAAGCGATCTTCGAGGATTTGTAACAGGAGCAGGTTGGGAGTAGAGGTATGCTTCATCTGCATGACTGTTTGTGAAGGAATCATCTGAACTCGGAAAAATAACCTGCCCGAGCTCCCTGATATTGCATCCGTTAAAGAAAAATTGTGCGCCCCTGTACACTTTACCCCGCCCCCTGTCTGCAAGCCTGCATCCCTTTCCGGAAAATATTTTCCGCAGGGGTATGCGCACTGTACCTTTGCAGCCGCCAGGCCAAGGCATGGGCATTTTTTGGCGAAAGCCGACACACAAAAAGGAACGATCTCATGGCCACTACAGCCTCTTCTCGCGTCATTGCCTACGACCGATCGGGCTATACCGACGAAGCCCTGCGCGATCTGTACCGCAAGCTGCTCAAGCCGCGCCTCATCGAGGAAAAGATGCTGCTGCTGTTGCGGCAGGGGCAGGTGAGCAAGTGGTTCTCGGGCATCGGCCAGGAGGCCATCTCGGTCGGGGCTGCCGCCGCGCTCGACCCCGACGAGCTCATCTTCACCATGCACCGCAACCTGGGCGTGTTCACGACGCGCGAGGTGCCGCTGTATCGCCTCTTTTGCCAGTGGCAGGGCAAGGCCGACGGCTTCACCAAAGGGCGCGACCGCTCCTTCCACTTCGGCACGCTCGAACACCACATCGTGGGCATGATCTCGCACCTGGGGCCGCAGCTCTCGCTGGCCGATGGCGTGGGCCTGGCCCATCGCCTCGCGGGCGAGCGCAAGGTGGCGCTGGCCTTCACCGGCGAGGGCGGCACCAGCGAGGGCGAGTTTCACGAGGCGCTCAACGTGGCGGCCGTCTGGCAACTGCCCGTCATCTTCCTGATCGAAAACAACGGCTACGGCCTCTCCACGCCCGTGTCGGAGCAATACCGCTGTGCCAACCTGGCCGACCGCGCCCCGGGCTACGGCATGCAATCGCGCATCATAGATGGCAACAACATCCTCGAGGTGCACCGCACCATCAGCGACATCGCCGCACAGATGCGCGAAGCCCCCCAGCCCTGGCTCATCGAGGCGCGCACCTTCCGCATGCGGGGACACGAGGAAGCCTCGGGCACCAAATACGTGCCCAGAGAGCTGTTCGAAGAGTGGGGCAAGCGCGACCCCATCGACAACTTCGAGCGATTCCTCATCGAGGAGGGCGTGCTGACCGAAGCACAGATCGAGGCCATCCGCAAGGAGCTCAAGGACGAGATCGCCGAAGCCTGGGAGCAGGCGCGCCAGGCGCCGCCCGTCACTTCCACCGAGGAAGCCGAAGAGGCCGACGTGTATGCTCCTGCCGAAGTGCCTCACGTGAAGCCTGCCCCCACGACGCGGGAGCTGCGCTTCGTCGATGCCGTGTCGGAGGGGCTGCGCGAGGCGATGGAACGCCACCCGCGTCTCGTACTCATGGGTCAGGACATCGCCGAATACGGCGGCGTGTTCAAAATCACGGAAGGCTTCGTCGAGCGCTACGGCAAAGAGCGCGTGCGCAACACGCCGCTGTGCGAGAGCGCCATCGTGGGTGCGGCGCTCGGCCTGTCGCTCAAGGGCTACAAGGCCATGGTCGAAATGCAGTTTGCCGACTTCGTCAGTGCGGCCTTCACCCAGATCGTGAACAACCTGGCCAAGATCCACTACCGCTGGGGCGCCGTGGCCGACGTGGTGGTACGCATGCCGACGGGTGCCGGCGTGGGCGCCGGACCTTTCCACTCGCAGAGCAATGAAGCCTGGTTTGCGCATACGCCCGGCCTGAAGGTCGTCTATCCGGCCACTCCCGAAGATGCCAAGGGCCTCTTGCTCACGGCCTTCGAAGACCCCAACCCCGTCATGTTCTTCGAGCACAAGGCGCTCTATCGCAGCATCAAGGGGCCCGTACCCGAAGGCTTCTACACGGTGCCTTTCGGCAAAGCGCGCCTGGCGCGTACGGGCACCGAAGCCACCATCGTCACCTACGGCATGGGCGTCCACTGGGCCCAGCAAGCCGCCGACGAGCTGGGCGCCGATGTCGAAATCATCGACCTGCGCACACTCGTGCCACTCGACACCGAAACCATCTTCGCCTCGGTGCGCAAGACCAACAGGGTGCTCGTGCTGCACGAAGACACGCGCACGGGCGGCTTCGGCGCCGAGCTGGCCGCACGCATCACCGAAGCGTGCTTCACCTGGCTCGACGCGCCCGTCATGCGGGTGGCCAGCCTCGACACGCCCGTGCCCTTCGCAGCCAGGCTCGAACGCCTGTTCCTGCCCCAGGATCGCTTGCGCAAAAAGCTGGAACAGTTGCTTCTGTGGTGATGGAGCATTTT
>WFYJ01000272.1 GCA_015490175.1 Saprospiraceae bacterium | reverse complement strand
CGGGGACGCAACGACACGCAATGTATTTTTAATTTTAAATCAATTTGTTGTAAGTTGATCATACCTGCCATATGTTACGTCGTTGCGTTGTTACGGACTTTTTTCAGTGCGCTCAAGCTTAGAGCCAACAAATTACAACCATTTGAAAATCACCGCATTATCAGCACATCGTGTAACTGAATGATCTTTCAGCCGCAGAAGACACAGGTGACGCGCAGTTGGTACAAAAGGTCACTCCCTCTCTCCCCAATATTCATCGCCAAAAATTCCCGGACAGGGAGACGCACTGCCGTGCGCCTCAACCTCAATCACTCCATCACTCCTCTCTCCTCACTCCTCTCTTCTCACTCCTCTCTCCATCCCTCCTCACTCCCTCGCTCCATCCCTCAATCACTCCGTCACTCCGTCTCAAGGATGGCCTTAAGTATATCTGGCCGACAGTTTGTCCGGGATCGGGGTAGCCGGTTTGGTTATTTTTGCCGCATGGCGGCATTCAGGTCCGCCTCATTTTCAAAACCAGTAAAGCCAATTTCGTCATGAGAGAAGTGTATATCGTTTCGGCCGTGCGCACGCCCCAGGGCAGCTTCGGCGGCATGCTGGCCGGCTTCAGCGCTCCCCAGCTCGGCAGCATCGCCATCAAGGGTGCCCTCGAACGCATCCAGCTCGATCCCAATGAAGTGGAGGAAGTGTTCATGGGCAACGTCTGTTCGGCCAATCTGGGTCAGGCGCCGGCACGCCAGGCTGCCCTTGGCGCAGGCCTCAGCAAGCACGTGCCCTGCACCACCGTCAACAAGGTGTGCGCTTCGGGCATGAAGTCCATCATGTTTGCCGCACAGACCATCATGCTGGGCCATGCCGAGGTCGTCGTGGCCGGCGGCATGGAGAGCATGAGCAACGTGCCCTACTACGTGCCCAAGGCGCGCTGGGGATACAAATACGGCGATGCCACCCTCGTGGATGGCCTGGCAAAGGACGGCCTCACCGATGCCTACGACCACTGCGCCATGGGCGTGTGTGCCGACGCCACCGCAGCCAGATACCGGTTCAGCCGCGAGGAACAAGACGAGTACGCCATCAATTCCTACAAGAAGGCCGCCGAGGCCACCGAAAAAGGCTGGTTCAAGGACGAAATCGTGCCTGTAGCAATTCCACAGCGCAAGGGCGACCCCATCGTGATGAGCGAAGACGAGGAATTCCGCCGCGTCAACTTCGACAAGATTCCGAAGCTGCGGCCCGCCTTCACGCCCAACGGCACCGTCACCGCCGCCAACTCCTCCACCATCAACGACGGCGCGGCCGCCCTCGTGCTGATGAGCAAGGAAAAGGCCGACGCACTCGGCCTGGAGCCGCTGGCCCGCATCCTCGGCTTTGCCGATGCGGCCCACGAGCCACAGTGGTTCACCACCGCCCCGGTCGAGGCCGCACCGCGCGCCGCACAGCGTGCCGGCCTGTCGCTCGACGACATCGACTACTTCGAGGTGAATGAAGCCTTTGCCGTAGTGCCCATGGCTTTCGCCAAATCGCTGAACGTGCCCCTCGAAAAAATCAACGTCTTTGGCGGCGGCGTGTCGATCGGACACCCGCTCGGCGCTTCGGGTGCCCGCATCGTGGTGACGTTGCTCAACGTGCTGCGCCACAAAGGCGGCAAGCGCGGCCTGGCCACCCTCTGCAACGGTGGCGGCGGCGCCTCGGCCCTGGTCGTCGAGCTGGTCTGATCAGGCAAGTTTTCTCAACACCTCCAAAAGGCGTGGCGGAAAGTTTCCGCTACGCCTTTTCGCGTATTTTGAGGCACGCAGGCCCCGAAATGTTGGCACAGATGGTCTCGATCAAGTAATTTTATCCTCGTCCCCCCGCCACAAACAAACATTCACGCTGAATCGGGACATTTCATGAACACTATGACCAACTGGCTGAAAGCTATCGGGTTAGGGCTGTTTCTTTTGAGCAAACCCGACCTCGAAGCTTCGAACGGCCTCACCTGCGGCACACGGGTGCCAGAACCGGTTTCCACAGATTTGCTCGTCACAACGTCAGTGGATCCGGGTAACGACAGCTCGCTCGCCGTCTTGAGCGGATTTTTTCTCTCTGCTCAGGCCGAACCACACTGCCTGACCATCCTCGGCATTGAGCACCATCCCCGCAATCAACTGATCGTTTTCGATGCTACAGGCCGGGAAGTATGGTCGTGCGAGAACTACCACAACCAATGGTGCGGGCCGGCGCGCCCGGGCATGTACTATTACGTGCTGACCCTGCCCGATGGCTCCACCCTTTGCGGCACGCTCAAGATTTCCGGCTGACTCAGGCCTCGGCCTTGCGGAAAAGGGAATCCACGAAAGCAGCCTTGTCGAACGGTTGTAGCTGTTCGATGCCCTCGCCCACTCCGATATACTTGATGGGAATCTTGAACTGGTCGGAGATGCCGATGGCCACGCCGCCCTTGGCCGTGCCATCGAGTTTGGTGATGGCCAGCGCCGTCACCTCGGTCGCCTCGGAAAACTGACGTGCCTGTTCGATGGCGTTCTGGCCCGTGGTGGCGTCCAGCACGAGCAGCACCTCGTGGGGTGCGCCTTCCAGCTTTTTGGCGATCGACCGCCGGATTTTGCTCAGCTCGCGCATCAGGTTGACCTTGGTGTGCAGACGACCCGCCGTGTCGATAATGGCCACATCCATGTCGTTGTTGAGGGCGTATTGCACCGTTTCGTATGCTACGGCGGCCGGGTCGGCTCCCATGCCTTTGGAGTAGAAGTCGCAGCCCACGCGCTCCGACCAGATCTTGAGCTGGTCCACGGCGGCGGCGCGGAAGGTGTCGGCGGCACCGAGCACCACCTTCTTGCCCTGTTTCTTGAACTGAGCGGCCAGCTTGCCGATGGTCGTCGTTTTGCCTACGCCATTGACCCCCACCACGAGAATCACATAGGGCCTGACGCCTTCCGGCAAATCGAACCCACTCACATCATTGGTATTGTTCTCTGCCAGCAACTGCACGATCTCATCGCGCAGGATGCGGTCCAGCTCGGCGGCATTCATGTACTTGTCGCGGGCCACGCGCGCCTCGATGCGTTCGATGATCTTGATGGTGGTATCGAGGCCCACGTCCGAGGTAATGAGGATTTGCTCCAACTCGTCGAGCACCTCGGCATCCACGGTCGATTTGCCGGCCACGGCACGCGCCAGCTTGCCGAGCAAACCTTCACGCGTCTTCTCGAGCCCCTTGTCGAGGTCTTCCTTTTTATCCTTGCTGCTGAAAAATTTCTTGAAAAAGCTCATGGCTGTATTTTTATTGGTTGAGGGTTGAGCGTGTAGTGTTGAGGGTTTGCCCAGGGCAATTGGTCAATCGGTACCCCTACACGCTTTCCCTGCACATTGTCGCTCATTCACGCCATCTCTCCCGCTCTGAAAATCGTCCATCGACTATCGTCAAAAAGTTCCAAACGGCATTGCGTGGAGTATAACAAAGAGGCTTTCCCGGACGATGCCCGGAAAAGCCTCTTCGATCAGGTGAAGGATTCGCCCATTATTTTTTGGCAAGAAACTCCTTCACCTTGTCTTTGTGGATGATGACTTCCTTGTAGGTGTACTTGCCCGTCTTGGGATCCTTGATGCTCTGAACGACCTTGACGTGGTCGCGACCGGTACCGGCATTCTGAGCACGCTGGGCTACGCGGGCGTTCTTACTTACTTTCTTGGCCATGTTACTTTGCTTTTAGAGTCGAAGAATGGGCTGACAAAGCCAAATGATGCCAGCCGGCAATGCCACGCCCGAAAATTACTTGATCTCGCGATGCAAGGTCTTGCGACGCAGGATCGGGTTGTACTTCATCAGTTCGAGGCGCTCCGGCGTGTTCTTGCGGTTCTTCTGGGTGACGTAGCGCGACGTGCCAGGCAGGCCGGTCTTCTTGTGCTCGGTACACTCCAGAATCACCTGTATGCGGTTGCCTTTTCCTTTCTTGGCCATGGCTCAATGCAGTTTATCGTTGAAAATATCAGAGTTTCACACCCGTATCGATCCCTTTGCGCTCCAGCTTCTTGAGGTAGTTGTAGATGCCCAGCTTGTTGATAGTACGCATCGCGCTGGTGCTCACCTTGAGCGTCACCCACTTGTCGAGCTCGGGGATGTAGAAACGCTTCTTCTGCAGATTGGGCAGAAAACGACGCTTCGTCTTGCGGTTCGAGTGCGAAACGTTATTGCCCGTGATCGGGCGCTTTCCAGTCAGTTGGCAGACCTTCGACATGACTTGCTTTTTTCGCATTCCGGACCTGGGGTCCAAAAAAAGTAAAGTGGACAAAATGCATTATGTCCACTTTGAAAGAGCTGGTGACTCCGGGAGGACTCGAACCTCCAACCTTCCCGACCCTGTCGGGATGCGCTATCCAATCAAGCTACGGATGGTTCAAACCTTTCCCGCCTGTCAATAATTTCGTGACTCCGGGAGGACTCGAACCTCCAACCTTCCCGACCCTGTCGGGATGCGCTATCCAATCAAGCTACGGATGGTTCAAACCTTTCCCGCCTGTCAATAATTTCGTGACTCCGGGAGGACTCGAACCTCCAACCTCCTGATCCGTAGTCAGGTGCTCTATCCAATTAAGCTACGGAGCCAAAATTTCGCATTTCAATCCAAACAACCCCCCCAACTCGAACCGCCAACCTTCCCGACCTCTGTCGGGATGCGCTATCCAATCAAGCTACGGAGCCATGTTTTCCTCAAAATTTCGACCATGCGATTCATGGCCTTTTCAAATGCGCGTGCAAAGATAAAGCGGTTTGGTTTTTCTCAAAAAATTATTTCGAAAAAATTTTGAGCGCATTTGCCTTTGCTCATGCGCAGGTGATAACAGCGCAAAGGTACGAATTGTTTCGGTGTATGCGCTCCTCTCAGGGCACTTTGATGATGCGCCGGGTGATGGGCGGATGGATGTCGCTTTTCAGTGCAGCCACATAGACTCCCGGGGGCCATGCTGCTGCATTGGGGATACGGATGGTCTGGGGTTCGAAGGGCGTGGTGGCTTGCTCTTTTTGATACATGAGTCTGCCGTGCATGTCGTACACATAGAGGGTGACCGGCTCGAAAGTGGGGGTTGCATAGGTGAGTTGCAGTTCGCCTCCGGCGTAAGGGTTGGGCCAGACGTTGAGCAGGCCGCGGTATCCCGTGTAGGTGAAATAAAAGTTGCCCTCCTGTCGCTCCTCGCTGCGTGCAATGGTCCAGGCATGCAGAAAATGCATGGCTTCGAACAGGTCGAGGCGGCCGGCAGTGACGCTCTTTCCTTCGAGGTTGGGCACAGGAGCGACCGTCTGGAGGATGGCCTCGCGCACCAGCCGCGCCGCAGCGGGTGGGTCGCTCAATGCCAAGGCATCGAGCTCGGGGACAGGCATGGCGTAGAGCAATCCGATGGCCCCGGCCACGAAAGGCGCCGCCATGGAGGTACCGCCCTGGCCGGTGCTGTATCCGTGGTCGTTGGCGGTGGTGGTGATGTTGCGGCCGGGAGCAGCCAGGTCGATCGAAGTGGCGCCATAGCCCGACTTGACGTGCAGGTCGCGCTCGTCGGAGGCCGTCACCGCAATGAGGAATTCGCTCGGGCATGTGGTCGGCATGTCGCCTTTTTCATCGACGTTGAGGCTGTCGTTGGTGGTGGCCGCCACGCTGAGGATGCCTGCCTGGCCCAGCAGGTCGTACATGGCCTGCCATGAAGGGATATCATCGCACCACACCTGATCGATGCCCAGGGAGCCGTTGACGGCCACGACGAAAGCTCCTTCGGCGCCATTGGAGGCGTTGTAGCGGGCACGCAGTTGCCGCGCATACTCGAAAGCCGAAACGATCTCGGACACGTAGCGCGCTTCCATGGGCAGCATCTTGACCTGCCAGTTGACCCCGGCCACGCCGACCGCGTTGTTGCCTTCGGCGCCGATGACGCCGCAGACGTTGTTGCCGTGATTGGGGTTGGGCAGGCTGGTGTTGACCTTGTGTTCGGGGCTGTCGGCGATGAAGTTCCAGCCGTACACGTCGTCGATGTAGCCGTTGTCGTCGTTGTCGATGCCGTCGCCGGGCACTTCGTGCGGGTTGGTCCAGATGTTGGCGATGAGGTCTTCGTGCCAGATGTCGAACCCGCCATCCACGACGGCAATGACGATTTCGCGCTGGCTGACCGAACGGCCACCTGTGGCGATGTCCCACACTGCCGGGGCGCCGATGGCCTCGAGGGCCCACTGCTGGGTAAAGAGCGGATCGTCGGGCACGGTGGTGCGCGGCTGCAGTTCGTAGTCGAGCTGGGCGGCGCGCACCTGTGGCATTTGCCGAAAGGCAGCCATCATCTCGCGCTCCCGGCCTTGAGGTACGGCTGCCAGCCACAGGCCTGACGACTCGGACAGAGCCCGAACGCGCAGGGGCATCGGTGCACGCGGATGCATTTGCCGAAAGGCAAAGAGGAAATCAGAGAAGTCCTGGTCGGCCTCCAACTGCAATACGACCCTGCCCGCACGGAAGGCGGGGCCTGTCGCTTCGGATGCGCGCTGGGCGGGGAGCGCCCATGCCAGGAAAAGCAAAACGATCAGTGCGGAAAAAAGACGTGTCATGAATGGTGTTTTTTGGGCGAAGCCTGAAGCTACGATGCGCTTCCGACAAGGCGTTGCTGCAGGCGCGCCAGATAGTCGGGTGTGTACAGCAGCCGACTACCATACCACGAGCACATCTGGCCATCGACGAGCACCGCAGGAATGTGGGGCAACAATTCGGCCAATTCGCGGATGTGCTTCTCACCAAAGGGGAACGGCTCGGACGACAGCAGCAACACGTCAGGCGCAGCCTGCGCCACCTCTTCAATCGTCACTTCCGGGTAGCGCGGCCTTTCGGCAAAAACGTTGTGGAAGCCTGCCGCCTTGAGCACCGACTGGATGAAGGTGCCGCCACCGGCCACCATCCAGGGGTTGCGCCAGATGAAATAGGCCACGCGAAGGGGCGGCTGGCCAGACGAGGCCTGGCGCAGACGGGCAAAGCCTTCGCGGATGCGGGTGGCCATATCGACGGCGGGCGCTTCACGGCCGGTCAGCGCCCCTACCCTGCGGATCATGTCGAGGGCATCTTCGAGGTTGGCCACGTCGCTCACCCATACGGGAAAGCGGGCGGCCAGCGCTTCGATCCGGGCGCGCTCGTTTTCTTCCTTGTTGGCCAGGACGAGATCGGGCGCAAGGGCCTCGATGCGGTCCAGATGCAGCTTTTTGGTGCCGCCGACGCGCGTCTTGGTGCGGAACCACCGTCCCGGATGCACGCAAAATTTGGTGATTCCCACAACCTCTTCTTCCAGGCCCAGGTCGGCCAGCAGCTCGGTCTGCGAGGGCACCAGCGACACGATGCGTCGTGGCGGCCAGGTATGCAGTACGATCTGACGTCCGAGTTGATCGGTGAATTCCATGACCTCCGGTATTTGGCTCGGGCAAAACGAAAGGGCGGGCCGTATTTGCCGAAAGGCACTCGCCCTTGAATCAACGTCACCAGTCGGCGCCGGGCTGCCTGATCTCGAAACCTTCGCGCTTTTTGGCCTCCTCGACGATGCGGGCCACGTCTTCGAGCAACTGCCTGGCGTCGTACACGATACCGTCTTTGATGGTGTACCTGACGCCGCCGACGCGCACCACTTCGTTGTTTTCGTTCAGCTTGATGGCGCCGGTGCCGTAAAGCACTTTCAGGTTTTCGAGCGGATTTTCCTCGACGATGACGATGTCGGCCAGCTTGCCCGGCTCGATGGTGCCGATCTGATCGTCGAGGCCGAGCGCTTCGGCGCCGTTGAGCGTGGCGGCGCGAATCACCTCGAGCGGGTGGAAGCCCGCCTCGCGCAGCAGTTCCAGCTCGCGGATATAGCCGAAGCCATAGACTTCCCAGATATAGCCGCAGTCGGAACCGGCCGTGACGCGCCCGCCGCGGTTCTTGTACTCGTTCACGAAGGTCATCCACAGGCGGTAGTTCTCTTTCCAGGCCACCTCCTGCTCGGTGCCCCAGTAATGCCAGTAGGAGCCGTGCGAGATGCGGCTGGGCTGGAAGAAGCGCCACAGCGACGGCAAGGTGTATTTTTCGTGCCACTCGAGGCGGCGCGCGCGGTGCAGGTCGCGGCTGGCTTCGTAGATGTTGAAGGTGGGGTCGATGGTGAAGTCGAGGCTGATGAGCTCATCCATCACCTCGTTCCACTTTTCCGAGTAAGGCGGCGCGGCCTGCTTCCACAGCTTGCCCGCTTCCTCGAAGCGGTGCTGCTCGTTGCGGTAGTTGTAGTCGGGCGGATAGTGCTGCACGGTGCGGTCGGTGAACAGCGCCTCGGGCAAGCCGTACCAGTGTTCCATGGTGGTGAGGCCGGCACGGGCCGAGTGCAACACGTTCCAGCGGGCCACGTCCATCTGGGCATGGTGGCATGCCGAGCGCAGGCCGAGCTTTTTGTTCTCGTCGAGGGCGGCGGCCATCACTTCGGGCGGCGCACCGAAAAACTTGATGCCGTCGGCTCCTCTGGCGGCGTTCTCGCGCACCCACTGGCGCGCCTCCTCGGCCGTACTGGGCCGATGGTCCCAGCCCTGACCGAAGGCCGTGTAGGCCATGATGCGCGGCGCCGTGATCTCGTTGCGCGCGCTTTTTTCCTTGTGTTCGAGCACCCAGTCGAGGCCGTTGCCGCAGGCCGGGTCGCGGATCGTGGTGATGCCGTGCGCCATCCACAACTTGAAGACGTATTCCGCCGGCGTGCCCTGGGCCTCGCCTCCGATGTGCCCGTGCATGTCCACGAATCCGGGCAGCGCGTACATGCCTTCGCAGTCGAGCTCCTTGCCGCCGGGCGCCAGCTCGGGCCGGCGCACGCCCTCGAGCGACATGCCGGGAGCACCCACGGGTACAATGCGCCGGATGCGGTTCTGCTCGACGACGATATCCACCGGGCCAAAGGGCGGCGCACCATTGCCGTTGATGAGCGTCACGCCGCGGATGATGAGCTGAGGCCAGGGCCCTTCGCCCCGCTGACGCGGAGGCGCCTTTTCGATCTGGGCAAAGGAAGGCAACCAGAGTGTCAGCGACAAACACAAAAAAAGGCTTCGCATGTCGGGTGATTTTTTGATGAGCAATGCACATTTGCAGCAGTCCGAAAGGCCGCCTTTCGGCAAACATAGCAAACCTTGAGACGCGCAGGAACGCAAGCATGAGCGATGAGATGAAGTGAAAGAGGGACAGAGTGAGGAGAGAATGAGTGACGGAGTGCGGGTGTACCGATTTGACCGATTCCACCAGTTATACCCGCATCAAAGTGGTTCGGGAAATCCTGTGGCAATGGTTGAGGGTTGAGCGTTGAGGGTTTAAAGTTTAGGGTTTAAAGTTTAAAGTCTTTCTTGTTGATTATCAGTATTTTGTCAAATACCCGGTTCTTCGGTTCCCCGAATTCTCAGCCATTGAAACCGCAGCCTTCGGCCGCAGAAGACGCAGCGCTGACGCAGTTTGCGCGGTCGGTCACTCCCTCACTCCATCTCTCCGCTCTCCATCTTGGAAAATCGTCCATTGACAATCGTCCATAATTCCCGAACCGAATTGTGTTGCGTATAAACCCGGCCAACCATGTTTCACTTCACCCATGCACTCGTACGCCGCCCCGGCCCCAACTTCGCCGAAGGGCTCACTACGGCCGCACTGGGCCGTCCTGACCATGATCTGGCGCTGCAGCAACACGAAGCCTACTGCGACGCCCTGCGCCGGGCCGGACTGGAAGTGATCGTTCTGGATGCCGATGCGCGCTATCCCGACGGCTGTTTCGTGGAGGACGTGGCCGTGATCACCGAGCGCACAGCCGTCATCACCCGACCAGGCGCCCCCTCGCGGCGCGGCGAAGCAGAGGCCATCATTGAGGTGCTTTCCGCCTTTCGGCAAATCGCGCACATCGAACCGCCCGGCACGCTCGAAGGTGGCGACGTGCTGCAAGTCGGCCACACCTTTTTCATTGGTCTGTCCGGCCGCACCAACGAGCATGGCGCCCGCCAACTGGCCGAAATCCTCGAAGGGGAAGGCTATACCGTACAGCTCGTGCCCGTGCAGGGCGTGCTCCACCTCAAAACGGGCCTCACCGCGCTGGATACCGCACATTTCCTCGGCACCGATTGGTTTGCGCGCCAGCTCAAGGGGTTCGCCGTCTTCCCCCTTCCGGCCGAGGAAGCCTACGCCGCCAACTGCCTGCCCGTCAATGACTGCATCCTGCTGCCCCGGGGCTACCCCACCGCCCGTGCTTTTGCCGAAAGGCAAGGCAAAAAGGTCATTGAAGTGCCCATGAGCGAGTTCCGGAAAATGGACGGCGGCCTGACGTGCCTGTCGCTGCGCTGGAGGGATCGGACCGGGCAAGCGGAATGATCGCTCCGAAAATTCGACTGAATTTTTCAACTCAACTTTAAAAATTACAGGTAATTTTGAAATCAAATTTCAAAAATTACAGCAAAACGTGTTATGACGACCTCTGCTGCATGGATTCCGCGAATCATTGAGCCACAGCTGAAAGAAGCCCTTTCCGGGCCGCTGCGCAAAGTCGTCATACTGTACGGGGCACGACAAACAGGCAAGACCACTCTTGCCCATCATCTGCTCGATTCTATGGAAGGGCGGCGCATCCTCCGGGTCAATGCCGACCTCGACCCCATGCAGGAAGTATTCAGCTCGCGAAACCTGCACACGCTCAGGCTCTTTCTTGCCGATTACGACCTGGTATTCATCGACGAAGCCCAGCGGATACCCGACATCGGTATCAATCTGAAAATCATCCACGACGAGCTGCCTGAAGTGCGTCTTTTCGTTACGGGCTCATCTTCGCTCGAGCTGGCCAATCACACCTTCGAGCCATTGACCGGGCGCACACTCACCTGGTGGCTATACCCCCTTTCTGCCGACGAGCTCGCCCGCGCTTACGGTACGATGACCTACCACACACGCCTGGCCGAATGGATGATTTTCGGAAGTTACCCGGAAATCGTGCGGACACCAGGGCGCCAGATGAAGATTCGGTTGCTCAAGGAGCTCACCGAGGCCTATCTTTACAAAGACGTGCTCGAACTGGCATCATTGCGCAACAGCCAACAGTTGCGGCAATTGCTGCGCCTGCTCGCGTTTCAGTCGGGCTCGGAAGTTTCCTGGCATGAGTTGGGGCAGAAACTGGGCATGGCATCAGCCACCGTGCAGCGGTACGTGGACTTGCTCGAAAAAGCATTCGTCATCAAGGTGGTGAGCAGCTACAGCCGCAACCTCCGCAAAGAGGTGAGCAAGAAAAAAAAGGTGTTCTTCCTCGATACTGGTATCAGAAACGCCCTGATTGATCAGTTCGCGCCACTCGAATCGCGTACCGATGTCGGCATCTTGTGGGAAAACTATCTCTTTATCGAACGCACCAAGTGGCTGCACAACCACATGCAATACGCCAACCAGTACTTCTGGCGCTTGCACAGCGGCGCCGAGCTGGACTATGTGGAAGAGCAGGACGGCGCCCTGCACGCCTATGAATTCAAATTCAACAAGCGCCGCGCAAAGCCGCCGAAGTCGTGGCAAGAAGCCTATCCCGAAGCCGACTTTCAGCTCATCCACAAAGACAACTACCTGCCGTTTCTCCTCGGAAACGGCGCTTCTTCCTGAGCATGGGCAGCGAGCAGGCCTTCCTTGCTGAGCCTTCCATGCGCTGCATCGCAGCAAGACGCCTCGCGAGGCCAAAACCCATCACCCGTATCTCATTGTCGCTTTCGCAAAATCCGACCCAACCCCTTGCTGGCGCCCGGCGTTTTTCCTGGCGGATCGTATTTCTTCCTTTCGGAAAACCAAAAACCGGAAAGCCATGCGCAAGACAGGAATTTTCTTCGGCCTTCTGTTGTGGTGGCTTGCGGCGCCCCTTGCAGCCCAGCAACTCCTCTGGCCGGGCGCACTGGGCGGAGTGACCGACAGCAAAGCCACCGACGTAGCTCATGCCAACGGCCGGCTCGTGCTGGTGGGCAGCGCCGACTTCGGCACGGGCTGGCCACACGCCTTCCGCTGGACGCCCCAGACGGGCATGACCGATCTGGGCACGCTTTCCTCCTCGCCTTTTGCAACGAGCCAGGCCGATGCCAGCGACCCCACGGGCACCTGGATCGCCGGGGTGACCGAGACCGAAAATGGCGCGCACCACGCCTTTCTGTGGCGCGCCGACGAAGGCATGACCGACCTGGGCACTTTCGGTCAACTGCTGCACGTCGAGGCCGTGTCGGCCGACGGAGCGCGCATTGCGGGCGCAACCGAAGCACCCCATCCGCGCCCGGCAGCATGGGCCTCAGGCAGCGGCTGGACGTTCCTCCTCGACAACGACTGGTCGGGCTATGCCAAGGACCTCACCGCCGACGGTCAGACCATCGTCGGCTTCTTCAGCGATCCGAACAACAACGTCGTGGCCTTTCGCTGGACGGCCGACGGCGGCGCCGAAGACCTCAACCAGACGTACGCAGGGCTGCTGACCGGCTCGCTGGTGCCTTCGGTACTCAGTGAGGCCAACGCCATCTCGCCCGACGGTCGCTACATTGTGGGCGGCGGCTTCAACGGACAGACGCTGCAACCCGAACCCTTCCTGCTCGACACGCAGACGCCGGCGCTCCATTTTCTCGGCTTGCCGGGCAGCCCCATCTACGCAGCTTCGGCCATGGACGTGTCGGCCGACGGTGAGGTGGTGGTGGGCACGGCCCTGGCCGGAGGGCAACCGCCGGGCCGCGCTTTCTGGTGGACGCCCGACACGGGCATCGAAGACCTGAACGAGGTGTTTGCCGACGCGCTGAGCGACGGTTCCTGGCTGACCGAAGCGCTCGCCGTCAGCGCCGACGGCCGCTACATCGCCGGTTACGGCTACCATGCCCCCACCAACAGCACGCAGGCCTTCCTGATCGATCGGCTGGGCACTACGACCGATGCGGACGAAGCTGCTGCCCCGGCCCTCACCTGGCAATGCTTTCCCAACCCGTTCCACGACGTGCTCTTCGTGCAGATGGAGTGGCCCGAGTCCGGTGCGCTGCGTTTGAGCGTGCATGCCCTGGACGGGCGCGAAGTGGCCGTGCTGCACGACGGCCGGCTGCGCCAGGGCATTCACCAGTGGACGTGGGATGGCCGCGACGCCGGCGGGCGCCCTTTGCCGCAAGGCGTCTATATGCTCACGGCACGGGGGCCGCAGGTCTCGCTTTCGCAAAAAGTGGTGCTGCGGCCCTGAGCCATCAGAAAAAGAGCTCTTGTGCCAGGCGGTAGGTGTTGGCGTGCGCCTCGATGAGCGTAGCGAGGCGGTGCGGATAGCCGCCGCCCATGCTCACTACGAGGGGCACGCCATTTTTTCGCGCCGTTTCGAGCACGAAGCGGTCGCGCCGCGCACAGCCGTCGAGGGTAAGGGACAGCCGACCCAGCTTGTCCTCAGCCAGCACATCTACTCCGGCCTGGAAGAAGATGATGTCGGGCTCGACATGATCGAGGAGAGCGGGTAGCGTCTCGCGCAGGATGCCGAGGTAAAGCGCATCGGTAGTGCCGTCGGGCAGGCCGATGTCGAGATCGGACTGCTCCTTGCGCGCCGGATAGTTGCGCGCGCCGTGCATGCTGAAGGTGCATACCTCGCTGCGGCCGCGAAAGATGCGCGCCGTGCCGTTGCCCTGATGCACGTCGAGATCGACGACGAGCACGCGCGCCACGGCCCCTTCGGCCAGCAGGGCGTTGGCGGCGATGGCGATGTCGTTGAGCACGCAGAAGCCCTCGCCGTGGTCGGCAAAGGCGTGGTGCGTGCCGCCGGCAATGTTCATGCCGATGCCGTGCTGCAGGGCATGGCGCGCCGCCATGAGGGTGCCGTTGGCGATGTACAGGCCCCGCTCGACGAGGCGCGGCGTCATGGGAAAGCCGATAGCGCGCACCTCTTTTGCCGAAAGGCGCTGTGCGGACAGCTTGCCCCAGTACGCACGCTGATGCGTGAGGAACAACAGCTCCAGCGGCAGCGGCCCGGGCTGGAAAAAGTTGTCGTCAGTGACCGTGCCTTCATAGAGCAGTTGCTCGGGCAAAAGCGCGTACTTCTCCATCGGGAAGCGATGGCCGGGCGGGAGCTCGTATTTGTAGATTGGCGACCAGGCTATCTTGAGCACGCGCAATGGCTTTTGACTGACCGGGCATGCGTGAATGCCGCTTGCGCAAAAATGTTCACTTCGTCAGAATCTTGGGCCATTCGACGCCGCTGCGCCGGCTGCGCCATTTGCGCGACAGCGCGTTGAAGGCAAAAATGGCGGCCAACAGGGCGGCGAGGCGTCCGAGGTAGTCGCCATAGCGCACGTAAAAGGTGGGGCCGTCATCGCGCAGCCGGATGGTGCCCCGAATGACGGCTTCCTCGCCATAGGCCGTGGCCTGGTGGATGCGCCCGTGCTGGTCGATGAAAGCGGATATGCCGGTATTGGCCGAGCGGGCGATGCTGCGACGCGTCTCGATGGCGCGCAGCGAGGCGTACATCAGGTGCTGGCGGTGGCCGGCGGTCTTGTCCCACCAGCCGTCGTTGGTCATGATGAAGATGGCTTCAGCGCCCTGCCGCACGTAGCCGGTGTAGTACTCGCCATAGACGCTCTCGTAGCAGATGACGGGCCCTACCCGGCCATCGCGGCTGGCAAAGACGGCGCGCTCGGGCTGGGTGGCATGGCCGGCCATCGAGCCTTGCAGCGCATCGACGATGGGCTTGAGGAAGAACAGCACGTCCTTGTAGGGCAAAAACTCGGCGCCGGGCACCAGCTTCGACTTGGCGTAGAAGGGAATGGTGTCGGTCTCGTTGCTGAGCTGGATGGCGGCGTTGTAGGCCTCCCACCGGATGGTATCGCCGCCTCGCAGCGTGTAGCGCGTGAAAGGCGTGGCCGGCACATCGGGCGGCAGAATGCGGTAGGCGGCAATGCCGGTCACGAGCTTGAGGCGCGGCCACTGCGCAATGAAGCGGCGCAGCCGCATGATGAGCGGATCCATGGCGAGGCGATCGCGGTCCATGCCGCCGAAGCTCGTTTCGGGAAAGACCAGCCAGGCCGTGCTGTCAGTCAGTCCGCGGCGCGACAGCTTCAGGAAGCGCTGCAGTTGGGCCGAGGCGCTCACGGCAAATTTTTCGTAGTGCGGCTCGAAGTCGGGCTGCACGACGACCACCTCTGCAGGGCGTCCTTTTTCTTCCACGGCCAGGCCCCGCCACCACGACACGAGCAGGGGCACCACCAGCACGAGCGCCAGCCGCAGCGGGCGCCATTTGCCGAAAGGCTGCCCTTCCTGGCGGCCACGCCACAGTTGCCACACCAGCGCATTGGCCACCAGCACCCAGAGCGTGCCGCCAAACGTGCCCGTCCATTCGTACCACTGCACCATTTGCGGGAAGCGGGCAAAGGCGTTGCCGAGGTTGAGCCAGGGCCAGGTGATCTGCCAGTTGAGGTGCAAAAACTCGAACGCCATCCAGTAGGCCACAAAGGGCGCCACGCCCAGCCGCGGCAGCAAGCGACGCGTATGGTGCCAGCCGGTGAAGACCAGCGCCATGAACAGCGAATTGACGAGGATGGCGAAGATGCCGGCCACGAAGGCCGTATTGGTCACCCAGTAGGTGGTCAGCGCATTCCACAGCAGGAAGGCCAGGTAGCCGGCGCCAAAGGCGGCCCACCCCTTCCGGGAAAGGTCGGAAGCGGCGATGCGACGCTCTGCCTCCCAGAGCGGCACCCAGGCCACGAACAACAGAAAGACCAGCGGCAAGGGGGGCCAGGCCAGGCCCAGCAGCAATCCCGACAGCCCCGACAGCAGCCATACCTCGCGGCGAAGCGATGCCGCCCCGACGCGCCGCCCCAGCCACCAGGCCGAGAGCAACAACCACAGCCCCACATGGAACCACAGCGGCAGATAGCGCCAGAGCTGCGCGTGCTGCGTCCGGTCCCACATCAACCAGCCCGACACGGCCAGCGCCAGCAGGCCCAACAGAAAGCAGAGTACGGAGATGCGTCGTGACATGGGTGGCGTTTGGTCTCGAAAACAGGACTTCAGGTGCCGTTCGGCCAGGTGTGTGCCGCCATTCGGGTGCACAGATGCAAAGCAAAACCGTCGGGACGGTCACTCTTCCTCATCCGCCTCCCACTTGAGGATGATGTTGTCGATGAGGCGCACGTCGCCCGCCCACACGGCCGTGCAGGCCACGACACTGTCGGCCTCGTCGAGGGTGCGAACGGGTTGCAGGGTCGTGCCGTCCACGATTTCGAAATATTCAGGTTTCAGCGGTAGCTGGTCCAGTTTGGCGAAAGCCGCAGCGGCCAGCGCCTCCAGATCGGCATCCGGCTGGCGCGCGGTCTGGGCCAGCACCTCTTTCAGCACCTCGTAGATGCGGGGCGCGGCCGCCCGTGCCTCGGGCGTGAGCCGCAGGTTGCGCGAGCTGAGCGCCAGGCCGTCCGCTTCGCGCACGATGGGGCACATGATGATGCGCACGGGCAGCCCCAACTGTCGGATCATGTGGCGCACGATCACGAACTGCTGGTAGTCCTTTTGCCCCATGTAGAGCCTGTCGGGCTGCACGATCTCCAGCAGCCGATGCACCACCTGCACCACGCCGGCGAAGTGGCCGGGCCGATGCACCCCTTCCATGGTGGCGTCGAGGCCCTGCAGATCCACTTCGGGCGTGGGCGTGTCCTTGCCCTGAGGGTAAATTTCTTCTTCCCAGGGCATGAACAGCACCTCGCAGCCCAGGCGTGCCAGAGCGGCGATGTCTTTTTCCGGCATGCGCGGATACTTCGCCAGGTCGGTGGGATCGTTGAACTGGGTGGGGTTGACGAAGATGCTGCAAACCGTGCATTGGTTCTCGCGCATGGAGCGCCGCAACAACTCCAGATGCCCTTCGTGCAGAGCCCCCATGGTAGGCACAAATCCGACGGCATCGCCCGCCGTCTTGCGCTGCTGCAAATGGCGCTGAAGTGCCTCGACCCGCTTGAACAATCGCATAAACAAAATGTTGTAGAATGTCGTTGGCGCCATCCGACCTGGGGGCCGGACCACATCGCAGGGGCCAAGATAACACAAGTAAACAAAGCGTTAAGGGCGAGTGCCGCTTGGGCCAAGTCCCTTGAAATTCGTACCTTTGCGCATCCGTTCATTGAGTTGAAATACTGAAACAAAAATGATGTACGAAAACAAGAAGAAGGTCCTGATCGTCACTCAGGAGATGCAGCCGTACACGGCCCTTTCCGAGATTTCAGAAATCGCCCGCCAACTGCCGCAGTACGTTCAGGAACAAGGAATGGAAATCCGGGTGCTGATGCCCCGATATGGCACCATCAACGAACGCCGTCATCGCCTGCACGAAGTAGTGCGCCTTTCCGGCATGAATATCATCGTGGACGACGAAGACTATCCGCTCATCATCAAGGTGGCCTCGCTGCCCAAAGCCCGCATGCAGGTCTATTTTCTCGATAACGAAGACTTCTTCAAGCGCAAGTCGGTTTTCGAAGACGACGAGGGTCAGCCCTTCGAAGACAATCCCGACCGCATGGTCTTCTTCTGCAAAGGCGTCATCGAAACGGTCAAAAAGTTTGGGTGGCCGCCCGATATCGTGCACCTGCACGGCTGGATGACGAGCCTGCTGCCCATGTACATTCGCAAGGCCTACCGCAACGAGCCGCTCTTCCAGGATGCCAAAATCATCTACTCGCTCTACGACAACAGCCTGGAGCACACCTTTACCGACGCCTTTTTCCGCAAGGCCGCCATCAACGACCTCGAAGCGGAAGACCTGGCCGACTACCGCAAGGAAGACGGCGGCATAGGTCTGCACCAGGGCGCCCTCAAGTGGGCCGACGCCGCCATCGTGGGCAGCGCCGTACTGAGCCCCGAGACCAGCGCTCTGGTCGAGCAGTTCGACAAGCCACTGCTGCCCTACCAGGAGCCCGAAGCCATGCTCGAAGCTTACGTGGACTTCTACAAGACGCTGCTCGAACAAGAAGAGCAGGTGAAAGGATAACCGATACAACCGGGGGCACACTATGCCCCACTCTTATGGCAGGCATCTGCATCCCATTGGCAGATGCCTGTCGCCGTTTTTGATATCTGCCTTTCGGCAAATACCGCCCACATCGGTGCAAAAGCACGTGCAACCCCACGCTTCGAGTATATTTGCGCCGCTTTTGGCGAAAGCCGGAAAAAACTGTGTGCCGGCTGCACTTTTGAAACGCAACAACTGAAATGAAGACGAACCGCATCGCGATCCTGTGGAGCGTACTGGTACTGGCCATGCTGAGCGCCTGTAACGATCCCACCCCCGTAGGCGCCTCCCTGCTCGAAAACGACGGCATCCGCGTGCACTACACCGACACGGTCACTCTCCTGACGGGCATCCAGCCCGAAGACAGCGTGCTGGTGTACCACCCCAATCCCGAGAACCAGCTCACCAACTATCTCTTCGGCAGCATGATGGACCCGGTTTTCGGCAAGGTGACCGCAACGATCTACGCCCAGGTACAACGCACCTTCTACGCCAAGCCCGACTTCACGGAAGCCGTGCTCGACTCAATGGTGCTGGTGCTGCCCTACCGCACCGATGGCTTCTATGGGCGCACCAACGAGACCTTCGGCATGGAGATCCGGCGCGTAGTGGAAAAGATGGAGTTCGACAGCACCTACTACTCCAACGCCAGCTTCCAGACCAATCTCGAGCCCATCGGCCATATCGAGTTCGTGCCCAACACGGTGGACAGCCTGCCCCTGATCTCGTACACCGACGACGGAGCGCCGGAAGAGGTGCAGACGGTGCCGCACCTGCGCGTCCACCTCGACGAGGTGTTTGCCGAAAACTTCTTCCAGGCCGACACCAACTACTTCCTCACCGACAGTGCCTTCCTCGACTTTTTCAAGGGCATCCAACTGGTGCCTACCACCGTCAATAACGGCCTCATCGCCTTCGACCTGCGCACAAACCAGGCCGCCCTGGTGGTCTATTACCACCGCGACACGCTTCACTATCAGTATGGCTTCCCGATGGACCTGCGCAGCGTGCGCATGAGCACCTTCGCACACGACTACACGGGCAGCGTGGTGGAAGAGCACTGGAACGTGCCGGTGGGTGCAGACTCGATCGCCTTCATCCAGGGCATGGCCGGCGTGAACATGCTCATCGAGGTGCCGTACGTGCGACAATGGGACGAAGGCGTGATCATCAACAAGGCCGAGCTCGAAATACCGGTGGTGATGCTGCCCGGCGACGACCCCGACTTCAGTCCGCCCGAACGCATCCTCGTGGCCGAGCTCACCGACGACAACCGCCTGATCGCCATCGAGGACGTGACCCTCAACTTTGGCGATCTGAACAAGCTCGACGTCACATTTGGCGGCCTGCTCGAGACCGACAGCGATGGCCGGCAATACTACCGCGCCAACATCACCGGGCATTTCCAGCGGATGGCGCATGGCACTGCCCCGCCCCGCATCGTCATCACGGTCTTTTCGAAACCTGACCATGCCCGGCGCGTGGTGGTGGCTGGCTCGAAACATCCCGAATGCAAGCCGGTGCTCAAGCTGACGTGGACGGAACTTTGACGGGCAGCCGATGGCAGCGTTTGGAAATGGCGCGAAAATGAAGTTTCTTTGCATGAACGGCTGTAAAGGGCAGAAGCCTGTCCCGTGCATTGCGCCAATTTTTCGCCGTCCGGCAGCCATCCATCCACATCCTGCGCAATCCGACTCTGCGAACGTTGTAACAAAAAACTGTGCCGTGGCGGGCAGCAAGCAATGGATCTTGCCGATATTCAAGCCTGTCTTTGTGGGACTCTTTTGCGCAAGCAGCAATACACCAAAAAAATTCCAATCACATGTGCGGAATCGTTGCATACCTCGGCCATCGCGAAGCCCTGCCCATCCTGCTGAAAGGCCTGCAGCGCCTTGAATACCGCGGCTATGACAGTGCGGGTGTAGCCGTACACAACGGCCAATTGCAAATTTGCAAGATCAAGGGCAAGGTGAGCGACCTGCAAGCGCACGCCGAGCAGTTCGACCTGCACGGCCACGTCGGTATTGGCCATACGCGTTGGGCCACGCACGGCGAGCCCAATGACATCAATGCGCACCCCCACACTTCGGGCCATGGCCGGCTGACGCTGGTACACAACGGCATCATCGAGAACTACGCCACCCTCAAAAAACGACTCGAAGAGAAGGGCCACGTCTTCAAGAGCGACACCGACACCGAAGTGCTCGTGCACCTCATCGAGGAGGTCCAGGAAATGGGCGACCTGTCGCTGGAACAGGCCGTACGCCTCGCACTCAACCTGGTCGTCGGGGCCTATGCCATCGTGGTGATGGACGCCAAAGACCCCGGCAAGCTGGTGGCTGCACGCAAGGCCAGCCCCCTGGTCGTCGGCATAGGTGAGGGCGAATATTTCGTTGCTTCCGACGCCACCCCCATCGTCGAGTACACCAAGAAGGTGGTGTACCTCAACGACAATGAGGTGGCCACCATCACGCTCGACAAAGGCCTGCAAGTGCATTCGCTCGACAGTATCGAGCAACCCTACGAGACGCATGAGGTCAACATCGACATCGAGATGCTCGAAAAAGGCGGCTATGACTATTTCATGCTCAAGGAAATCTTCGAGCAGCCGCGTACTATTGCCGACTGCATGCGGGGCCGCATGAATGCACGCGAGGGCTGGATCAAGCTGGGTGGTGTGGATGAGTACAGCAGCCGCATCGAAAACGCCGACCGCATCATCATCATCGGTTGTGGCACCTCCTGGCATGCCGGACTCATCGGTGAGTATCTGTTCGAAGAGCTGGCCCGCATACCCGTAGAGGTGGAATACGCCTCGGAGTTTCGCTATCGCAACCCCGTCATTCGCGAAAACGACGTGGTGATCGCCATTTCGCAGTCGGGCGAAACAGCCGACACCCTCGCCGCCATCGAGCTGGCCAAGAAGCAGAATGCGCTGGTCTATGGTATCGTCAACGTGGTAGGGTCGAGCATCGCCCGTGCCACCGACTGCGGCTCATACATCCATGCAGGCCCCGAAATCGGCGTGGCCTCAACCAAGGCCTTCACCGGACAGGTCACCCTGCTGACGATGATGGCACTGAGCCTGGCGCACAAGCGGGGCACCATCCCGAAAAGCCAGTATCAACAACTGCTTTACGAATTGGAAGAGATTCCGAGCCTGGTAGAGAAAGTGCTGGAGCAAAACCGGCAGATCGAATACCTCGCTGGCGAATACAAGGATGCTGCCAATGCCCTGTACCTGGGCCGCGGATATCAGTTCCCCGTAGCGCTCGAAGGCGCCCTCAAGCTCAAGGAGATCTCGTACATCCACGCCGAAGGCTATCCGGCTGCCGAGATGAAGCACGGCCCCATTGCCCTCATAGACGAAAACATGCCGGTCCTCGTCATCGCCACCAACCAGAACCATCACGACAAGATCGTGAGCAACGTACAGGAAGTAAAAGCCCGCAAAGGTCAGGTGGTGGCCGTGGTGCGCGAAGGCGACAACGTCATCAGCCGCATCGCCGACCACGTCATCGAAATCCCGGCCGTGGCCGACCCGCTGTCGCCCCTGCTCGCCGTCATCCCCCTGCAATTGCTGGCGTACCACATCGCCGTCATGCGGGGGTGCAACGTGGACCAACCACGCAACCTGGCCAAGTCGGTAACCGTTGAGTAAGACAGAAACAGTGAACATCTGAAAAAGCGGAGATTCGATCCCATAAATTCATGCGGAGCGCAGGCACCCAACCCGCTCGCAATCCAATTTCATCACAAACCCGGTCCAGCTGTGGAAGAGAAAACAGGAAGCATCCATCCGACCCAGGATGATCATCAGATCCAGTACAATACCGAGCGTGAACAACTGCGCATGCCGGAATATGGCCGCCATGTTCAGAACCTGATCAAGTTCGCGAAGACCATCGAAGACCGCGACAAGCGGCAAGCTTTCGTGGAGAAAGTAGCCGAGCTGATGTTCATGCTCAACCCGCCCACGCGCAACGAGGAAGACCACCTCATCAAGATCTGGCACCACATCTTCGAGATTGCCGACTACGACCTGGACGTCATGCCGCCCGACGGGGAAATCCCCACGCGCGAGATGATGCACCGCAAGCCGGACCCGCTGCCCTACCCTCACAAGAACATCCGGCTGCGCCATTATGGCTACAACGTCGAGCGGCTCATCCAGAAGGCCATGGAGATGGACGACGACGAGAAGCGCCGTGAGTTCGTCAAGGTCATCGCCGCCTACATGAAGCAAGCCTACCGGGCCTGGAGCCGCGAGCAGTTCGTCAACGATGACATCATCAAGAGCGACCTGAGCCTGCTCAGTGGCGGCCTGTTGACACTGGATGACGACGAAGCCATCACCAACCTGGTGCCTGCCGACCAGCAACAGCAGCCGCAAAACGGCCGCTCGCAAAAGCAGCGCAAGCGCCAGAAAAAGCAGGGAGGCAACGGTAGCGGTCGCAACCAGCGGCGCCGACGCAAGAAAAACTGATTTTTCCGCTTCAAAAGATAGCTTTGCAGCCGGCCACCCTGAGTGGGTAGCCGGCTGCATGCGTTTGCAACCCGTGCGTGCAAACGGATCGCGCCTTGCCGAGGGCTGCCGTGCAAGTGCTCACTTTTGCAGGGCGCGTGCCCTGCATCACAAAACGAAACAATGGAACTGAACGCATTTGAGGTAGAAGGCGGGCACCGGCTCTCGGGCCAGATCGTGCCCCAGGGCGCCAAGAACGAAGCACTGCAGGTCATCTGCGCCACCCTGCTCACCGACCAACCCGTCACCATCTCCAACGTGCCCGACATTCTCGACGTGCAGCGCCTGGTGCACTTGCTGCAGGGCATGGGTGTGGACGTGCAGCGCCACGACGCGCATACCTGGACCTTCCAGGCCCGCAATATTGACTTTGACTTTTTTCAGACGGAAGCATTTCACCGCAATGCCCGCGCCATCCGCGGCTCGGTCATGCTGCTGGGCCCGATGCTGGCACGCTTCGGACGGGCCTTCCTGCCCAAACCGGGGGGCGACAAAATCGGCCGGCGCAGGCTCGACACCCATCTGCTCGGCCTCAAAGAGCTGGGCGCCTCTTTTCACTTCGACCCGGAAAAGGGCGAATACCGCCTCGAGGCACCCCGACTGAAAGGCACCTACATGCTCATGGAGGAAATCTCGGTGACGGGTACGGCCAACGTCGTCATGGCTGCCTGCCTCGCAAAAGGCACCACGACCATTTACAATGCCGCCTGTGAGCCCTACGTGCAGCAACTGTGCCGCATGCTGGTGCGCATGGGCGCCAGAATCTCGGGCATCGGATCCAACCTGCTCACCATCGAAGGGGTCGAGGGGCTCGGCGGCACCACCCACCGCGTCTTGCCCGACATGATCGAGATCGGCAGTTTCATCGGCCTGGCAGCCATGACCCAATCGGAACTCACCATCAAGGACGCCCACGTCCACGAGCTGGGCAACATCCTGCGCGTGTTCGAACGCATGGGCGTACCCACACACATCCAGGGCGACGACATCATCGTGCCCGCTCTCGACGAGATCGAGATCCAGACATTTATCGACGGCTCCATCCTCACGGTGTACGATGCTCCCTGGCCGGGATTCACCCCCGACCTCATGAGCATCCTGCTGGTGGTAGCCACACAGGCCAAGGGCAGTGTGCTCATCCACCAGAAGATGTTCGAAAGCCGCCTGTTCTTCGTCGACAAACTCATCGACATGGGCGCGCGAATCATCCTGTGTGATCCGCATCGCGCTACTGTCATCGGGCTCAATCGCGAGTACCCCTTGCGCGCCATCGAGATGACTTCGCCCGATATCCGCGCCGGCGTGGCGCTGCTCATCGCCGCCCTCTCGGCCAACGGCACCAGCATCATCCACAACATCCACCAGATAGACCGTGGATACGAACGCATCGACGAGCGCCTCAACGCACTGGGTGCACGCATTCGCAGGATATGAATGGCGAGCCTGCTGAAAAAAGCCGAAAAATCATTTCAATTACACAGAGATGCACTGAGCATGCACTGATTTTCACAGAGTAGCAAAAACTGCGTCAAGCTGCGCTTTCTGCGCCCGAAGGCTGCGGTTTCAATGAGTGAGGAACCGAGGATTTCAGCAAATGCCTCACATCTTCACAAATACCTGAAAACATAAACTTTAAACATTAAACTTTAAACCCTCAACTCTAAACTCTCAACCATTCCACAGGATTTTCCGAACCACTTTGATTTGAGCAGATATACCGATGCGGCCCCTCAACCCTCAGCGCCCCACAAAAAAGCCTCCCGAAACGGGAGGCCCGAAACATAATAGCCATGAAACGCAATTTCTCTTCCTTGCTTTTCTTCGTGCTCATCACCGTGGTGCTGGCGGCGTGCAAGGCCCCCTGTGGCTGTCCCTGATTCAGGTGAGCCGGATTTCATCGTCGTTGCCGTCGTAAAACTTGTATTCGAGCATCGAAAGGTTATTGTCTGCCTCGATACGCACCCACTTCTTGAACGTGCGCAGCCAGCGCCGCTGCAGCTTGCGCCAGTCCTTTTTCAGGTAGGCCTCGATGAAAGGATGCACCTTGAGGGTGATTTTCGATTTGGGTCTGGCCTGCACGATGAAGCGCAGGTCGCGCTCTATCTCGTCGGTGATGAGGATCGTGGGGTTGACCTTGCCCGTGCCCTTGCAGGCAGGGCATACCTCTTCGGTGCTGATCCTGATCTCGGGGCGCACGCGCTGGCGGGTGATCTGCATCAGCCCGAACTTGCTCAGCGGCAGAATGGTGTGCTGGGCCCGGTCTTTTCTCATGAACTCGCGCATGGCCTTGACGAGCTGCTTCTTGTGCTCGGGGTTGCGCATGTCGATGAAGTCGATGATGATAAGGCCACCGATATCGCGCAACCGCAGTTGACGTGCGATCTCTTCGGCCGCTTCGAGATTGACCTGCAACACGGCCCGCTCGCTGTCCTTGCTGCTCATCTTGTGGCCCGAGTTGACGTCGATGACGTGCATGGCCTCGGTCGACTCGATGACCAGGTAGGCCCCACTGGGCAGCGTCGGCGTACGCGTGAACGACGACTTGATCTGGCGCGATACGCCGTATTGGTCGAATATCGGCTTGCGCCCCTTGTGCAACTGCACGATATGGGCCTTTTCGGGAATGTTGGCCTTCAGGTAGCTCTTGATGTTTTCGTACAGTTGCTCGTCGTTGACGACGATGCGCTCGAAGCTCTCGTTGAGCAGATCGCGCAGGATGCTGGACGTCTTGTCCAGCTCACTGAGCAGCTTGATCGGGGGTTTGGCTCTGTGCAACTGCTTGAACACCTGCTCCCACTGTCCCAGCAAGAAGAGCATCTCCTCGTGCAGATCGGCCACTTTCTTGCCTTCGGCTGCCGTGCGCACGATCACCCCGAAGTGCCTGGGCTTGATGGCCTCCACCAGCTTGCGCAAACGCTTGCGCTCATCGGCACTCTTGATCTTTTTCGAAACGGCAATGACGTCGTTGAAGGGCGTAATGACCAGATAGCGGCCCGGGATGGTGATCTCGCACGACAGGCGCGGGCCCTTGGTCGAGATGGGCTCCTTGAGGATCTGCACCAGCAGGGGCTGTCGTTTGTCGAGCACCTGATCGATCTTGCCCCGCTTGTTGATGTCGGGCTCGATCTTGAAGTTGTCGAGCAAGTGGGTGGTCAGGCTGCCCGAGATGGCCCCGTTGGTAAACTTGATCAGGTTGCGCAGCTTGGGTCCCAGGTCGGTGTAGTGCAGAAAAGCGTCCTTCTTGTGGCCGATATCGACGAACGCGGCATTGAGGCCGGGCATGAGCTTGCGCACACGACCCAGAAAGATGTCGCCTACCGAAAATGAAGAATTGGTTTTCTGGTTGTGCAACTCGACGAGCTTGCCCTCTTCGAGCAGGGCAATTTCCACTTCGGTGGGCGTGGAGTTGATAATCAGTTCTTTTCCCACGTCACGATGTTTTTGCGAGCGCCCCGACCACTCCCGTATACAAAGGACTTGCCGCAACGGACTATCTGCTATCAGAGGCAGGAAAAAGTAGCAGGACACGGCAGCAGGTCGGAAAAAGGCATGACACGTCGGACCGACCTTGAAGCGGCACAAGAGGTGCGCTCATTGTGCGCGGGCAAAACCACACGATCGAGCGAGCAGGAAAGGACCCAATGAACCTGTCAGACGTATCGAAACCAGGCCTTTCGGCAAAAGCGGTTTTTCGGAGTGCAGGTGTGCTGGTCGTTCTTGCCTGGTATCGCGCCCGTCCGTTCATTTCCACGGCAGGCTGCCGGGTGAAGAATCGGTCAGATACAACGGTTGGTTTCGACACTCATGTCTCGAAAAATGCGGCCGGCGACAAAAAGATGCGCCACGGCCGGCAATTCATCCTCCTGCTTTCGCGGGGTATTGCCTTATATCATTGAACGTTCAGGAAACAAGCTGTTCCTGACATACTGCCATGCATCCTTGCGGCCAGGCCGGCGGTGGGATCAACCGGGCCGGGGGCCAGTTCAGGCTTTGGGCAAAACAGACAGGCGGCAAGCCGACCACTTGCCGGCTTGCCCGCACAGACTTATCTGTTCTTCTTCTTATGACGATTCTTGCGCAGTCTTTTCTTGCGTTTGTGCGTGGCAATCTTGTGACGCTTGCGCTTTCTTCCACAAGGCATAGGGAAAATCTTTTTTGGTTAAAAGAATGAATACTTTCAGTCATTACAACGCGCAGCAAATGCCGAAGCCTCGTCGGCCCGGTTCATCTGCTCGAGGGCTTGTGCCATCAGGCAATGGGCGCGCTGGTTGTCGGGGTCCAGTTCAAGTACCCGACGCAGACGTTGCTCGGCCCGCTCGTACTGACCGGTACGTATGGCCAGTCGAGCCAGTTGCAACAATACGGCCGGTTGGTCGGGATATTGCTCGTTGAGCGACAGCAGCATCCGGATGCCTTTCATCGGGTTGTCTTCTGGCGGCATCTCGACGTATACCAGCGCCAGATTGATGCGGCTGTTCAGGTCCTGCGGATCGAGCGAGATGGCGTTTTCGAAAGCCGTCAGCGCATGATCGCGGCAAAACTGCCGGATGCGATCGTCTTTTTGCTGCCGGATGCAAATGGAGTAGGTCGTCCCGGCCAGTGCCCATGAAGGGGCGTCGTTGCGCAGCTCGGCGATCCGCTCGGCATAGATGCCGGAAACATCGGCCCGCCCCAGTTGGTACCACAGTCCGGCCAGCGATTCCATCTGCCGGGCGCGCAAGCTGTCGTCGGCGGCTTCTTCGACCATCACCTCCAGGCTTTCCACCTGAGCCAGGCTGGCCGGATCCAGTTGTTTTTTTGCTTCCTGCACGAGCACCCCCGTATCGGCAGCCTCGGCCATCAGTGCCCTCGATTTTTCAAGGGCCTCATGATCGGGAGGGCGCGTGTCCAACACGAATGCCAGCAGCACCGCCAGCAGCACCGCCCCCCCGATCACAGCCCATTGCAACGGTGTCAGCCTCATTTCGCCTGACCGTCTTCAGGAAGGGCCTTCACGTTGTCTTTCACCTGCTCGACAAATACCTTGGCAGGCTTGAAGGCCGGAATGTAATGTTCGGGGATCACGATGGCCTCGTTTTTCTTGATGTGGCGGCCAATCTTGCGGGCGCGTTTCTTCACGATGAAGCTGCCAAAACCGCGGATGTACACGTTTTCACCTTGCGCCAGGGCATTCTTCACCTCTTCGAAAAAGGCTTCCAGGGTCTGGATGACATCTACCTTCTCTACCCCGGTCTTCTTCGAGATCGAAGCTACCAAATCAGCTTTTCTCATTGTTATTTAATTGGTTTATAATTAATTATGGAATAACGACTCCACTCCATCCAAACGGCTGGCAAATTTCAAAAGATTTTTCATCAATCGGAAACAATCGGGCCATTCTTTTCGATTTTTTCTTTAGCAATCAACTGATTACACGGCCCCGGCGCCCGGCCGTAAACCTTTCTGCTCCCAAGAGGGGCGGCACAACAGGCCTTCCCGTGCGGGCAAAAGCGGCGAATTGCCATTGCCTTCCCCTATCTTTGCCCACCTTTCGGGTTGTCCGTTGCCTCCTCAAGCCGATTCCCCCAAAGTCTGGCCAGCCCGAAGCCGTAGCCCCGAATCGTTTTGAAAAACAGCAATCGCCCAATCCTATGTTGCTATCCATGACCGGCTTTGGCCGGGCCGAACGCACCTTCAACGACAAGACCATCACCGTCGAGGTGCGCTCGCTCAACAGCAAATACACCGACGTGCGCTTCAAGTGCAGTGCCAACCTGCGCGAAAAGGAGATGGAACTTCGGCGGCTCATCAGCGAGCGCGCCATGCGGGGCAAACTCGACGTCAACATCGAGCTGGTGTCGCTGCAGGGCGACGACGCCTACGGCCTCAACACGGCACTGTTCCGCAAATACTACCACACCTTGCGCAGTCTGGCCGATGAGCTGGGCATAGAGCAGGGCGACTACCTGCAGGCCATCCTCCGCATTCCCAACGTGGTGGCCGCCGAAGCCGGCACACTGGACGAAGCCGAGTGGCAGGCCATCCTCGGTGCCGTCAATGAAGCACTGGAAAAGCTGGAGCAGTTTCGTCTGGCCGAAGGGGCCGCCATGGAAAAAGACCTGCGCCAGAACATCGCAGCCATCCTGGCTCGCCTCGAAGAGGTGGACCCCCACGACCGCAACCGCATCGACAGGTTGCGCAGCCGCATCCGACAACAGCTCGAAGAATACCTGGGCAAGGAGCAGATTGATGAAAACCGCTTCGAACAGGAGCTCATTTTCTACCTCGAAAAGTTCGACATCAACGAAGAGAAGGTGCGGCTGGCACAGCATTGCCAGTACTTCCTCGAGCAGCTCGACAAGCCTGCCAAACTCAAGGGGCGCAAGCTCACCTTTATCGCCCAGGAAATGGGCCGCGAAATCAACACGCTGGGCGCCAAAGCCTACTCGTCCGACATCCAGCGGCTGGTCGTCCAGATGAAAGAGGAGTTGGAGAAGATCAAAGAACAGGTAGCCAACACGCTGTAAACCGCACAGGGCATGTCCAAACTCGTCATTTTCACTGCACCGTCTGGCGCCGGCAAGACGACCATCGTACGACACCTGCTCGACCGCTTCGACAATCTGGCGTTTTCGGTCTCGGCCACCACGCGCGCCCGCCGACCTCACGAACAGCATGGCCGCGACTACTATTTCCTCTCGCCCGAGGAGTTTATGCAACGGGTGAAAAACGGCGACTTTCTCGAGTGGGAAGAGGTCTATCCCGGCCAGTACTACGGTACGCTGCGCCAGGAAGTGGAACGGCTCTGGAAAGAAGGAAAGGACGTCATTTTCGACATCGACGTGAAAGGTGCCTGGAAGCTCAAACAGGCCTATCCCGACCGGAGCCTGGCCGTGTTCGTGATGCCGCCGAGCAAGGAGGCGCTCTTGCAGCGGTTGCGCGACCGCCACACCGAAGACGAGGAGAGCTTGCGCAAACGCATGGCGCGCGCTTCGGCCGAGCTGGAGTGGGCCCCCCGCTTCGACGTCGTGCTGGTCAACGACCGGCTCGAAGATGCCCTGCAGCAGGCCGAACAACTGGTCAGCGAATTCCTGCAACGACCGCCCCGACCCATACCTGTCGCCGACCCCGCCTGAAAAATCGCGCAACTTTTTTTGCCCGCAGAGGTATTTTTTGCGCAGATGTGTAAATTTGCGTCCGCTTTTGCGAGGAGAGGTGCCGGAGTGGTCGAACGGGCCTGACTCGAAATCAGGTGTACCCATTACGGGTACCGGGGGTTCGAATCCCTCCCTCTCCGCCAGAAAACCTCAAAAGGCATGCACCGCGCAGGTGTGTGCCTTTTTTCGTGGCGCGTAACCCGTTACGCGGATTGTGAGGGTGGATGTTCAGGGTTTAAAGTTTTTCTTATTGACTATCAGCCTTTTGTCAAATCCTCAAATCCTCAAATCCTCGATTCCTCGATTCCTCGATTGCTCGATTGCTCAGCCATTGAAACCGCAGCTTTCAGCCGCAGATGGACGCAGTTTGAGCGCAGTTTTTGTAACTCTGTGAAACTCAGTGTATTCT
>WFYJ01000271.1 GCA_015490175.1 Saprospiraceae bacterium | reverse complement strand
CGGTGCTGTTCGTGGCGATGCCAGAATTCCAGGTAGCTGGGATCCGTGATTTCCGGCTTGCCGGCAGTATCGAGCGCGTACTCATACACCCAGCACGCCACCCGTTTTCCTTTCCAGAGGGCCGGTCGGATCACGCGGCGGTACTCGTGGGGCGGCGGCGAAGCCGGATCGATGCCTTCGTATCGGTCGAGCTGTTCGAGCACCTTTTCGGCATCCATCAGCTCGAAAATGTGACCCGTTATGAGTCGTCCGTTTTGTTCGTCGTAGATCAGACCGGGGTAGTTGCCCAGGTCGTACAGCCGACCGGGCATCTGCGCTTCACCCACGAACATGCCGTTGGCTTCGAGATAATTGCCGAACCGCGAAGGGATTCCGCGCATCAGGGTTCCATATGTGAATATCCAGTTCAGCATGGCAAACCCAAAAAAAAGGCGCGCAGATGGCACCACCAAACGAATGGTGGCACCATCTGTGACGCCGGCCTGGCCTTCGTTTCAGAATTTGATTGAAAGACCCGCCAGCAGGTTTCGGGGTGCCTGTGGATAATAACCGGTCAGATTGTACTGGTTTCCGTGTTCGAGGCGGGCATAGGGATCGTCGGGACGTGCATCGTATCCCGCCGAAATGTAACGGTAAACCCATCCGTTGGTCACGTACAGGTTGTCGAACAGGTTGCGCACAGCCAGCGTGAAGGCCACCTCGCCCATGTGTTTCGGCTGCCAGACGTAGCGCACGTTCAGGTCGGTATAGCTGTAGGGAGCAATGGCCGCCGCGTCGTTGCTGGTATTGTCCAGGTATTGCTTGCCCACGTATTTGGTGGCCAGGCTGAGGGTGAGCTGCCTTCCGGCAAAACGCGCGCGATCGCGCAGCACCTCCCAGCTCAGCACGGCATGGCCGATCACCGAAGGCGAAAAGGCCAGGTCGGTATTGCGGTGCACCACCACCTCTTGCTCGCCCGTATCCCAGTTGTCGATATACTCGGTGAATTCCTTCACCTTGTTGCGGCTCAGCGTAAGGGCGGCTTCGAGGCGCAGGCCCGCGCCCAGCTCGGTACCGCCGTGCAGCTCGATGCCGGCCCGATACGACTGCGGGATGTTGACGCGCGTCAGCTCGCCCACGTCATTGATCCGGCCCGTCAGCGCCAACTGGTCCTTGTAATGCATGTAGTAAAAGTTGACGTTGAGGGCGTAGTCATCGCTTTCCTTGCGCCAACCGGCCTCCACGTTGTACAGGCGCTCGGGACGGGGACGGCTGCGGGGCGACGACTCGGTGTAGTCGTTGCGGTTGGGTTCGCGGTTGGCCACGGCAAACGAGGCATAGGCCTGGGCGTGCTCGTCCACGTCCCAGGTGAGGCCGGCCTTGGGGTTGAAAAAGCCGAGCTGCACCTCCTGATCCACTTGCTCGCCCTGGTCGTTGAAGCCCAGAAAGCGATAACCGATGCCGCGGTACTGCAGATCGACATAGGCGTGCCATTTCCAGCTCAGGTCATACCCCACCTTCAAGAACGTGTTCCAGTCGGTCTTGGTGGCGTCGTTGTCGTAATAGCGGTGGCCCTTTTCCGCCGAGCTCATGTTGCGCGCCCAGATCACCTCGCCAAAGTGGGCGCCCAGGTACTGACTCCAGCCACCTCCCCAAGTGGCGCGCAGCCGCTTGCCGTTGTCGGTGTAGTGGAGGTTCCAGATGGTACCGTAGAAGTGGTTGTCGAGCCAGCGACGGCGAACCAGGTCGGTGCGGTCGATGACGTAGCGCGCCTCGACGACCGTGTCCTGGCCGCCGGGCTGGATGGTCGGCATCGTATAGACCGACAGGCCGGGCGCCTGGATGTACCCTTCGATCGTTTCCGGAAGGGTTTGCACGGGCCAGTAGGCCGTGGTCAGCTCGACAGGCACGAAGCCGTAATCGCCAAAGTCTTCGTCGGCCTTGTACTGCTCGTAGAAGCCATAGCCCCGCGTGTAGTGGGCTGCCAGATTGAGGTCCCAGTTGCGGTTCAGCTCGCGCGTGTAGTGCATCTGCAGGTGGGTCTGCGTGTAGTTGTCCACCTCGTCGTCGTAGGGCGCGCCGGCTTTTTCCGTGCCGGCCGGGTTGTAGCGGCGCAGCACCGGATCGTCCACGTACTGCGCCGGCACGCCATACCACGCCTGATAGGTGATCTCGTGCCCCGTGAAGCCGGTGAAACGCAGCGAGCTCTTGTCGGTGAGGCGCGCAGCCGACAGATAGGCCGACTTCAGGTCGGCACGGGCCCGCTCGATATACCCATCCGAACGGATGACCGACAGCCTCCCTTCGACCACGTAGCGATCGTGCAGCAGGCCGCTGCCAAAGCGCACGTTGCCGCGCCAGGTGTCATACGAGCCGGCGCCGAGACGGGCTTCGCCATAGGGCTCCTTGCGCAGCTCCAGCGTATTGAGGTTGATGGTGGCGCCAAAAGCACCGGCCCCGTTGGTCGAGGTGCCGACCCCGCGCTGTATCTGGATGCTGGAAGCCGAGCTGGCAAAGTCGGGCAGATCCACCCAATACACGCCCTGCGATTCGGCATCGTTGAGCGGAATGCCGTTGATGGTCACGTTGATGCGGGTAGGGTCAGAGCCCCGAATCCACATGCCCGTATAGCCGATGCCCGTGCCGGCATCGGAAGTCACGACGGCCGAGGGCGTCCACTGCAGCAAAAACGGCACGTCCACGCCCAGGTTCTGCGGTTCCAGATCCTCGCGCTCCAGGTTGACGTAGGTGAAGGGCGTCAGCGCATCGGCGCGCGTGCCCCTGACCACCAGCTCGTCGAGCTCGAAGACGCGCCGCCGCATCTGCACGTTCACAATGGCGCGCTCGACCCCTGCAGGCACGCGCGTGCGCATCCACTCGTCCGCGTACCCCACGAACGACACGCGGATACGGTAGTCGCCGGGGGCCAGCTCGCCAATCCGGTACTTGCCTTCGGCATCGGTCACCGTGGCTTCCTGCAATTCGGGCACCACGACATGGGCGCCCGGCAGCGGTTGACCGCGCTCATCGGTCACTCTGCCCCTCAGCTCTGCTTGCGCAAAAAGGGACAGGCTCGTCCACAGCAGGACTGCCACACTACAAACAACAGACTTGTACATGGTAAATGAAGGTTGAAAAAAGGTGAAACAATACGCCTTCCCAGGGGTCAGGAGGCGCTTTGCCACCAGCACAGCGCCATGAGGGCCCAGCCTCTGCGCGCTGTGATCCTCATTCCCTTCCCGGCATTACCCGGGCAGGTTCAAAGGGTGTCATCTCAGCCGCCCGATCCGGGCAGCACCCCTATGAGACGCAGCAAAAATAGGACGGTTGGGGGAATGGTGACGGGTGTTGATACCTCGCTGCGCTCGGTGTTGAAAAAAGCTGCGTTCAAACTGCGGCGCTCTGCGGCTGAAAGCTGCGGTTTCATTGAGTGAGGAACCGAGGAACCGAGGATTTGACAAAACTGATAATCAACGATAAAAACTTTAAACTTTAAACACTAAACTCTAAACCTGGCCAAAAGCTGCGTTCAAACTGCGGCGCTCTGCGGCTGAAAGCTGCGGTTTCATTGAGTG